>JAXIPB010000097.1:0-30553 GCA_045403155.1 Micromonosporaceae bacterium
GGAGTCCAACCTCCTCGATGGAGGCTTTCAACTCCTCCATCGACTCTTCGTCGAAGACCTGCCGTGGCTGGCGCGCGTTCGGCGCGATCGTGTTGACATGGACCTCGGCAAACCGCGCGCCCGGAACAGGCGCCAGGGCGCCTGCGTCGTACGAGGACCCCCGGGTGTCCTGCCCCGCCGTCGCGGCCCGGGACGCGCTTTCAGCACGCGGGGGAGCGACCGCGACCGGCGGGCCTTGAGGAATCAGCGCGCCCAGACCGCGGCCGAGGCCACCCTTGGCCTTGGCGGTCATCTGGCGCCTCCAACGGTGGCCCCCCTGGTCGCGATCTCGAGTGCGGCCTCGAAGTAGCTCGTCGCACCACGAGAGCCCGGGTCGTATGTCATCACGGATTGACCGTAGCTGGGAGCCTCGGACACCCTGACGTTGCGGGGGATCACGGCGGTCAGAACACGATCCCCGAAATGAGCCCGCACGTCATGCTCGACTGCATCCGCCAGCCGGGTGCGCCGGTCGTACATAGTGAGGAGCACCGTCGTCACCTCGAGCGCGGGGTTCAGATGGTTCTTCACGAGCTGGATGTTGTTGCTCAGCTGCTGCACGCCCTCGAGGGCGTAGTACTCGCACTGGATCGGGATCATCACCTCTTGCGCCGCGACGAGTGCGTTGACCGTCAGCAGGCCGAGCGACGGCGGGCAGTCGACGAAGATGTAGTCGTACTTGATCGTGTTGCCCTCCAGTGCCCGCAACAGCCGAGACTCCCGGGCAACCATGGAGACGAGTTCGATCTCGGCGCCAGCGAGATGAATCGTGGCGGGCACGCACCACAGATTAGGTATGCCCGACACGGCCTGGACCACGTCCGCCATAGGTGTCTCAGAGACCAGGCAGTCGTACACGTCGGCAATGGCCGCGTGATGGGGGACGTCCAATCCCGTCGACGCGTTGCCCTGGGGGTCGAGGTCGATGACCAGTACCCGGTTGCCATGAAGGGCCAGGGCGACGGCGACGTTCACGACACTCGTCGTCTTACCCACGCCGCCCTTCTGGTTCGCGACGCAGAGGATGCGCGTCTTCGGCGGCCGAGGCATCTGAATCTCGCCGCTCGGATTGAGGATCTGCACCGCGCGTTTGGCCTCTTGTGCGAGCGGTGGATCCTCGGGCACACGGGACTGCCGAACGCTGTCCATCTCCGCGGTCTGTCCGCGATGGCCGGCGGCGGACACGATCGTGTTTGGTCCGCCGGATGCCTCGTAAACCGGCATCGCGCTGGTGGGTTCGGAGACGTTCCTCGCGTTCGGCTGACGGTCCGTCATTGCGCGAGGACCCACCGGGATCACTTTCCCAATCGCTCCGACGCCGAAGCCGAAGCCTACATATCCGCGGGGTTGTCCTTCGTCGGACGCGAGCAATCCCCGGCCTCCGATGATCGTTGCCGGATGGTGAGTTTCACGTGAAACATCGGCGAGACTCGCCGGGCCGGGGCTCGACTGGCTGACCCATTGGCCGTCGTGGGAACCGTTCTTCTGCACCGTCTCATCCTCGTCTGATGTGGATGGTTGTGCACCGCCAGCGTCCACCAGCCGAGAGCCGGCCGGATCGGATCGGATCCGCCTCGATGGTCCGGGTGTCGGGCGCGCTCGTTGTGGGTCGATCCGTGATGGCGACGCTCGGCCAGCCTACGGCGGCAGTCGCGACAAGGCTACGACCACCGCCCCGCCGTTCGGGTCGGGTTTTCGCGTGCCTCTGAACAAAGGGTTTGGAAGCGGGCAAACCCTCGACGGCGTCCTACGACGGGTGGCGAGCGCATCGCCATTTAGCGCCGACGCGACTGGCCAAATAGGATCGTTCACCCTGTGGCAGCGGCGACGCTCTTGGACCGACGACGCTCTTGGACCGAACAGTGTGCACAGTGGACAGGATTGAGGCGTACCGAACCTGTGCTCTGATGATTTGAAGCCCCAGCTCCGAAGCTACGAAGGGTCGCTGCCGCGGCCACGCCTGGAAGGCTTCCGCTTTATCCGCTCGTTGGTGGCGCGGTTGAACTGATGGGTGATCTCAACGACGGTGGTTGGTGGGACGATCAGGCCCACGCCGCATTGGCGTACGGCCGGCATCGCTCCGCCGAGCCGCATGATCGCCTCGCGGTGCGTCACGACCTCGTCGGCTGCGGACTCTCCCTTGAGCGCCAATACCCGGCCCCCGATGACGGCCAGCGGCAGGCACCACGCGGCCAGGCGATCCAGCGGTGCGACCGCCCGAGCCGTGACAACATCGGCCGGCGCGAGCCCGAGCCGACCACGGCCGGGAGCACAATCCTCGGCGCGGGCCCGTACAACCTCAACTCGCTCGAGTCGAAGCGCCTCGACCGTTTCGCTGAGGAACGCCGCACGCCGTGCCAGAGGCTCGACCAGCACAACCGAGATGTCCGGCCTCGCGATCGCCAGGACCAAGCCGGGAAGCCCGGCCCCCGAGCCGACGTCGATGATCCGCGTATCGACTGGAAGCAGTTCCTCGACCGCAGCGCAGTTGAGCAGGTGCCGGCTCCAAATCCGAGTCGCCTCACGCGGGCCTATCAGTCCGCGCAGGACTCCATCCCCAATCAGCAGACCGGCGTACGTGACAGCGAGCGCCAGTCGATCGCCCAACAGCCGCTCGGCCGCCGGCAGGTCGTCCGGACCAGGTTGGGGATCAGTCGGCCGAATTGGGATCGCCGCGGGCGGCTCACCGCGCGATCGCTCGTGAACTGGGTCGCGATGTTGATGTCGCCCTTTGGCGGGCAGATCGTTGGCGGGCGGATCGCTCACCGAACGATCCCTGCCCGGCCGATTATTGATCGACCGTTCGTCCGCGCGCCCTGGCTCACGAGGAGATTGTCCAACGATCGTCTACCGGCCGGTGGTTTGACCATGGCGTCCATTCAGTCACAGCGCCAACGAGCGCTTGCCCGACCCGCTCGCCTCCGCACGACAATCTTGCCAGCCGAACGAGTGCCCACGGGATCAAGACATAGATGATCTTCGACTAGCGGACGACTTGTCGCCGCGGCTCGCGCGCCGGCCGTCACTCCAAGATCTCCGTGATCATGATCCGAGCGTCGCGGAATGTCGCCGATCATGACCTCTAAATCATGATCGGCGAAGGGTGGGGAGGAGGGTCATTCCTCGGCGAGGCGAACGATGATGCGGCGGCTTGGTTCGATGCCTTCGGATTCACTCTCCACGCCGGTCATCGCGTTGATGACGTCGTGCACGCACTTGCGCTCGAACGCCGACATCGGCTCGAGACGTACCGACTCGCCATGCTGCTTCACCTTCTCCGCAGCGTTCTTCGCCACCGCGACGAGCTCCTTACGGCGCGCCGCTCGGAATCCCCCGACGTCCAGAAGGAGTCGCGACGGCTCGCCGGTCTGCCGATAGACGGCTAGGCGGCTCAACTCCTGAAGCGCCTCGAGGGTCGCCCCGCGGACACCGATGAGGTTGTTCAGACGCCCACCGACGACCTCAACCATCGGTCGTCCATTCTGGACGAGCTCGTCGATGTCGCCGTCAAAGTCGAGGATGTCGAGCAGGCCCTCGATGTAGTCGGCAGCGATTTCACTCTGCCGGAAGAGATCGGAGTCGCTCGGCTCGGCGGGCTTCGCCTCGTCGCCTGGCGACTCGGGCGCATCGAATTCGGAGGCGGATTTGCGCTCGTCGGGCTCGTCATCGGCCGACTCGAATTCAATGTCGTCGACATCGTCCATAGGCGTCGGGTACTCCTCTGGCTCATCCGAGGAGTTGGTCGCGTTGGTCACGGGTTTCTTCTCCGAGGCTAGGGGCGCCGTTTCACCAGCGCCGTCACAGCTCGTCCGGGCGCCACGGCGTCGAGACGAGAACGTCTGCGAGGGGAGGTCTCCGCAGCCGAGGGGAGACGCCACCGAGCGTACGGACTCCGGCACGCCTCGTCACCCGTACTCATGATTGTCGTCCACGAGTACGGGCGTCGGAGGCGACTTCGGATCGCAGCCCGGGCCGAATCGACCCGCCTAGCGCTTGGGACCGCCCTTTCTGCCCGCGGACCCCTTGCGGGGCGTCGCGGTGGTCTTCCTCTGTACTCCGGACTTCTGACTACCGGTCTTCGGGCCCCCGGTCTTTTGTGCTCCGCTCTTTTGTGCTCCGGCCTTTTGAGCTGCGGCCTTTTGAGCTGCGGCGTTTTGAGCTGCCGGCTTTTGGGCTCCGGGCGTGGCCGCCTGCTTGTCCGGCTGGGGCTTCGCGGCGCCATCGGCCGACGCCTGCTTGGGTTGCACGGGCTTGGCTCCGGGCTTAGGTGCCAGCGATCTGGTCTCCACGACCGGTGGCTGAGGCTTGGCCGTCGCGTCCTGGCGACGCCGGAAGAGGCCCGACTTCGTCGCCGGCTGGACCGGTCCGACGTATCCGTTACCCGCCGCCGGGCTGCCGGCGGCCCCCGATCCGGCACCGTTGGACCGAATGGACAGGAACCGGGTTACCCGCGAGATCACGCTATTGGAGGACTTCGTCGGAGCCGCTGCCTTCGTCGCCTTCATCGGGATGTTGCCCGCGGTGATCGGCGGCGGATATTTGTGCAGAACCCAGTGCTGCTGGCCGAGGGAGAAGAGGTTCTGGGTCACCCAGTAGATGATCACACCGATCGGGAAGTACCAGCCGGAGAGCAGCAGCGAAATTGGGATGCCGTAGAGCATCAGCTTCTGGATCATGCGCTGCTGGGGATCCTGCGACCAGCCGGTCTTTAGGATCATCTGACGGCTGGTCAGGTACGTCGTCGTCATCATGATGAGGACAAGAACGCCCGCGACGACCTTGACCACGACCCCGTTCGCGTTCAAGATCACGAGCTCCGCGGTATTCGAAGCGAACTTCGACGCAATCGGCGCATCGAACAGCCGTGCCACGGCCGCGCTATCCCATTGATCCTGTCGCCAGCCGTAAAGCGTCGTATTGATCGTCTGTACCGGGTCGAGCCGGCGCAGTACGTGGAACAGACCCAGAAAGACCGGGATCTGCAGGAACATGGGCAGACAGCCCATGAGCGGGTTGACCTTCTCCGACTGATAGAGCTTCATCATCTCTTCGCGGAGGGTCTGCTGGTCGCCCTTGTGCTTCTCCTGCAGTTCCTTCATCTTCGGCTGCAGGGCCTGCATCGCCCGCTGCGAACGGATCTGTTTGACGAAGACCGGGAAGAGAATGATCCGGACCGTGATCACCAGGAAGACGATCGCGAGGATCCAGTCCCAGTTCGTGGCCAGGAAGCTGCGGTCCGGCAGGATCGCATCAAACAGGTCGTGCCAGCGCAGAAGGATCCACGAGATGGCGATGTAGATCCAGTCCATCATCTGGTCACAGCTCCAGTCACATCGTCGCGGCCATTCCGTCGGGATCTAGGAGTCCGCGGGGGTGGTACGTGGTCGATCCCACCGGGGTGGAATGGCTGGCAGCGCAGGAGCCGCCAGATTGTGAGTCCGAGGCCGCGCAGCGGCCCATGCGTCGCGATCGCGGTCAACGCGTACTCGCTACACGACGGGTAGAACCGGCAGCGGGGTGGCAGTCCCGGACTTACCCATCGACGGTACGCGACGATCGGAAAAGAGAGAATTCGGGCGAGCAGGCCCGTGGCGCGCGGCACATCCGCAGGAACAGAATCGTGCTGCTCCGGTGTGACGGTGCTCATGGTCTTGCCCCCCTCCCGTGATCGATCGAACGGACACGGCCCGACGTTCGGCCGCGTGATCTGGCCGCGCTGATCGCCTTGTTGAGATCACGACTCAGTTGCTCGTATGACCGGTCCGCGGCTGGGGGCAACGCCCGGATGACGAGATCTGTTCCGGGGGGCAGTTCTAGTAGGACGTCCCTCGCGAGGTGGCGTAACCGACGACGGACCTTGTTGCGGACGACCGCGGAACCCACGGATCGAGGGACGACGAATCCCGCTCGCACGGGTGGTTGCGCGCTGTCGGTGCTCGGCTGTAGCCCTGCGATGTGGACGACGATGGCACCCGAGCCCGCCTTCCGCCCGGCGCGGACCACCGTGGCGAAATCAGCGCCTCGCCGTAGTCGCTGGGCGGAGGGAAGCACGTCAGTCCTTGGCCGGCTGGTTGGTCCGCACTCGCATGGCGGCCGCTCAGGCCGAGAGGCGAGTGCGCCCCTTTGACCGGCGCGACGAGAGGATCGCGCGCCCGGCACGGGTGCGCATGCGCAGGCGGAAGCCGTGGGTCTTTGCGCGCCGGCGGTTGTTCGGCTGGTACGTGCGCTTACTCACTGTGGCTGCCTTCCGTGCACCTGAGTCCTACCGCGGCCGCGTGGCGCAGATGCGATGTCTGCGGGCGCGCACGACCTCCGCCCGGCCCGCTCAGCCGGGTGACCGCTCTAGGCTACTCGGTCCAATTCCCCAAGCAAAAGCCAACCCACCGCGCACGATCGCGCGCAAGTCCATCTTCCGGGCATGGCCTCCGGCAATGAACGCTGAACCGGCCGCAACCGCATAGCCGGATGGCGGTTGAGCCGGTGTGGACAACGCTGTTAGCGTGGCGCGGTTGCGGACCAGAACAGCGAACCGGTTTCGGGCATAACTCGGGGCAAAACCAAACTAACTTCCTCATCGCTCGCTGCGAAGGGGAATCGTCCAAAATCCGGCCGATGGTGCCATAACCATCGACTTTCGGTCGATACACAGGCTGTGGACAAACCTGTGGACGATGCGCGGCGGCGACGGCACGCAGGCCGTGCCCAGGCACGTTGCTACCGGCGCGGTTTGCGATCGGCGCCTGTGCCAGGAGTCGGATGTGGCCACGAGGACACGGGAGTGGGACGGCGACGGTGACAGAGACGGCGGACCTTAGCGCGACGTGGAGCGCGGCGACCGAACTGCTGAACGGGGAGATCGTTTCGCACCAGAAAAGGGCATACCTGCGCTTGACCCACCTTCGGGCGATCGTGGATGACACCGCGCTCTTGTCCGTTCCGGACGCGTACACGCGAGAGGTGATCGAGTCGCAACTTCGCCCAGCCATCACCGAGGCGCTCTCGCGCCAGTTGGGTCGGGCCGTCCAGGTCGCAGTCATCGTGAAGCCTCCCGAGGAGGGCGACCGCAACGCGCTTACCGCCCCGACAGCAGCAGTGGCCATGGTGCCGGTTCCTAAGCCTGCGCGCGATTCCATCGCGGCCGGGTTCGAACCCGGCGCCGGCAGCGCTCACGACAACGAACCTGTGCGCTTCACGGTCGACGGAGCGGTCCGCCCCGCAGCTCCTCCCACCCATGCCGGGTTGCATCATCGCGACGAGCGCCGGCCGAGCACCGACGGCGGCAACCGCCTCAACCCGAAGTACACGTTCGAATCGTTCGTCGTCGGCTCCTCCAACCGGTTCGCCCAGGCGGCCGCCGTTGCCGTGTCTGAAGCGCCGGCTAAGGCGTACAACCCGCTGTTCATCTACGGAAGTTCCGGGCTCGGGAAGACGCACCTCCTCCATGCGATCGGTCACTACGCCACGACGATCGAGACCGCCAAGTCGATCCGGTACGTATCGACCGAAGAGTTCACCAACGACTTCATCAACAGCCTGCGCGACGACAAGACCAGCGCGTTCCAGCGCCGCTACCGCGACGTCGACATCCTCCTCATCGATGACATCCAGTTCCTGGAGAACCGCGAACGCACCCAGGAGGAGTTCTTCCATACGTTCAACACTCTGCATAATGCGGAGAAGCAGATCGTCATCACGTCCGACCGCTCTCCCAAGCAGTTGGCCACGCTCGAGGACCGCCTGCGGACGCGGTTCGAGTGGGGACTCATCGCCGACATCCAGGTTCCCGACCTCGAGACCCGCCTCGCGATCCTGTCAAAGAAGGCCGCCCAGGAGCGGATACTCGCCCCACCCGAGGTGCTGGAGTTCATCGCGAACCGCATCACGCGAAACATCCGCGAACTCGAGGGCGCGTTGATCAGGGTCATCGCGTTCGCCAGCCTCAACCGGTCTGGTGTCGACCTAGCCCTCGCCGAGGAGGTCCTCGGCGACTTCCTTCCAGACCGAGCCGGGCCAGACATCACGGCAGATCTGATCATGCAGACGACATCGGAGTACTACGGCATCAGCATCGAGGACCTATGTAGCCAATCCCGCTCCCGGGCGTTGGTCAACGCGCGCCAGGTCGCGATGTACCTCTGCCGTGAGCTCACCGATTTGTCGCTGCCGCGGATCGGCCAGGCCTTCGGCGGACGTGACCACACGACCGTCATGCACGCCGATCGAAAGATCCGCCAGCAGATGGCCGAGAAGCGATCGCTGTTCAATCAGATCGCCGAGCTCACCAACCGAATCAAACAGTCAGCATGACCGCTCCAGTCGACGCCGTGCTCTGTTCCCGCGTCGAACTTTGTCCACAACCTGTGGATAGATCCTGGGGACGACGCTGTGGACCTGTTCGCTTGGTAGCCATGAGATGGACAAGGGGTGACCGGCGCTCGTCCACAAGCGGGTCCATATTCCGGGGAAAACCCGTGGACGACGCTGTGGACGGCTGGGGAAAGCGTCGTACGCCCGACGTAATGTGGACGGACGACAGGGTTGGCCACCGACTCGTACACAGGATGTCCACCGACCGTGAAGGCGCCTGGGCTGCGCAGTCGCGAGTCATCCCCATGTTCCACAGCACCGACGACGATGACGGGTTATCTCATTAATAAGTCCAAGATAATCATCGGGGCTGTGGATGCTGAACCAACCTCAGTCAGCCAAAATACGCGTGGTTTGCCGGCTAGCGCGGCAAGCCCGCGGCAGGACAGAATCGAATCCTTCCCCGCAGGAGGCATCGCATGAAGTTCCGGGTTGAGCGTGATGTGCTCGCCGACGCCGTCGCGTGGACGGCCAAGAGCCTGCCCACTCGACCGTCCGTCCCAGTTCTCGCCGGCGTGCTGATGCGGGTGTCAGATGGTCAGCTCACCGTCAGCGGATTCGACTACGAGGTGTCGAGCCAGGTCACGGTCGGAGTGCAGGCCGACTCGGACGGCGCGGCGCTCGTCTCGGGCCGGTTGCTCGCCGAGATCACAAAGGCGTTGCCCGCCAAACCCGTCGAGGTCGCCGCAGTCGGGACTCACGTTGAACTCGTTTGCGGCAGCGCGCGGTTCACGCTGCCCACCATGCCGGTTGAGGACTATCCCACGCTGCCGGCGATGCCGGAGATGGCCGGCATCATCGACGCGTCGACATTCGCGCTTGCGGTGGCGCAGGCCGCCATCGCCGCGGGGCGGGACGACACGATTCCGATGCTCACGGGCGTGCGCATGGAACTCGACGGGACGACGCTGTCGTTGCTGGCCACCGACCGGTACCGGGCGGCGATACGTGAGATCTCGTGGCGCCCGAAGGAAGACGGCGTGAATGTGCAGGCTTTGGTGCCGGCCCGCACGCTCTCGGATACCGCCAAGACGCTCGGGCCACTGGGTGGCGAAGTGACGCTGGCACTGTCCCGGGGCGGCGTGGGCGAGGGGATGATCGGGTTCGCCGGAGGTTCACGCCGCACGACGAGCCGGCTGCTCGACCCCGACTTCCCGAAGATTCGCTCGCTCTTCCCCGACCAGCACAACGCGCGATCCAAGCTGAATGTCGCCGCCGTCACCGAGGTGGTCAAGCGAGTCGCGCTCGTGGCCGACCGGACCACGCCGGTCCGATTGAGCTTCAGCGAGGGCGAGGTGGTCATCGAGGCCGGGAGCAGCGAGGACGCGCGGGCGAGTGAGGCGATGGAGGGCGAGTTCTCCGGTGAGCCATTGACGGTCGCGTTCAACCCCGGATACCTGCTTGACGGTCTTTCCGTGCTCGACGCTCCGGTCGTGCTGATCTCGTTTACCACGGCCATGAAGCCCGCGGTCATCAGCCCGGCGGGTGAGGACGGCGAACCCATTCCCGGCTACCGATACCTGATCATGCCTATGCGAGTTGGGACGTGAGCCTGGTCGGGTAACGTTGCCCGCCGGGAGGGGATCATGCAGCTTGGGTTGGTTGGGCTCGGGCGCATGGGCGGCAATATGGCCGCTCGGCTTCGCGCCGCCGGCCACGAGGTGATCGGGTACGACCGGAACCCAGCTGTCTCCGACGTCGCCAGCTTCGCTCAACTCGTAGAGAAGATGGCTCTTCCGCGCGCGATCTGGGTCATGGTGCCTTCGACGGTGACCGGGCAGACGATCGATCAGCTCGCACCAGAGCTGAGCGAGGGCGACGTCATCGTGGACGGCGGCAACTCCCGCTACACCGAGGATCGGCCCCGAGCCGCCCGGCTGGCCGAACGGGGGATCGGGTACATCGACGTCGGCGTCTCCGGCGGCGTCTGGGGACGGGAGAACGGATACGCGCTCATGGTCGGCGGGGACGTCGCGCACGTGCGTCGTCTGATGCCGATCTTCGAGGCATTGAAGCCGGCCGGCGATTTCGGCTTCGTGCACGCCGGGCCGGTCGGCGCCGGCCACTACTCCAAGATGGTGCACAACGGCATCGAGTACGCCCTGATGCATGCGTACGGCGAGGGGTACGAGCTGTTGCGGGCGTCAGAGTTCGTCAATGACGTTCCGGGTGTCATCAAATCCTGGCGGGAGGGAACCGTCATCCGGTCGTGGTTGCTCGACCTTCTCGACCGAGCGCTGGAGGAGGATCCTGATCTGTCCGGCCTTCGTGGCTACGCCGAGGATACCGGCGAGGGGCGCTGGACGGTCGAAGAGGCGATCCGGCTCGCGGTGCCCACGAATGTTATCGCCGCGTCCCTGTTCGCCCGGTTCCTGTCCCGGCAGGACGACTCGCCCGCCATGAAGGCCGTCGCGGCCCTGCGCAAGCAGTTCGGTGGCCACGCGGTCAGGGAGGAGTAGCGGTGTACGTGCGGCGGCTCGAGTTGACCGACTTCCGCTCGTATCCGCTCGGCGAGGTCGAGTTCGAGCCGGGCCCAAGCGTCCTGGTCGGTCCGAACGGCAACGGTAAGACGAACCTGGTCGAGGCGCTCGGCTATCTCGCCAACCTCAGCAGTCATCGCGTCTCGAGCGACCAGCCCCTCATTCGGGTCGGCGCGGAGCGTTCCATCATTCGGTGCGTGATCGTGCATGACGAGCGTGAGCTGTTGGTCGAGCTGGAAATAGTCCCGGGCAAGGCGAACCGCGCCAGACTGGGTCGGGCGCCGGTGACCAGGCCGCGCGACATCATCGGCGCCCTCCGGCTGGTGCTGTTCGCCCCCGAGGACCTCGCGCTCGTGCGCGGCGATCCGGCCGAGCGGCGCCGCTATCTGGACGACCTGCTCGTGCAGCGCCAACCGCGCTATGCCGGCGTGCGGTCCGACTACGAGCGCGTGCTGAAACAACGCAACGCACTTCTGCGTACCGCCTACCTCGCCCGCAAGGTCGGCGGAACAGGCGGCCGAAGCGCAGATCTGTCCACATTGGACGTCTGGGACGCCCATCTGGCGCAGCACGGTGCTGACCTGATCGCCGGACGGCTGGATCTCTGCACGGCGCTCGCCACACACGTGGCCAAGGCGTACGACGCCGTGAGCGCGGGAAGAGGCGAGGCGCGAATCGCGTACGACGCCAAGTCGTGGCTGGACGCAACGCCCGTGGATCTCGACAGGGCGGCGATCGAGGAGCGACTCGGCCAGGCCCTGGTCGAGGTACGTAGCTCCGAAGTGGAGCGTGGAGTCACGCTGGTCGGTCCGCACCGGGACGATCTCACGCTGACCTTGGGCGAGCTCGCGGCGAAGGCGTATGCGAGTCACGGCGAGTCGTGGTCGCTGGCGCTCGCGCTGCGTCTGGCCGCGTTCGAGCTGCTCCGCGGGGAGGGCATCGAGCCAGTGCTCGTCCTCGACGACGTCTTCGCCGAACTGGACTCCGGCCGGCGCGAGCGACTCGCCGATCTCGTAGCCACGGCGAGCCAGGTCCTCGTCACGTGCGCGGTGGAGGACGACGTGCCGGCGGCGCTGGCCGGCGCGCGCTACGTGGTCGGCGACGGTGAGGTGCGACGTGTCCGATGAACCGATGGAGCCGGCCCAGGCAGATCGAGCCGTCGGCGATTCCAGCGGACCCGAGCTTGCTCGAGCGGTTCTGGACGCGGCCCGGTCCAAGCGCGGTGAACGAGCGGCGGGTCGGCGGTCGACCACCTCGGGTGGCGGACGCGGGCGGCGGTCCGGATACTCGGGTCCGGGTCCTGACTCACGCGACCCACAGCCGTTCGGCGAACTGTTGGCGAAGCTGGTCAAGGCCCGCGGGTGGCAGCGCCCGGCGGCGGAGGCCCGAATCTTCGGTGCCTGGGACGCGGTCGTCGGTACAGATCTGGCCGGGCACTGTCGACCGGTGAAGCTCGAGGACGGCGAGCTGACCATCGAGGCCGAATCCACCGCGTGGGCGACGCAGTTGCGCCTACTCACCGGCAAGCTGTTGCCGCGCATCGCTGGCGAGGTCGGGCGAGACGTGGTCAAGGCATTGCATGTCCATGGACCGGTCACACCGTCCTGGGCGAAGGGCCCAAAGCGGGTACGGGGGCGGGGGCCCCGAGACACCTACGGCTAACGGGGCAAAGGCGGCAGCGCCATACCTCGCTCCTAGTAGTCGGCGTAGACGGCGAAGTTGCGGTCGGTGCACCGGCGGAAGAAGTGGGCGAGGACATCCAACTCCAGGAGCGAGAAGTTCCACTGCGGAGGATGGCCGTGCTCGTCCTTGAGGGCATCGATGCGGGTCTCGAGCCACCGGAGCTGGTCACTGGCCTGTCGCGCTGCGCCGGACAGAGCGGACCGCAGGACGGTGGTGATGGTGTCGAAGGTCACGGTGGCGCCCAACGGGCCGTGGCTGGCGACGAACTTCTCCAGACCGCCGGCGATCCAGGCGCAGCCATCCGGGTCGATCACCGGATCCTCGTCGTCGACGTCGAGTTCGGCGTCGGTGGCGTAGAGCACGCCCTCCAGCCCGAGGAGCAGGTCAACCAGGTCCGTGTAGGCGCCCGCACGCACCGTCGCGGTCCTTGCGATGTGACTCGCGAGGGCCGCTGCCGGCCCGGCTTGCGGCGGAGCGGATGCGGCGAACTTGGCGAAGTCGGCGAACTCATCCGCCGGGACGGGTTCGTAGAACCGCCCCGTACGCGGCCACCGGACCGCGACGTTGTCGAGTCCCATCGCCCGTTCCCTCCTGTGCCGCGTTCACCCGCCACCGGCGCAGGCAGCGCCACGGACCACGGCACTGTGATTCTTGCCGGCTTCGCCAAACGGGAGACCATACGACACCCCGCGGCCCTCGCGCGACCCCCGAAACGGCAGGGTTTGGAAGATCATCCGGGCAGCGGAGATCGTTCGATGCGAACTGATCAAGCCCGCCACCCGGTTTCGTACCCAAAACGTCCCGGCAGCGTGAAACAGCCCGCGTCCGTGGAGGGGATTGAGTCCGGCGGTTTTCGGCGGGCTGTGACGATTTCAGGCCCGTCATCGGGGTGCCGTAGCGTGGTTCTGTCGGCTGGAACCGGTAGTATTGGGTGGACCAAGACTTTGGCCCGATGGAGATCTCCGACCGAGCGCACGCCGCACACGTTTATTGGTGCGGCGAGGCGTCCAACCCCCGCTGGGCACGTCACTGTGGCCTGGGCGGAGAAAGTGATCAAGCGTGGCAGCCGCGAAGCAGAGGCACGAGTACACCGCGGGCTCCCTCACCGTGCTCGAGGGGCTCGAGGCGGTCCGCAAACGCCCGAGCATGTACATCGGTTCGACCGGCGAGCGCGGCCTCCATCACCTCGTGTGGGAGGTGGTTAACAACTCCGTCGATGAGGCACTGGCGGGGTTCTGCGACACGATCGTGGTCACGCTGCTCGCCGACGGCGGTGTCCGCGTAGTCGACAATGGCCGCGGCATTCCGGTTGACATCCACCCGAAGCTGAAGCGGCCCGGCGTCGAGGTCGCCCTGACCCTGCTCCACGCCGGCGGCAAGTTCGACGGCAAGGCGTACGCGGTCTCTGGTGGTCTGCATGGCGTCGGCGTCTCCGTGGTGAACGCCTTGTCGGTGCGCATGTCGATTGAGATCCACAAGGATGGATACGTTTGGCGCCAGGAGTACGTGAACTCGAAGCCGGGCCCGCTCGTGAAGGGTGAGGCGACCCGGAAGAGCGGATCCAACGTCACGTTCTGGCCCGATCCTTCGATCTTCGAGACGATCGACTTCACCTTCGAGACGATCTACCGCCGGCTCCAGGAGTTGGCCTTCCTCAACCGTGGGCTAACCATCGCGCTGCGAGACGAACGCGTCGGCGACGACCCGACGTCGGAGGAGCGCAAGGAGGTCACCTTCTGCTACAAGGGCGGCATCGCCGACTTCGTACGCCACCTCAACCAGACGAAGACGCCGATCCACAAGTCGGTGGTCGAGTTCGGCGCCGAGGGCGACGGCATGTCGGTCGAGATCGCTATGCAGTGGAACGAGTCGTACGGCGAGAGCGTCTACACGTTCGCCAACTCGATCAACACCCATGAGGGCGGCACTCACGAGGAGGGCTTCCGCGCGGCGCTGACCGGCGTCGTCAACAAGTACGGCGCGGACAAGAAGTTCCTCAAGGCCGACGAGAAGCTCACCGGCGAGGACATCCGTGAAGGCCTGGCCGCGATCGTCTCGGTCAAGCTGACCAACCCGCAGTTCGAGGGCCAAACGAAGACGAAACTCGGCAACACGGACATGAAGAGCTTCGTGCTCAAGGTCTGCAACGAGTGGCTGGTGGACTGGTTCGAGCGCAACCCCGGTGAGGCCAAGACGATCATCACGAAAGCCAACGCCGCTGCACGGGCTCGCGTCGCCGCCGCCCAGGCGCGCAAACTGGCCCGGCGAAAGTCGCTGCTGGAGTCGGGCTCGATGCCCGGAAAGCTGGCCGACTGCCAGTCCACGGACCCGCGGGTCTCAGAGTTGTTCATCGTAGAGGGCGACTCCGCCGGTGGCTCCGCCAAGCAGGGACGCGACCCCAGGACGCAGGCGATTCTGCCCATCCGCGGCAAGATCCTCAATGTGGAGAAGGCACGCATCGACCGGGTGCTGAGGAACAACGAGGTGCAGTCGCTGATTACCGCCCTGGGCACGGGAATCCACGAAGAGTTCGACATCGAAAAGCTGCGCTACCACAAGATTATCCTGATGGCGGACGCCGATGTGGACGGGCAGCACATCCAGACGCTGCTGCTCACGTTGCTGTTTCGGTTCATGCGGCCGCTCGTCGAGCTTGGGCACGTGTACCTGGCCGCGCCGCCCCTGTACAAGATCAAGTGGAACAAGAAGGGCGACGACGCCCAGTACGCGTACTCCGATCGCGAGCGCGACGGACTGATCGCAGTACGGCAGCAGAAGCGGCCCAACGCCAAGCCCGATGACGTTCAGCGGTTCAAGGGTCTCGGCGAGATGAATTACCCGGAACTATGGGAAACGACCATGAACCCGGGCACGAGGACGCTCCGCCAGGTCACGCTCGACGACGCTGCGACGGCGGACGAACTCTTCAGCGTTCTCATGGGCGAGGACGTTGAGTCGCGCCGCTCGTTCATCCAACGCAACGCGAAGGACGTCCGGTTCCTTGATATTTAAGCGTCTTCCGTTGTAAGCAAGCCGACCCTGAATGGCCGTTATCCACATTGTCCACAGTCTCTTCCACAAGAGACATGTCTATGACCGATCCGTGGCGATCCGCGGCGAACGATGAGGTTTGACTGTGACCGACCCAGACGAAGCGACCGAGCCAACCGATGATGCAATGCCCACCGAGTCGGATGATGACGCCGTCGAGAACGACGATGTCGAGTTGGAGAACGGCGCCGTCGGTATCGGCGGTGTGACCCCGCTCGGCGGTCGCATCGAGCCGGTCGGGCTCGACGTCGAGATGCAGCGCTCGTATCTCGACTACGCGATGAGCGTCATCGTGGGCCGCGCGCTGCCCGACGTGCGTGACGGGCTCAAGCCGGTGCACCGCAAGATTCTGTACGCGATGTTCGATGCCGGTTTCCGGCCCGATCGCGGCTATGTCAAGTGCGCCCGCATCGTCGGCGACGTGATGGGTAACTACCACCCCCACGGCGACTCGGCGATCTACGACACCCTCGTCCGGATGGCGCAGCCCTGGTCCCTGCGCTACCCGCTTATCGACGGCAACGGCAACTTCGGCTCGCCCGGTAATGATCCAGCAGCTGCGATGCGCTACTGCTTGGTAGCAAATGCCCGAGTTCGCACCGTTCTTGGAAGTGTGCAGATCGGCGATATCGCGCCGCACGCTATTCCTAGCTCAGACCACGACATCGATGTCAAGGTGCTCGACCGCAACGGAGACCTGGTTCGGGCGAGCAAGCTGTTCCACTCCGGTGCACACCCGACGCTCCGCCTGAGGACCCGCGAAGGCTATGAACTCACCGGCACCTTCAATCACCCGGTGCTATGTCTCGTGAACCTCGTGGGGGTGCCGACCCTGATGTGGCGGCTCCTCGAGGAGATCCAGCCCGGCGACCGTGTGGTTCTCCACCGTGTTATCCAGGAGGAGCTAGGCTACCCGGATTTATCCGCGGTTGAGGCGGCGATCGTTGCCGGCGGCTTCGTCAGTGAGGGATGGGTATCTGAGACCCGCGCCGGCTTCAACAACGTGGACAGGGACTACTTCCATCGGGTCCTCGCCGCGTTCGATGTCGCCGTGGGTGGGCCTCGGTACGTGTACGAGCGTGTCATTGTGTCGGGGAGCCTCCTGTTCGAGCTGGACGTGCAGAACCTGTTGGCACTCCGAAAGAGCGTGCTCGGCGAACTCGCGGGCAGCCGCAGCGCCTCGAAATCCGTGCCGGAGTTTGTGTGGCAGAGCCCCCCGCAGGTGAAGCGCGCCTTCCTGCAGTCGCTCTTCGAGGGCGATGGCTCGTCATCGTTGCTGCCCCGCAACACGATCCAGATCTCGTACTCCACCCGCAGCGAGCGACTCGCCGGCGAGGTCCAGCAGCTCCTGCTGGAGTTCGGCGTCGTGTCCAGGCAGTGCCGCTATGACAACGGCGAGATCAAGGTCGTCATCACCAACCGCCGGGATGCCCGCATCTTCGCTGGCACCGTCGGATTCCTCGGCCGCAAGCAGGCCAAGCTCGAGGCCGATCTGGCCACGATCCCGCGCCGCAGTTCGGCGCTCTCGGACGACCACGTGCCGTACCTCGCGGAGTTCATCCGAGCCCACGGCGCCACCCGCTGGACCGAGCGTGACTGGCTTCGCCGGCACAACGTCGACCGCATCGAGCGCTGGGAGCGCGACCGGGACGGGATCTCGGCCCGGATCACCAATGCCGAGGTCCTCGAGGTCGTCGAGCCACTCATCGACGGTCGGTTCTACTACGCCGAGGTGGCCGAGATCTCCGACGCAGGCGTGCAGCCGGTCTACAGCCTCCGGGTCGACAGCGATGACCACGCATTCATCACCAACGGGTTCGTCAGCCACAACACAGAATCCCGTCTCGCGCCACTGGCGATGGAGATGCTGCGGGACATCGACGAGGACACGGTCGATTTTGGGCCGAACTACGACGGCCGCACGCAGGAGCCGGCGATCCTGCCGGCACGGTTCCCGAACCTTCTGGTCAACGGGAGCGACGGCATCGCGGTCGGCTTCGCCACGAAGATCCCCCCGCACAACCTGCGCGAGATCGCCTCGGCGGTGCAGTGGTGCCTGGACCATCCAGACACCGACGACGCGACCACCCTCGGCGAACTGATCAAGCTTGTGAAGGGCCCCGACTTCCCCACTGGAGGGCTGATCGTTGGCACCTCCGTCATCGAGGAGGCGTACCGGACCGGCCGCGGATCGATTCGCATGCGGGGGGTCGTTGAGGTCGAGGAGGACAAGCGGGGCCGCTCCTGCCTCGTGGTCACGGAACTGCCGTACCAGGTGAATCCCGACAATCTCGCCGAGCGCTGCGCCGATCTCATCCGCGAGGGCAAGCTGGCCGGGATCGCCGACATCCGGGACGAGTCCAGCGGCCGTACAGGGATGCGCATCGTGCTCGTGCTCAAGCGCGACGCGGTCGCCAAGGTCGTGCTCAACAACCTCTACAAGCACACCCAACTGCAGGAGACGTTCGGGGCGAACATGCTCGCGCTCGTCGACGGCGTTCCGCGCACGCTGAACCTGGCCCAGTTCATCCGCCACTATGTGGCGCACCAGATCGAGGTCATCGTACGGCGTACGGCCTACCGGCTACGCAAGGCGGAGGAACGGGCGCACATCCTCCGCGGTCTCGTCAAGGCACTGGACGCCCTCGACGACGTGATCGCGCTGATCCGGCGCTCACCCACGGTCGAGGACGCGCGCACCGGCCTGATCGGGCTGCTTGACATCGACGAGATTCAGGCGACGGCGATCCTCGACATGCAGCTTCGCCGACTCGCGGCGCTCGAGCGCCAGAAGATCATCGACGAGCTCGCCGAAATCGAGGTGAAGATCACCGAGCTCAAGGACATCCTGGCCAAGCCGGAGCGGCAGCGCAAGATCGTCTCGGACGAGCTGGCGGAGATCGTCAATAAGTTCGGCGACGATCGTCGTACTCGAATCATTCCGTTCGACGGCGAGGTCTCGATGGAGGACCTCATCGCGCGCGAGGACGTGGTGGTCACGCTCACCCGCACCGGTTACGTGAAGCGGACCAAGACCGATCTGTACCGCTCCCAGCGCCGCGGCGGAAAGGGCGTGTCCGGCGCGACGCTGCGCCAGGATGACATCGTCAGCCACTTCTTCGTCTGCTCAACCCACGACTGGATCCTGTTCTTCACGAACAAGGGGCGGGTCTATCGGGCCAAAGCGTACGAACTTCCGGAGGCGAGCCGGATCGCGCGGGGACAGCACGTGGCGAACCTCCTCGCGTTCCAGCCCGACGAGCACATCGCCCAGGTGATCGAGATCCAGAACTACGGCGTGTCGCCGTACCTCGTGCTCGCCACCAAGAAGGGTCTTGTCAAGAAGACGTCACTTACCGAATTCGACTCACCCCGGACCGGCGGTATCATCGCGATCAATCTCAGGGACGACGACGAACTCGTGGGTGCCGCGCTCATCGGACCGAATGATGATCTATTGCTGGTGAGCAAGCGCGCTCAGGCAATCCGCTTTAAGGCCAACGACGACGCGCTACGACCCATGGGACGAGCGACGTCGGGCGTGATCGGTATGCGCTTCACGGACGACGACGAGCTCCTAGCCATGGAGGTGGTTCGCGACGGCCTGGACGTTCTCGTCGCGACCGATGGCGGGTTCGCCAAGAGAACTCCGATCGACGAATATCCCGTGCAAGGGCGCGGCGGCAAGGGGGTTCTTACCGCTAAGATCACGCAACGGCGGGGCGCACTGGTTGGCGCTGTGGTAATAAGTCCTGACGACGAGCTCTTCGCCATCACCTCGAATGGTGGTGTAATCCGTACTCCGGTGAAGCCCGTACGGCGGACACGTGACCGGAACACAATGGGGGTCAAGCTGATGGACCTGCCGGACGGTGTGACCCTTGTGGCTATTGCGCGCAATGCGGACGAGCCTGACGAGCAGGACTAGAGCGGGACCAGATGGGCGTGACCCCTACGAACAGGATTGGTCGATGACGGAGACACAGGCGAAGTCGAGCGCAGCGGGGGCCTCGACTGAAGCGGACGAGGTATCGGTCGAAGCCCCGGCGGCCACCGAAAACGGCGCATCGGAGTCGACGGCACCGTCCGCAGATGCCATCGAGTCCCCGACGGACGTGGTCCGCCCGGCTGAATCGTCCTCGTCGTCAACGTCGTCGACCCCCTCCCTATCGCCCGTGACCGATCCCGCCGGCACAGGATCGTCCGAGGACGCGGCGTCCGGCAACGCGGCGTCCGGCGGCGACGGCGCCAAGAAATCCTCCAGCGTTGCCGGAGCTCACGCCGTCGAACCGGCGGTCTCCCTGTATCCGCCGCCGAGTTGGCCGGCTTCGTCACCTTCGCAGCCCTCTGGGCCGTCATCGGCGTCTACGTCATCGGCGGCCGCAGTTCCGACGCTCCCGTCGGTGGTCGCGACCAAGTCCTCAGAACCGGAGAAGAGCTCTTCGGCCGGATCCAGTTACACACCGACGCCAACTCCGAGCAGCATGCCAAGCCCGGCGCCGGTTCCGGTGACGCCGACGATCTCCCCGGGCCCGGTAGCCAAGGAGTCTCCGAGCTATCCGTCCGGCGGCTCCGGCCCGACCCGCACGGCGCCCGATGAGGCCGATGAGGCCGAACCGACGTCCAGGATTCCTTTGGGCCCGTCCCATTCCGTGCCCGTTGTCGCGGTGCCAGCGACGAGCGGGCAGAGCAGTGGGTCCGCGGCGGGGGGCTCGTACAGCCCAAGCACTGGCAGTCCCAGCACTGGCAGTCCGACCGCGACCGGCCACGCTGTCGTTCCGCCCATGGTCGGGTCGGCGACAGGGTCCGCCTCGGTGACACCTGGCGGCGGTGGCGCTCCAGTGATCGCCCGGGCGTCCGTTACAGCCGTCGGGCCAGCCGTGAAGACAACGACCGTTAGTGGTACCGGCATTCGGCAGTCGACCGGGACGACATCGGTCGTCGCCCCGCCGCGGCCGAGCGGTGTCGGCCCGGCAGTTGGCGCCGCGCGCGTGTCGGACGCCGTGCGCTCCGCCCGCGCCACGGTTGCCGGAGCGGCCACACGCGGCCCGCGACGGGCGCGGCTGCACCTCAAGCGGATCGATCCGTGGTCGGTCATGAAGTTCTCGTTCGCGGTTTCGCTGGTGTTGTTCGTCGTCGCGATCGTGGCCACATCCGTGCTGTATCTCGCCCTCGACGCGATGAACGTCTTCGCGAGCATCAACGACGCGTTCGCTGACCTCACCGGCCAGGCCGGCACGGAGACCGACACCTTCAAGATCACCGCAAAGGGAGTCATCGGCACGTCCGTACTCCTCGGGGCGGTGAACATGGTGCTCTTTACGGCGTTGATGACGCTTGGCGCCTTCGTCTACAACGTGTGCGCCGATCTGGTGGGCGGGATCGAGTTGACGCTCTCCGAGAAGGAGTAACCGACCTCTGGCTCCGCGCTGGAGATCACTGTCGGCCGCCTGGCTCATCCGTGAGCCGCGAGACATGGCGGACCGGGCGCAGCCGGGCCAAGTTGGGAGGCGCAATTCCCGTGCGGTAACGTTTCTCCGCGCGTCACGGGGCTATAGCTCAGTCGGTTAGAGCGCAGAGCTGATAACTCTGAGGTCGATGGTTCGATTCCATCTAGCCCCACTCCCGTCACGACCGTGAGGTGGTCCGCGACATGTTGAAGAAACTGCTCCTCCTCGTCGGCCTGGTCGGCGCGGCGGTGGTCGGGGCCAAGAAGGTCAAGGACGCCACCGACGAGCGAGCGCTGTGGCACGAGGCGACCACCGCACCCGACCTCCGCTAAGTCTCAGGCTTGATCTTGGCATTTCGCGGCGGCGATCACCACCGCGGAACGCTCAGCTCAACGAAAACGTCGAGAAGTCGGGGCCGTAGCTCAACTGGCAGAGCACCGCTTTTGCAAGGCGGGGGTTAGGGGTTCAAGTCCCCTCGGCTCCACAGCTCAATCGCGCCACGGACGGGGATCGGCGGGGTGCTTCGGGTCTTCATCCAGCCCGCCCCTGACGCCGTCGGAGCCTTCGCCTTCGGCAGCCGACGCCTGTGACGCGCGTCATGATGAAACCTAGTTCCACCTGAATGTCGGGCCGAGGGAGGATCACGTGGCGGAAAGGTTCGAGACCGTCGATGACTACATCACGTCCTTCCCCGAGGATGTGCAGGTCGTCCTCACCGAGATACGACGGAGGATCCGCAAGCAACTGCCCGAGGCCGGCGAGAAGATCAGTTATGGCATCCCAACGGTCACGCTCGCGGGCCGATACGTGTTGTACTTCGCGGGCTGGAAGAACCACATCTCCCTCTACCCGATTCCCGAGGGAGACGAAGACTTCGAGTCGCAGATCGCCCCGTACAGGGCGGCGAAGGGCACGTTGAGGTTTCCGCTACGCAAGCCCGTGCCGTACGAAGTCGTCGAACGGGTGGCGGAGCAGGCCGCGGGTCAAGCCTCCGGCCGCGCCGTAACGCGAAAGAGCGTGCGCGAGGGGCCGGGCGAGACGACGGCCACGAAGCCGTGACCGGCGAGGTTCGCCGCGGTGGCCGTCGCGGCCCGTTCGGCCTTCGCGTATCCCGGACGCTCGTAGAAGAGATGCACGACGCCGGTACGGCGTATCACGTCCCTCATGATCGTCAGCTCGGGTGTGGCGGAGCCAACCCAGAAGAGGTTCACGTTGATCGCAAAGATCTTGTCGTAGCTCTGGTCCGCGACCGAGAGTTGGGCCAGATCGATATGACGAAGGGTCGCCTTGCTCGATGCGACGTGGTTGGCATTGCGTTCGGCCGCCCGTCTGATCGCGGTCGCCGACCGGTCGATCGCAGTGATGCGCCCCCCGGCAAGCCGCTCGCAGACCAGTGACACCGCCAGCCCAGAGCCGCAGCCGATCTCCAGGACGTTGTCCTCCGCCGATATGTCCAGCACACTCATCGCCCAGCGCAGGCGCTCAGGTATCCGGGCGAGAGCTAGGTTCACTCCTCCACCAGCCGCGCCCGTAACCGGGCCAGTTGGCCACCGGTGACACCCGCCGAGGCGAGGTACCGCGCTGAGCCGCCGAAGCGATCGTCCACATACGACAACGTGCCAATGATCGTCTCCGGCTCGCACCCCTGTAGTTGACGGAGCCTATCCCGTGCGTCCGGGTCGGTTTCGGCGGCCAGTTCGGCCTCGTGCCGCTCACGCAGGCACTCTGCGGTCAGCGCGTAGTCGGCGGCGATCTCGTCGGCGGCGACGCCCACCGCGCGGAGCATGAGGGCCACAAGCAGGCCCGTTCTATCCTTGCCCCCGGCACAGTGCACGACTACGCCGCCGTTCGGAGCAGTGGCGAACGCGGCAACGCCGACGCCGATGCATCGCCCATTGCGGTCGATGCTGCCTCGGTAGAGTGCGAGGGGCGTGGACTCAGCGACCGGGTCGCGGCGCAGATCCTCCTGCTCGTCGATGAACGGGGCATGCCGGTACATCGGATCGTCGGAGAAGGGCCCGGGAACGTCGCGCACCTCGCCGGCCGTTCGGAGGTCGATAATCCGACTCACGCCGTACGCCCGGACGGCGGCCACCCCGACCGGAGTGAGCCGGTCGAGTCGGTCGGAGCGGATGAGCGCACGGGCGCGGACGCGGCCGCCGGAGCTCGTTTGAAGTCCCATCACGTCTCGCGCGTTGGAGCAGTCAGGCCAATCCAGCCGCATCACTGGACGCTACCGCTCCACCTCGACGGCGGGGCAGGGGACCGCGTTCGGAGGAGCCGCTGTCTGCAGAAAGCGTAGAAGGGGGCGCCTCCTACGCGTTCAAATTGGTCCGATTTCGCTCTGTCGGGTACCCGCACCAGCCACAACGTGCCGGTGTGGTGGCTGCACACGTAGACAATTTTCGCTATGGTGCGCGCCATGTCCGATGAGCAGATCGAACCCGGTGAACTCACCGAGCGCTTTCGCGCGTTCGCGAAATCGGTCGACCCCGCACCCAGCCGGGCCCTCCCTTTGGCGTTGATCGTGACCGGCGTCGTGGCCTTGCTCGCGATCATTGTTGCGATCGTTGTGGTGCTCGCAGCGAACTGACGGCAGCCGGATCAGGGTCCGACGACCACAAGATCGTCGTCGTCCGCACCGCGCGAGGTCAGATAACCCTTGATGCGATTCCACGCCGCCTGCAGCGTCGACCGATCGGCGTCGCCGGTGGCTGGATCCGCGAGCGCGTCGGGGATGTCGATCAGGCGGTCCGGCGAGAAGTCCATCCAGATCGGGATTGCTTCCGCCGTCGTCACCTTCCACTTGCCGGGCGCCACCTCGGTGAACGTGAACCGAGCAAGCACGCCCTCGCGGTTGTCATTGCGGGGGTCCGCGTGGTGGGCAACCATGTTCCCCATCCCGTAGGCGACCCATTTGTCGCCGATCTTCTCGAATGGCTGAACGACGTGCGCGTGGTGGCCGAGGATCAGGTCGACATCGGGCGAGGCGAGCAGCTTCTTGGCGACGCTCAACTGCTGCGAGTTGGCCGAGTGCTGGTACTCCGTACCGAAGTGAAGGCTTACCACCACGATCTCGGCGCCCTCGGCCCGGGCCCGCTTCGCCTCACCGAGAATGTCGGCGGTGTTGATCTGGTTCGCGATCCATTCCTCGCCGGCCGGCCGGCGGAGCCCGTTGAACGAGAACGTGTACGACAGCGAGGCAATCTTGACGCCTTGGGCTTCGAGCATGGTGATCGTGCCGTGTTCCGTCTCGCTCCGGTAGCTTCCCGCGTGCTTGATGCCCGCCGCGTCGAGCGCATCGAGTGTCCGGACCACGCCGGCCTCGCCATGGTCGATCGTGTGGTTGGACGCGGTCGAGCATGCGTCGTACCCGAGATTCGCTAGCGCGGGCACGACCTGCGGCGGCACGGAGAAGCGGGGAAAACCGATGAAGGGACCATCAGCGTCGGCCAGCGGCGGTTCCATGTGACAGATCGCCAAATCGGCGGAAAATATCACATCTTCGACATCTAAGAACAGAGGGCCGAAATCATAGCCCTCTTGACCTTTTGCCTGGGCATCCATGCGAGCCTGATTCCACAGTTGCGGATGCAGAAGGACATCGCCTGACCCCACAATGGTGAGCGTGGTGGGCTCGGCCTTCGTCTGGGTGGTCGCCGGGGCGCTTGGCCCCGCCGTTGACGGCGGCCGCCAGGTGGCTGCGGAGCCTGACCCACATCCCGCGATCGACAGCAGGCCGGCAATCAGGATCGCGGCGGCGGGACGCAGACGAGAGGCGTGGGTCAGGGACACTTACGCACTGTGCCGGCTCGGCCATCTCGACGCAAGACGATGGCGTGCTCACTGAGCGCGACGTGCCCGATATCACGCGAGGTTGACCGCCCCCCCGGTCTGGGTAGCTCCACTCGAAACCCCTCTGGACCTGAGGAGCGACCGGTGCGACGTGGCCTTCCGGTACGACGCGGCCTTCCGGTACGACGCGGCCTTCCGCTACGACGGTCCTCTCGGACACGACTGGGCATCGTGTCGCCGTACATTCCTCGACGCGGCGGGGTGGCTGACTACGCGGCCGCCCTTGCGTCCGCCGTGGCCGATGAATTCGACGTTGTCGTGTGCGCCATCGACCGGCAGCGACTCATCTATCCGGACGAGGTCGTCACCGTCGTCGCTCGAGATGACGTGGGAGATTATCGGCGCGCGGCCAGGGTCCTCGTTGAGCACGCCGTCGACGCCGTGCTGATCCTCCACGACGAGGACGTGTTCGGCGGGCCCTCGGGATCCCACGCGGTCGACCTGGCCGACGAGTTGACCCGGCGCGGCATCCCGTACCTGGTCAGCCTGCAGTCGGTGCGGCGGACCGCCGATCCACACTGGGTGCGGACGGTTTCCGCCCTCAACGATGGCGCGGCGCGGGTCCTGGTCTTCACTGATGCCGCGCGCCGGCACGCGGTCGGCCGCGGGTTGGTCCGTCCGCAGCAGGTCGCCGTTCTCCCGATGGGTGTGTTGGCGGCCTCGGACCAGCGAGTCGAGCCGTCATCGGTAAGACCGGCCGTGGCTGATGCGCTTGCCGCCTTGGCCGGACGCCGGGTGGTCACAACCGTCAACGCCGTTGGGCCGGACGCCGCCATTGACTGGGTCATCAACTCCCTTCCGAAGGTCGCCGCTGCTCGGCCTGATCTTCTCTATGTACTGGCCAGCTCGGCCGAGCCGGAGGTGGGAGCGCATGAGGTCGAGCTCCACCGCGAGCAGCTGCGAGAGCTTGTCCTCGACCTCCACCTGGGCCGCAACGTTTGCCTGATCGATGTCGTACTCACGCAATCCGAGCTTGCCGCACTGCTGTCCCGCACAGAGGTGTACCTCGCGCCCGACGCCTACCCCGGGCGAGCTTGGCGTGCGCTGTCGCAGGCGGTTGCGGCAGGTTGTTCGATCGTGGCGGCCGCGCACCCGCACTCGAGTGAGCTGCTCGGTGCGGCGGCCGTCCTCACGACTTCAAGGGACATCGACGGTCTCTCGGACGCTGTCGGCGCGCTTCTCGACGATCAGCCGCGGCAGGAGGCGCTGCGGGTCGCGGCCAGGGCGCTTGGCGAGCAACTCGGCTGGCCCGCGGTGGCTCCTCGGCTCGCCACCTACGTGCGCGATGCGATCACTTCACCGCGCGGACCGCGCGGCCGGAACGGCGACTACGCGGCACCTCCGTTGCCGTTGCGCAGCCTGGCCGGCATCGCGTCAGATCTCCGCGCGTCAGATCTCCGCGCATTCGATCTCCGCTCCGCAGGTCGTCGCGCCGCCGGCCGTACCGAGGATCAGGCGACGACGCAGGAGCGACTGTCGACTGATCTCGTCACGACCGCGTACGCGGTGCTTGGGCTCTGCCGCGAGGCGCGCCTCGGAGCGGAACGTCGGTTGGCGCTCACCCGCGAAGCCCGAGTCCTGAACACCGCGAGGCGGGAGCAGGTATGGCGCGGGGCATCATGGCCCTGGTTCACCCACCGGCTCGGGGGTGAGGCCGCGAGGCTCCCGCAGGCGCTCATCCTCGCCGGGCGCCGCCTCGGCGACGACGAGATGGTCGGTCACGGTCTTGAGTCGCTGGACTGGTACTCCCGCCGGGTCGGTCTCGGGCGCGCCGAGGGGGTCCTGCGCGTACCGACCAGCCTGGGCTCGGGTGCCCAGGAATCGGAGCTCGCAGTCGATGCGGCCGCATTGGTGGAAGCGCTGGTGGAGGCGTACCGCGCGACGGGGCGGAGTCACTATGGCCGGCTCGCCCGGCGGGCATTCGACTGGTTCGGTGGGGTGAACCGGTACGCACAACCGGTGTACCGTCACGACCTCGGCATGTGCCGCGAGGGTTTGAGTCGGGCCGGATGGACTCAGCCGTACACCCCAACGGCCACGCTCGCATACGCCGGCGCGCTGGTGTCGCTCGCCTCAGCCGACCTCGTGCCCGTGCCGGCCATCGCGACACCTCGACACGATCTCGCCGCCGTCGCCTGAGCCGCCGCCGCAGCCTGAGCAGCCGCCGCAGCCTGAGCACAGGCGCGCGGCCACGTGGCACCATGATGCGGTGCTGGGAAAGCTTGCCACCGTCGTCGCGACCGATCATCCCGAGCTCCTCGCGCCACCCGTCGCGGCGGCCCTGGCGACATGGCCCGGCAACGCTCCGGTGCCCGCCAACGACGTGCTGGTCGCTCCGATAGACCCGAGCCTTGCCGATACGGCGGCGTTCTGCGAGGCGTATGAGGTCGCGCCGGAGGTCTCGGCGAACTGCGTGGTCGTGGCCGGCAAGCGCGAGGGAGAGGTTCGATACGCGGCATGCCTGGTGCTCGCCACAACTCGCGCCGACGTCAACGGCGTCGTACGGCGATACCTGGACGTACGCAAGGCGAGCTTCGCGCCGGTGGCCGAGGCGGTCGAGTTGACGGGCATGGAGTACGGCGGAATAACCCCGCTTGGGTTGCCGCCGAGCTGGCCGATTCTGGTCGACGCGGCGGTCGCGGCGACGCCGATCGTCGTCATCGGATCGGGGGTGCGAGGAAGCAAGATCGTGCTCCCCGGGCCGGCTCTCGCGTCCGTGCCTGGCGCGCAGATCGTGGAGGGCCTGGCTCAGCCCATCCCGGCGCCGTGACGCCGGCCCCGGGCTCGGGGCGGGTTGCACGACTCATGCTAACCGATCTTGACCTCACACCAGGCGGGAATCGTCCTCACTCGCGGGCGTGGTGCGCTGGCTCGGCACGAGCCGGTCCAGCGTTGGAGCCTGGCCCTCGCGGCGCGCGACCTCGTCGACGATCGACCGCAGCGCCGCGGCCTCGCGGGCGCCGGTCACGGCGTACCTGCCGGCGAAGACGAATGTCGGCACGGACCTGACCCCGAGGTCGTGCGCCCGCGCGATCTGCGCTCGCACGTCGGCGATCGCTTCGGTGGAGGAGAGGAGGCGTCGCACCCGGTCCGCTTCGAGCCCGACCCGCTCAGCGAGACCGACGAGCACGTCATGCGAGGCGACGTCCAGGCCCTCGGTGAGGTGCGCGCGGTAGAGGGCCTCCGCGAGCTCCGGCTGGGTGTCGGCGCCGGCGCCGGCGAAGACCGCCTCGGGCTGGTCCGCGAACCACAGCAGGCGGTGGGCGTCGAAGGTGTTGGCCCACTGCGCCCGGTCGAAATCGAGCGACAGGCCCTCGGCCGCCGCGGCGGAGGTGGCCTGCGCCACCGCCCTGCGGGCGTGCGCCTCGCCACCGAAGCGCCGGGTGAGCCAGTCGAGGAGCGGTCGACCGTGGCGCGGCGCGTTCGGGTCGAGCTGAAACGCGCGCCAGCGCAGGATCGCCTCGCCGTCATATGACGCCAATGCCGCGTCGAGGCGTGTCTTACCCAGATAGCACCAGGGGCAGACGACGTCCGAGTAGATCTCGATTTCCACGTGACATTCCAACGTCTGTGAGGCGGATTCACATACCGGGAGGAGCTTCTCCTCACAGTTTGGCCGAAATCTCACCGATCGGTACATCCTCGCGCGTGTCTGATGCCCGGTGGCGTAGCTCCACGTACCCCTCAGCGAGCCGCCGACCCACGACCACCGTCGCTGGGACCCCGATCAGTTCGGCGTCGTTGAACTTGACCCCGGCCGAGACGCCGGACCGGTCGTCCACGATGACGTCCAAGCCGCGGGACGACAGCTCCTCGCCCAGCGTCAGCGCCGCGTCCACCTGATCACCCTTGCCGGTCGCCACGATGTGCACGTCGGCGGGGGCGACCGCGATCGGCCAGGACAACCCGCGCTCGTCATGGTGCTGCTCCGCGATCGCCGCGACCAGCCGGGAGACGCCGACGCCGTAGGAGCCCATCGTGACCCGGATGGGTTGCCCGTCCGGACCGAGCGCGTCGAGGACGAACGCGTCGGCGTATCGCCGGCCCAGTTGGAAGATGTGCCCGATCTCGATGCCTCGACGCATGGTGAGCGACCCGTCGCCGCAGGCGGGGCAGGGGTCGCCGGGCCGCACCTCGGCGGCCTCGATCGTGCCGTCGGGCACAAAGTCGCGGCCGGACACCACGTTGACCGCGTGCCGGCCCGTCTCGTTCGCGCCGGTCAGCCAAGCGGTGCCCGGGACGATCCGGGGATCGACGAGGTAGCGGATCTTCATCGCGCGCAGGGCCTGCGGGCCGATATATCCGCGCACGAGGTCGGGGTGCTTTCCGAAGTCCTCCGCCTCGAAGAGAGACACGGTGGCGGGAGCCAGCGCGGCCTCAAGCCGCTTCATGTCCACTTCCCGATCGCCAGGGACGCCGACCACCAGGACGTCCGGCTCCTGTCCGGGGCGGGTGACGGTGAGTACGACGTTCTTAAGCGTGTCTGCCGCGGTCCAGTCGGCCCGCCCGCCGAGCTTCTCGGCGTTGGCCAGGTCGACCAGCGTCTCGATGGTGGGGGTGTTGGGGGTGTCGTGCGCCGTCATCGCGGGCCAGGCTCCCGGGTCCGTGGCCGGCGGCGCCGGAGTTGTGACCGCCTCCGTGTTCGCGGCGTAGTCGCACGTCGTGCAGCCGACATATGTATCCTCGCCGACCTCGGCCTCGGCGAGGAACTCCTCCGAAGCCGAGCCGCCCATCGCTCCGGACATGGCGAACACGATGGTGTAGGAAAGGCTGAGCCGGTCGAAGATCCGGGCGTACGCCTGCCGGTGCTTGCGGTACGACTCGACCAGCCCGGCGTCGGAAAGGTCGAACGAGTAGGCGTCCTTCATCAGGAACTCGCGCCCGCGGAGAAGGCCGGCGCGAGGCCGGGCCTCGTCGCGGAACTTGGTCTGAATCTGATACAGGATGACCGGGAAGTCCTTGTACGACGAGTAGAGATCCTTCACCAACAGTGTGAAGAGTTCCTCGTGGGTGGGGGCGAGCAGAAAGTCGGCGCCGCGGCGGTCGCGCAACCGGAAGATGTCGTTGCCATACTCCGTCCAGCGGTGGCTCGTCTCGTACGGCTCCCTCGGCAGAAGGGCGGGGAAATGCACCTCCTGCCCGCCGATCGCGGCCATCTCCTCGTGCACGATCGCGGCGATCTTGTCCAGAACGCGTTTGCCCAGCGGGAGCCAGGTGTAGCCGCCCGGCGCGGCGCGACGGATATAGCCCGCCCGCACCAGAAGCCGATGGCTCGGCACCTCCGCCTCGGCGGGGTCCTCCCGTAACGTCCGCAGAAACAGGTTTGACATCCTCATCAGCACGCGTGGCAGCCTACGCCGTTCGCCGGTGTGGGCAGTCGGGATATTGCGGCGTACGCCACCCCTCGGCCGGTTCCTCTTGATCCTGGCGGCTTGATCCTGGCGGCTTGGTCCCGGCGGCTTGGTCCCGGCGGCTTGGTCCTGGCGGCCGTCGCCTGCGAAACTCACGGCGGATTGACCTGGGAGGGCATGTGCGCTGGCGGAGTTATGTTGCGGTCGGGGATAGCTTCACGGAAGGGCTGGATGACCCCGGCCCAGACGGCACCGGCTATCGGGGCTGGGCCGACCT
>JAXIPB010000218.1:0-11846 GCA_045403155.1 Micromonosporaceae bacterium
GGACAAGAACGCCCTGCAGTGGGACAACGTGCCGACCGAGGCTCTCGCCGAGATCCTCAACGGCCCGGCCGCGTCCCGCGCGATCGAGGGTGACACCGTCTTCAACATCTACGTCTACATCAACACCCAGAAGGTGACCGACGTGGACGTGCGGCGGGCGCTGATCTACTCGTACAACCAGGACGCCATCCTGAAGATCATTGGTGGCGACAAGGCCGGCAAGCCGTCGACGACGATCATGGCCCCGACCGTTCCTGGCTACGAGAAGTACGACGCCTACCCGAAGCCGATCACCGGTGACGTCGACAAGGCCAAGGCCCTGCTGCAGGGCAAGACGCTGAGGCCGCTGAAGTGGTGCTACCGCCCCGGCACGCCGACCCGCGAGCAGACTGCTGCCGCGGCGAAGCAGGCCTGGGAGCGCGCCGGCTTCCAGATCGTCATGTCGCCAACCGATGGCACCACCCACTACACCATCGTGGGCACAAAGGGCACCGACTGTGACATGATCACGGGTGGCTGGGGCCAGGACTACCCGTCCGGCTCGACGGTGATGGGTGTTCTCATGAAGGGTGGCGCTGCGATCACCCCGACCGGTAACAACAACCTGTCGTACTTCGACAACGCCGAGGTCAACGCCGAGATCGACCGGATCGCCGGTCTGACCGACGCTGGCGAGGCGGGCAAGGCGTACGCCGCGCTCGACAAGAAGGTCATGACGGACTTCGCTCCGCTGATCCCGTCCTACTACGACCACTCGTTCTCCATGGTCGGCTCCAACGTTGGTGGCGCCTACCTGAGCGGTCTGTGGGGCTCGCCCTCACTGCAGAACCTCTGGCTCAAGTCATAAATGCATAGAATCGGTGTGGCCGGCCCGATCGGGGCCGGCCACACCGCCCCGCACCAACCAGCGCCCGCACAATGGGCGCCAGCCGCGTTCGGCAGCGGCACGTCTGAAGGGCCTGGGCCATGCTTCGATTCCTCATCAAGCGCAGTCTCGTCGCGGTGGTCACGCTGATCGGCATCAGCGCGGTCACATTCCTCATCTTCTTCGCGGTGCCGTCGAGTCCTGCGCTGGTCATGTGCAGCAAGAACTGCACGCCAACGAACATGGCCGCCGTCGAGCGCAGCCTGGGCCTCGACAAGCCGCTGCTCACCCAGTACGTCGACTTCCATAAGGGCATCTTCGTGGGCCGCACGATGCCCAACTACGGCGAGTGCCCGGCGCCGTGCCTCGGCTATTCGTTCCGTACCCGCGAGCCGGTGCTTAACATCATCAGCCGGGCGCTGCCGGTGACGGTCAGCATCGTGTTGGGGGCGGCCGTCATCTGGCTCACCATCGGCATCTCGCTGGGCATGTTCTCGGCGCTGCGACAGGGGACGACCTTCGACAAGGTCTCCATCGGGGTCTCGCTCGTGGGTGCCTCGATGCCCGTCTACTTCTTCGCGATGATCCTGCTGCTGATCTTCGTCTTCGGATTCAAGTTATTCTCGGTGCCTCACTACACGAGCCCGTTCCAGGATCCCGGGGCCTTCGTCGTGGGCATGCTCCTGCCCTGGCTCGCGCTCGGTTTCGTCCAATCCGCGGCGTACGCCCGGTTATCGCGCTCCCAGATGCTCGAGACGCTCTCCGAGGACTTCGTCCGCACCGCCAGGGCCATCGGTCTGCCCAAGCGCACGGTCTACCTGCGGCATGCGCTGCGCGCGGCGATTACCCCGATCGTCACCTACGCCGGCCTGGACCTGGGCGCGCTGCTCGGCGGCGTGGTCATCACGGAGACGGTGTTCGGCCTGAGGGGCCTGGGCGGAGTCTCGGTGTTGGCGGTCAGTGACCTGAACCTGCCCGTCGTCATGGCCACCGTGCTCCTCGCGGCGACCTTCATCGTCGTGTCGAACGTGATCGTGGACACGCTCTACGCCTTCATCGATCCGCGGGTGAAGCTCAGCTAATCGGGCAGTCGCGACGATCTCCAGTTGGCGGGACAGTATGAAGCACAGAGCGGGAAGCGCAATCGCGACCGCGACACTTGGGAGGCACACACCGTGACGGCACCGCAGACATCGGTGGGATCCACGGCATCCGCCGCCGGCGGCGCGTACCTGCAGGTACGCAACCTGTCCGTGCAGTTCTCGACCGAGGACGGCATTGTCCGCGCCGTCGACGGAGTCTCGTTCTCCGTCACACGCGGCCAGACGCTGGGCATCGTCGGTGAGTCCGGCTCGGGCAAGAGCGTGACGAGCCTGTCCGTCCTCGGCCTGCATAACCCCAAGCGCACGCGGATGTCGGGCGAGATCCTGGTCAACGGGAAGAACGTGGTTGGCCGTCCGGACGAGGAGATCCGCAAGATGCGCGGGCGCGACGTCGCCATGATCTTCCAGGATCCGCTCTCCGCGCTGCACCCCTTCTACACGATCGGCAAGCAGATCGTCGCCGCGCACCAGGTGCACAACCCAAACACGTCCAAGTCGGTCTCCCGCAAGCACGCCATCGACATGCTCGGCCGGGTGGGCATCCCCCAGCCCGCGAAGCGGGTGGACAGTTACCCGCACGAGTTCTCGGGCGGCATGCGTCAGCGCGCGATGATCGCCATGGCGCTGGTGAACGACCCCGACCTGCTGATCGCGGACGAGCCCACCACGGCCCTCGACGTGACCGTCCAGGCGCAGATCCTTGACCTGATCGCGGACCTGCAGCGCGACTTCAACGCGGCGGTCATCATCATCACGCACGACCTCGGCGTGGTGAGCCAGATCGCCGACGATGTGCTGGTGATGTACGCGGGTCGGGTGGCCGAGTACGGCAGCGCCCAGCAGGTGCTGCGGACCCCGCAACACCCGTACACCTGGGGTCTGCTCGCCAGCGTTCCGTCGCTGCACGGCGACGCCGACGAAGACCTGCTGCCCATCAAGGGCAACCCACCAAGCCTGATCAATGTGCCACCCGGGTGCGCCTTCCACCCGCGCTGCCGCTACGCGATGCTCAACGGCGGACCATGTGACATCGAGGTGCCCGAGTTGCTCCCGCTGCTGGCGACCGATGAGCCGGGGCACGTTGTGTCGTGCCACCTGCCGGAACGGCAGCGAAAGTCGATCTATGAGCAGGACATCGCCTCGGTGGGAGTTGCACGATGACGGAACTGATCACGCCGCAGCAGGCCGTTCCGGCCCAGTCGCGGGTGGGACGCGAGCCGCTGCTCAAGGTGGAGGGGCTGACGAAGTACTTCCCGGTTCGCGGTGGCGCCTTCGGGATCAAGCAGCACGTCCGCGCGGTGGACGGCGTCGACTTCGCGGTGGCGCCCGGCGAGACCCTCGGGCTCGTGGGCGAGTCTGGCTGTGGCAAGACGACGACGGGCCGGCTGCTCGTGCGACTGCTCGAACCAACGGCCGGGAAGATCACCTTCGAGGGTCGCGACATCTCGCACATGAAACGCGGGTCGCTGCGTCCCCTGCGTCAGGACATGCAGATCATCTTCCAGGACCCGTACTCCTCGCTGAACCCTCGCCACACCGTCGGCCGGATCGTGGCGATGCCGCTGACCGTGAACGGCATCGAACCCGCGGGTGGAGTCAAGAAACGGGTGCAGGAGCTTCTGGAGATCGTCGGGCTCAACCCGGAGCATTACAACCGATACCCGCACGAGTTCTCCGGCGGCCAGCGCCAGCGCATCGGCGTCGCCCGCGCGCTCGCGCTCAAGCCGAAGCTGATCGTCGCGGACGAGCCGGTGTCCGCATTGGACGTGTCGATCCAGGCGCAGGTCATCAACCTGCTCCGGGACCTGCAGCGCGAGTTCAACCTGGCCTTCGTCTTCATCGCGCACGACCTGGCCGTGGTCCGGCACTTCTGCGAGCGCATCGCGGTCATGTACCTCGGCAAGATCGTGGAGGTCGGCACCCGCCAGGAGATCTACGAGCAGCCGTCGCACCCGTACACCAAGGCACTGCTCTCCGCCGTGCCTGACGTGACGAAGCTGGGCGCGGCGACTGGCCGGATCCGCCTCGAGGGTGACGTGCCGACGCCGATCAACCCGCCCTCGGGCTGCCGCTTCCGCACCCGGTGCTGGAAGGCGCAGGACCTCTGTGCTGAGGTCGAGCCGCCGTTGGAGTCGAAGCCCAACGGCTCGATCGCGGCCTGCCACTTCCCCGAGGTCGGCCCGCTCCGCTAACCCCCCAACCCTCCCCTCGGCCCCCCTCCATCCGCCGATCATGACCTGCGGGTCATGATCGACGCGTTCTGGCGACGCTCAGCTCATGATCGAGCGGATCTTCGGGGTGCTGGCCCGGCGTCAGACGTGGCGGCGGAGGAAGTCGAGTTCCAGACGCAGCAACTGCTGGGCCACTCCGCCCGCGGCCATGTGGGTCGCCCCGGTGAGCGGGATCATCGAGTGTGGACGGTTAGCGCCGAGCAGGGCGGCGGAGAGGCGCATGGAGTGCGCCGAGACTACGTTGTCATCCGCCATCCCGTGGATGATCAGCATTGGCCGAGCACCGTCGGCGGCCGCCGTCGACACCGGCTCGGCAGCCGACTCCAAGAGCGAGTTGTGGGCATAGACGTCCGTCGCGTCATCCGGCAGACCCAGGTACCGCTCGGTGTACGCGGTGTCGTAGAGGGACCACTCGGCCACCGGTGCGCCGACGATCGCGCAGCGGTAGACGTCGGGTCGACGAAGCACGGCCAGCGCGGCGAGCCAGCCGCCAAACGACCATCCCCGTATCGCGACCCGGCTCAGGTCCAGATCCGAGTGCTTGTCAGCGAGCGCGTCAAGCGCGTCGACCTGATCGGCGAGGATGATGTCGGCCAGACGCCGGTGAATCACCTTCTCGAAGGAAGGAGCCACGCCCGGCGTACCGCGGTTGTCGACTACGACAACGGCGAAGCCGGCATCGGCCCACCATTGACGTTCCAGCCAGTGCGCCCTGGCCGCGACGACCTCCTGCGCGCCCGGTCCGCCATACACGTCCACGAGCACCGGCAGCCGGCGGCCGGCCACGTGGGCTCGTGGGTAGAGAACGCCGGTGGGCAGCCGGCGGTCGGTGACCCGCTCGAGTGCGGGCCTCGGCGCGTACGGCGGACTGGCCGCCATGGACTGAATACGACCAAGCTCGTCGCCTGAACCGAAGATGGTCCAATGTGTACCGGAATGATCGAGGGAGAGCGAGCCGACCGCGAGCGTGTCGCCCCCGCAGTGCCCCACGTGCCAGCCCGGATCGGCGGTAAGTCGGCGCACCTCGACTGTCGCCGCCGCCGACCTCGTCCCGACGCGGAAGAGGTGCTGTTCACTCGGCTCACCCTCGCTGGCCTCGATGAGGAGGTCCTGTCCCAGTCGGCCGCAGACCCGCCGCACGTACAGCGAGGCCGGGGTGAGCAGTCCGCCATCGGCGAAGAGGCAGCGCGCGTCGTAGCCGTCGTGGGCCAGCTCGCCGCCGATCAGGACGCGCCCGTCGGGGAGGTAGCACGGCGACCCGGCGACCGGGTCCACCCACCGCGGGTCGGCCAGTTCCGCGTGGACCTGCGTCTCACCGGTGCGCGGGTCGACGGAGAGGACGAGCCCGTGTTGCTGGAGCCGGCGCAGCACAGTCACGAGCGGACCGCCCACATCGGACCATGAGACCGACACGAGGTACGGGTAGGTCTCACGGTCCCAGTGCACATCGACCCAGCCGCCATCGAGGTCGAGCAGGTGCAGCGTCACCTCCGCGTTCTCCGTGCCGGCGGCGGGATAGGCGACGACGCTTGGCGGCTCGGCAGGCTGCGCCGGATCGTGCAGATGCCACCGCTGCACGCGGGTGTTGTCGACACGCGCCGCGAGCAGCGCCGTCCCGTCCGGAGACCACCAGTAACCGCGGAAACGTCCAAACTCCTCCGCCCCGATGAACTCGGCCAACCCCCAGGTCACGTCGTCGTTCTCCGCCTCGGCCGCGAGCAGCGTCGTCTCGTCGTTGGCCAGGCCCAATGTGTACAGCGCGCCCCCACATACATAGGCGACCCGGCGTCCCGTCGGATCCGGTCGGGGGTCCACCACCGGCCCGGGGCTCGGCCGGGGACGGGCCTCGCCGGCAATGATGTCGGCGACTACGAGCGTGCCGCCGAGGGCGAACGCGGCGAACCGGCCGGCCGGGTCGGTGGCGTACGAGCCGATGCCGTACGCGCTGAGCCGCAGTCGTTCCCGCAACGCCCGCTCGGCCGCGGGGAGGTCCGCGTGGCTGGCGGCGTTGGCGTGGGCCAGCCGACCCGGGTCACACACGAGTCGCTCGGTTGCGGTGGCGACGTCGAAGACCCAGAGCTGATCGGTCGAGTCCTCGGGGCCGCCCGACCGCAGGAACGTAACGCGCGCACCGTCCGAGCTGACGCTCACTGCGCGCGGTTGGCCCAGCGTGAAACCCTTGGTACGAGCCGCGAGCTCTGGATAATCCACCCAGCGATCGTCGCACGCGTGCGCGCGTAGAGTGGGCCGGGTGACGATCCCGACCGGGTCAGCCGCGAGCTTGGGAGCGGAAGAACGCAGTGCAGCCGCGAGCTTGGGAGCGGAAGAACGCAGTGCAGCGCCTGACCGACGCGTCCTGTTCGTCCATGCGCATCCCGACGACGAGACGGTCGGGACAGGCGCGACGATGGCGCGGTACGCGGCGAGCGGCGCCCAGGTCACGCTGGTGACCTGCACATTGGGCGAAGAGGGCGAGATCCATGTGCCGGCGCTCGCACTGCTCGCCGCCACTGATGCGGACCAGCTGGGCGGCTATCGCCTCGTCGAGTTGGAGCGCGCCTGCGCCGCCATGGGCGTGACCGATCATCGATTTCTCGGCGGCGCCGGCCGGTATCGCGATTCAGGGATGATGGGCACGCCATCGAACACACATCCGCGCGCATTTTGGGGGGCAAATGTCGATGAGGCAGCTCGGCATCTTCTCGAGGTAATCCGCGAGACGCGCCCCCAGGTAGTCGTCACGTACGACCCCAACGGTTTCTACGGACACCCCGACCACATCCAGGCCCACCGGGTCGCCATGCGCGCCGTAGAGATGGCGAGCGCCGAGGGAGTAGGCCCCGCGAAGGTCTACTGGACGGCGATCCCGCGCAGCGTGCTCGAGGCCGGGATGAAGCAGTTCGCCGCGAGCACAGAGAACCCCTTCGACGGCGTCGAGAACATCGACGATCTTCCCTTTGGCACACCGGACGAGAGGATCGCCGCCCGGATCGAGGCTGGCGAATTCGAGCCGGCGAAGATGGCCGCCGTTCGGGCCCACGCCACGCAGATCCCGCCGGACTCGTGGCTCTTCACGCTCGCCTCCAACTTCGGGTCCGAGTTCGTTGGGGTGGAGTACTACGAGCTGGTCGCCGGCGCGCGCGGCCCGGCGAGCGGCCCCAGCGGCTGGGAGGATGACCTCTTCGCCGGCATCCCGATCAAGCAGCCGACCGGCGTCGGCTCACCGTGACCTGGCTCCAGCCAAGCCCGAGCGACGAACCGGCGATGCCGGTGCAACCGGGGGGGCCGGTGTCCCGAGTGCTCGACGGGTTGCTTCGCGGCCTAGGGGTTCTGATTGGTGCCTGGGGCGGGGTCATGCTCGCCTTCGTAGGCGCGTTTCTCACGCCCTTCCGGATCGGCGCCGCCCTGGTACCGGTCGCGATCGTCCTCGCTGTGGCGGGGAACTGGCTGCTCGTCTGGTTCGCGTACGAGGTGACGGGCCATAGATTCCTCGCGCTGCTTCCCGGGCTGGCCTGGCTGGCGATGTCGTTCGTATTCGCGGATCGCACCACGGAAGGTGATCTTGTTCTCGCGCAGTCGAACTGGGTCGCCACCGTATACCTCTTCGCCGGTTCCGCGACGATCGCCGTCGCCGCTTACCGCCTCCTGCGCCGCCCCTAACTGCGCCGATCATGATTTGGAGGTCATGATCGACGGGGTTTCGCGACGCCAAAATCATGATCGTGGCGATTTTGGGCGGCGAGTGCGCGGAGGCGATCCAAGTCGGCGGGGAGGAGGCCGGCGCGCTCGGCGCCGTGCAGCGTGAGCGCGAGCTGTCCGTCGAGGGCCGCGACAGCGTCACGGCGGCCGGCGTCGGTCGCCGCGTCGCGCAGCATGCCCAGCGCCCGGACGAGCGCCATGCAGAGTTGGGCGTGCGGCGCCCCGTACACGCGTAGTTGGCCGAAGGCGTGTTCCACGTACTCGGCGTGGTCGAGATCCCAGGGCGTCAGCAGGATCCGGTTCTGGCCATCGCGGACCGCCTGGGCCGGTAGCTCGGCGACGACGAGCGGCCGCATCACCGACGACAGGCGCAGCACGACCTCAATCGCCGTGGTCGGATCGTTCACCGCCGGAGACAGGGCGCGCAGCGCGATGTCGTTGAGCTGCCGCAGGCCGAAGTCGATATCCTGTTGCATCGTGCGCGCATTCCCGATGATCACCGCGTTCCGGATCATCGCCGTGGTTTTCGCCGGATCGGGGGGCGACGGCCAGATGGACGCGATCGGTTCGCCGCGGACCAGATAGGCGCCGACCCGGGTCTCCAGCCGGATCGTCGAGCCCGGCGGCACCGCTGCGACGATCGCGCGACGGCTGATCTGCTGGATCCACCCGTCCGTGCCGGACCGCACCGCGAGCGAAGTTCCGAGCGCGTCGGGATCGGGTACGGTCACCGGGACACCGACCGCTAAACCGACGCTCGGTCCGTACGGCAGCTGATCAATCAGGGTGAGGGTCTCGCCGGCGATGCGTTCCATGATCCTTCCGACGTATTGCTGCCTCGTGATCCGGTTGAGGTACGCGACGATCCCCACGATCGAGGCGAAGGCCAGGATGAGTGCGAGGAGCAGCGTCAGCGTCGGGGCGTGAGCGGCCGAGGTGTCGATCTGTGTGAGCGCGAGCACGCAGAAGGCGAACGTGGCGAGCAGCAGACCGATCAGGATCTGGCCGAACCTATCGCGCCAGAACGTTCGCAGGACCCGGGGCGAAAACTGGCCGCTGGCCAGCTGAAGGGTCACGACAAGCAGTGAGAAGACGACGCCGGCCGTCGTGATCGTCGCGCCGGCGATCGTCGCTAGCAGCGTGACGGCCGCGTCGGGCGGCATGCCGAACCGCCCGAGTGGCCCCAGATCTGTCCGCCGATCCACCGCGGCGGCGAGCTCCTCGACGAGAACGGCGGTGATCAGCAGGACGAGAGGCAGGAAGAGCAGGCTCTCCCGGAGCCGGTTGCCTAGGGCTCTCCGTTGCAATCGGCGGGTGTGCAGAGCCACCAGCTCATCCGGCGCCGTCTCGTGGGCCAGCGTCGGTGCCGGCCGCCGAGCGGAATTATCCGAATTGCTCCGTGCCGCGTCGATCTCCACGCGTGAAGGCTATTCCCATCCGGCCCGCACTATCGCCTAGGTCCCACCTACCCCCTCCCCCCTTGGTTCGGGTGAAAAGCCCTCATATCCTCGTGCACGTAACATCACCGACAGATTGGTCTCCCCTCGTGTCAGTGTCGACTCACGGCGACCAGAACCAGCCAACTTCGACGGTCGACGTACGTCGGTCGAGGCGCGCCCGGGCCGCGATCATCGGTAGCGTCGCCATGACGATCATGGTCGGCCTCGTGCTCGGTGGCGCCAGCGCCGTTGGAGCATCCGCGCCCGTTCCCCGCGGCACGACGGTGCTCGGCATTGACATCGGTGGGCGCGGCCAGGCGGAGGCATCCCAGGCGCTCGTCGCCGGGCTCGGTGATCGCGTGGCCGAGGCCGTGCCAGTGAGGTTCGGCGATAAGGCTGCGGCGGTGGATCCGTCGGCCATCGACCTTCACTTTGACGCAGACGCGACCGTGGCCCGAGCCGCGCGCGGATGGCCGAACCCGTTCAAGGTGATCTTTGGCGGGGAGATCAAGGTCGACCCCGTGGTAGTCGTGGATGCCGGCAAGCTGGACGCAGCGCTTGCGAGGCCGGTGAGCCAGCTCGGCCAGGCCGGCAAGCCGGCCTCCGTAGTCTTCGAGGGCATCACGCCGAGGGCTAGATACGGCACTCCCGGCAAGGGGTTGGACGTCGACGGCGCGATCGCTGCCCTGCGCAGCGGCTGGTTGCGCGGCGCCGCCATAACCATGCCGATTGAGGATCGCAAGCCAACACCACCGGCCGAGGTGGACCGCCTCGTCAATGAGCTGGCACGCCCGGCCGTCGCGGCGCCGGTCATCGTCTCAACGCAGGCCGGCCAGTTGACCATCACGCCCAAGGCCATCGCGAAGAGTCTGGTGATCGCGGCCGACGACAATGCCACGATCACGCCAGTGGTCGATGAGAAGAAGCTCCGAGCGGCCATGGCCGGCCAGCTCACCGGCGTAGAGATCACGCCGCGGGACGCGAAGGTAACGACCGAGGGCGGCCGACCGAAGATCCTTGCTAGTACGGGCGGCAAGCTCGTGGATACCGCGAAGCTCAGCCGGGACCTGCTGCCGGTGTTGCCAAACGCGGCGCCACGCTCGCTCACGGCGGACATCGTGACCGTCGACGCGAAGACCACCGGGACGGATCTCGCGCGGCAAGGCATCGTCGAGCGGGTTTCCTCGTTCACCACCTACCTGAAGGGCGGCCAGGACCGCAACAAGAACATCATCCAGGTCGCCAAGAAGGTCGACGGCGCCATCGTCGAGCCCGGCGAGACCTTCTCACTCAACGGCTTTACCGGTCCGCGTGGATACGCGGAGGGCTACGTCGACGCCCCGATCATCCAGGACGGCAAGCTGGTTAGCGCCGTGGGTGGTGGAATCTCCCAGTTCACTACCACGCTGTTCAACGCGGCGTACTACGCCGGTCTCGAGGATGTCGAACATCATCCGCACAGCTACTACTTCTCCCGGTACCCGTCGGTGATCGAGTCCACCATCTTCATGCCGTCGCTGGACATGCGGTTCCGCAACGACTCGCCGCACAGTGTCCTCATCGATACTGCGTACACAAACAGCTCCATCACCGTCACGATGTGGGGCACCAAGCGTTTCGACATCTCCACCGAATGGAGCGCGAAGCGCAACATCACGAAGCCGGAGACGGTGCACCTGAGGAATGGGCAGGGCTGCATCGCGACGGATGGCATCGACGGCTTCACCCAGGACGCGTGGCGGATCTTCAGGCAGAACGGACAGGAGATTAGACGGGAGAAGTTCTCGCACACCTACAAGGCCGAGCCTCACTTCATCTGCGGCGGCTGAGCAGCTCGGTCGCCTGCCGGAGTTGTGTCGACGGGTGCGCCCGGTTTGCCATAGCATCGCGTCGACCAGCGACAACGGTCCGCTCGTGAGCGTTATGGAGGTGCATGGTGAGCAAACGGTGGCTTCGGGTCGGAGCGCTCGCCCTGGGGATTTTCGCGGTGAACGCGATCGCTCGGCTCGTGACCCGACTCGGTGACCTCGTCGACCCGGAGAGCATCGATACGGTCGGATTCGTGGCTGCCGGCGCCGTCGGGTTGATCCTTGTCGGCGCCTCAGCCTGGTGGGCTGTGAAGTTCCCATTCTCCCGGGCGTTCTTCGACATCGGCGCCGCAGTGCTCGTCGGAGCCCTGCTCTCGCTGCTCATCGGGCCGTTCATCGGTGGCTCGGCGCCTTTCGCGGAGGGGCTGGGTCTCTTCGTCGGCCAGTGGCTGATGTTCCTCGGGCTCGCCGCCGTCGGATTCTTCCTCGGCTTCCTCGGCATGGTTGCGCTCGGCAAGGACTGGAAGAGTCGAGGCCTTCGCCGCTACGAGGAGAACTACCGGAAGCGCCCACACCGCGTCGTCCGCAGCTAACCTCCCCCACCAACTCCAGCGCCAACCTCTACAGCCTCCACAGCGCCGATCATGACCAGCAGGTGATGATAGGCGCGGTTTTGTGTCCGTGAGCTCATGATCGTGGCG
>JAXIPB010000155.1:0-9205 GCA_045403155.1 Micromonosporaceae bacterium
CGATCAGACCACCCAGCTGCGGCACGACCAAGATCGCCAGGTCCCTCGTGTCCTCCCACTGGTCCACGACTCAACCAACGACACAGACGCACAACGGTCACTGACCTGCTAAAACTCCCGCTGTAGTTCAGTCAACAGGGATCGAGCGCGATGGCGTGCCGCTTGAGCTTGTCGATGAGCTGCCCGGTGGTCAACGACCCGGCCACGGGCAACAGCGCGGCGCAGACCGCGCGGGCGTGCTCGTCGGACAGGCCGCCGGTCCATTCGGAGAACACCCGGGCCCGGGGCTGGTCGAGCCGGCCGGCCTTGAGCTCCCCCGCGACCGCCGGCAGCCGGTGCGCAAGGTCCGCCGCCAGGCCGCACAGGTCCTCGGCGGCCCGGCGGGTCAGCACCAGCGCGGCCCGGACCTCGTCGGCGGCGAACTCGTAGGCCTGGTCCGGGTCGGCGCCGCGGTCGGTGGCCTCGGCCAGGCCGCGGCGGTGCACCTCATCGACCAACTCCAGCAGCGCTCCGCGGTCGTGGTTGCTCTGCCGGTAGCGGGCTCGCAGCAGCAGCACGCACTCGGTGCCGGACAGCTTCGCCGGGTCGAGCCCGGACAGCGCAGCGGCCAACGCCGGCCCGGAAGGGATGCACTCCAGCGCCGCGACCGCGGAACCGACCCGCTCCTCCAGCTCAACCGACATGAACCGAAGCCTACCAGGGTCCCCCGACACTTGTTCGTATCGACACGCGCCGAAACTCGTCTAAGTCAGCCCGGTCACATCCCGAACGCCATAGCACGCCAAGGGATGGGACGCATCGTCGCGCTCGCGTAGACGACAGTCCACTGTGGTATCGAATTCCTATGCCGTGTACGCCCTGGTGTGACGCCGGACGGACCACAGCACCACTGGGGTAGCTGAGCGGCGTTGATTCTCGGTAATCATCCAGAGGCTGGATAGGGTCGACGCATGTCTGGACCGTCCATCTCGTTCGATCGGGTCGCCGACCGCTACGACGAGACGCGCGGCGGAACCGCTCGCGGGTACGAGTTCGCCGCGGATGTTCAGCCATGGCTCGGCGACAGAACCGTTCTTGAGATCGGCGTCGGAACAGGTGTCGTCGCCTGCGCGCTCAACGAGGCAGGTACGTCCGTGGTAGGCCTGGACATCTCGCTTCCGATGGCGAGGCAGGCGCACGAGCGAATCGGCTCGCGGGTAGCCCTCGGCGACGCGCAGAATCTGCCGGTGGGTGACGCGCGCGTCGCGGCAGTCCTCTTCAGCATGGTGCTCCACCTCGTCGGCGACATGCGGGCCGCGATCGCCGAGGCCGCGCGCGTCTTGCGCCCGGGCGGGCGCCTGGTCGCCGTGCACGGCGTACCGAGGACGACGCTGACCGATCTGGACGGTCCGCTCGCGTCGCTCACCGACTTTCGGTCGCACCGACAGGACGACGGCGACGCTCTCGTGGGGGCGACTGAGGCTGCCGGTCTGTCCGTGGTGCATCAGGGCAGGACGACGGAGCGGCCTCTCGCTCGGTCTCCCAATGCGGTGGCTAGCGAGATCGAGACGAAAGTCTGGTCGTATCTGTGGCGACTCGATGACGCGGCGTGGCGCGAACAGGCGGTGCCTGCGGTCTGGGGCGCTGCGTACGCTGCCGGAACCCGACCGTCCGCGCAGCTACACCCAGGATCATCGCCTCAGCGTGTTCGTCCGATAGCGGCAAGGACCTCCTCGGCGACCTCGTCCGGTGTACGACCGTCGGTGACGACGATGACGGTGGAGACCTCCTCGTAAAGCGGCCGCCGCTGCTCGAGTAAGAATCGCAGCGTCGCTCGCGGGTTGACCGTCAACAGTGGACGCCCACTGCCCAGACCCACCCGGCTGACCGCGTCGGACAACGCCACACTGAGATACACGACCGTGTGGCCGGCGAGGCGTGCCCGGGTCTCGTCGGCGAGGATCGCCCCGCCACCGAGAGCGAGCACTCCGTCGAATCCCTCCAGCGCCGCGGCCACGGCCGCCTTCTCGAGCGTACGGAATGAGTCCTCGCCGTCGTCGATGAAGATGTCCGGAATCGGCTTGCCGGCGGTGCTGACGATGTCCGCATCCGTGTCGCGAAACTCCTTGCCCAGGGCGGCGGCGACCCGCTGCCCGATTGTGGTCTTACCCGATCCCGGCGGCCCGACGATGACGCACACAGGCCGGCTCATCGGATGATCAGGTTGTCGAGATATCCGTTGAGGTTGCGCCGAAGCTCGTCCAGGGAGTCACCGCCGAACTTCTCCATCGCGGCTTCCGCTAGCGCGAGCGCGAGCATCGCCTCGGCCACCACGGCCGCCGCGGGCACGGCGCAGACGTCGGAGCGCTGGTTGATCGCCGTGGCCGGCTCTCCGGTCGCGACGTCCACAGTGGCCAGTGCGCGATTGAGTGAGGAAATGGGTTTCATCGCGGCCCGCACCCGGATCGGGTCCCCCGTGGTGATGCCGCCTTCGAGCCCGCCGGCCCGGTCGGTGAGGCGTCGGACCCCGGTCGCCGTCGGCACGATCTCATCGTGCGCCTGGGAGCCACGAGAGCGGGCCTGGGTGAACGCGTCGCCGATCTCAACTCCCTTGATGGCATGAATGGAGCAGAGTGCGGCGGCGATGCGGGCGTCGAGCTTGCGGTCCCACTGCACGTGACTGCCCAGTCCGGGCGGCACCCCGTACGCCAGCACCTCGACGATGCCCCCCAGGGTGTCCGCATCCTGTTTCGCGGCGTCAACCTCCTCGACCATCCGCTTGGACGCCTCCGGATCGAGGCAGCGCAGCGGGTCGGCGTCGATGCGTTCCGCGTCCTCGACGCGCGCCTGAAGGCCCGGCTTGACCGCGACGCTGCCCAGCTCAACGACGTGTGACACGATCTCGACGCCGAGTCCCTGGCGCAGCAGGCTCTTCGCGACTACACCGATCGCAACCCGGGCCGCCGTCTCACGGGCGCTGGCCCGCTCCAGGATCGGCCGCGCATCGGCGTGGCCGTACTTCTGCATGCCGGCCAGGTCCGCGTGGCCCGGGCGCGGGCGCGTCAGCGGAGCGTTGCGGGCGACCCCCTCCAGCGATGCGGCGTCGACGGGATCGGCGGCCATCACCATCTCCCACTTCGGCCATTCGCTGTTCCCCACCCGGATCGCCACAGGGCTACCAATGGTGACTCCGTGGCGAACGCCGCCGAGGATCTCGACCTCGTCCTGCTCGAATGACATGCGCGCGCCCCGCCCGTAACCCAGTCGCCGGCGCGAAAGGTCCCGGGCGATCTCCGCACTCGTTACCGCGACCCCGGCCGGAACGCCCTCAAGGATGGCGACGAGGGCGGGCCCATGCGACTCACCCGCGGTCAACCAGCGCATGGCGCACAGTCTGTCACGCGCTGAAGTGGCTGCCGGCCTCGACGGGTGGCAGCGTCCCGGTATTCGGCGATGCTTGCGAGCCGAACACTGGCTCAGCGGCGACGCTTGCGAGCCGAACTAGCTCAACGGGCGGACCCACGTCTCCAACCCCCGCGACTTGTGCAGCGCATACAGCCCGATCAGCGCCGTGATGATCATCGGGGCGCCGTCCCGGATCAGCCCGTCGAGTCCGAGCAGCGCGTAGCAGAGTAGCGGTTGGGCCACGAGGACGAGCACGCTGAGCACGCCGATGAGCCACCGGGCCCATCCCTTGCCCACCACCACAAAGAACGATCCGAACGGAACCACGAACGCAACCGCCAGGAACAGCATCGCCCAGAAGGTCAGCAGGGCGACGGTCGGCGAGATGGGGAGCCGGCGGCCCCCGAACAGCGTGCCGACCGCGACCAGCAACGGGATGAGCAGCAGCGCCGCGTACGCGAGCACCGCCACGCGCGCCGTGAGCACCCACGCCGGCACGTGCCGTCGCATCGGTCTGGCGGAGAGATGCTGCTCCACGGCCGGAGACTTGAACAGCAGCCAGATGATGGCGGCGCAGAGTACGGCGAGGACGGCGAACCCGATGATCACGGCCGGCTGCGGGATGAAGCCGCCCTGGCGGGGCTCGGCGAGGCGCGCGACCGCGAAGACCGTCGTGATGGCGAGGATCAGCCCGAAGGGCCGCGCCACCGCCCGGCCGTACCGCACCGTCCGCATCAGGACCAGAAATCCGAGTACGCGAAGCAGCGCCCACATGGTCCGTACCAGCATTGAGAACCCTGGCTCGTCGACCGAGAGCAGGTTGATCGCCTCGACCACCACGACAGCGACGGCGGTCAGCGCGATGAGCCGCCGAAGTCGCCGGCTCGCGGGCGTGGCCGGGAGCGGTCGTTGCACCCGAAACGCGTCCCGCCACGTGCTCCGCTGGGGAGCTGTGTCACTCACCACGAACCGATAGTGCCCTCCCCACGGCCGTTCCACACTCCCCCGTTTCCGCGATCAACCCCGTCCCGCGATCAACCCCCTCCCGCGATCAAGGAGTTATGTCGCGGGCGGGCAGCCGAACGGCGCAGACCAGGGGGCAGTGGCCGCGATTCGGGCAAGCCACACAGCCACGGGTCTTTGATCGGCGAGCATTGGTCCTCGATCGGCGGAAGAGGTGTTGCTCCGCGAGAGGGGTTAGCGGAGATCGCGACGGCGGAACAGATACACGCCGGCCGCGAGCAGCGCCGCCGAGATCGCCAACGGGCCGATCACGGCCTCGGCCGGTACACCATCGACGAGCATGTTGCGCTGCAGATACCAGTGCCACGGATTGACGAAACGGAAGGGGTCGAGCAGATCGGTCAGCGACTGGAGACTCTGGATGAGATAGCCCGTGACGGCGACGACCGTCGCGGCCCCGATGGCGGAAGCGCGGCGACCCGTCCCCGCGCCAACGGCGAAGGCAACCGAACCGTGCAGTAGCGCGAGGCAACCAACCGCGCCGCAGGCGCCGATCAGCCCGGGCAGACTGACCCCTTCCAGAGCGCCGAATGGTGCCGAGAGTGCGACGGCGGCGCCGGCGAGGACCGCGACCAGCCCAACCAGAAGCACGACCGTGGCCGCGTACCGCTCGAGTGCGACCCGGACCCGCGTGATCGGGTTGGCGAGGAGCGGCTCCATCCGACCGGCCTCCTCGTAGCCGCCGATCGCCTGGGCGCCAAGGCCGATGGCGAAGATGAGCGCGAGCACCGGCGCGAGGATTGCGAAGAGGCGAGCATTGAGATAGCCGGGCGGCGAGGTCAGCGGGATCCGGGCGTCATAACCGATGGCCGTCTTGAAGGCGTCCGGCAGGGTGGTGAGCAGATCGTTGAGTGCCTGTCCCTGATCCTTGATGGCAGGGTAGAAGGCGACCGTCAGCAGTACCAGCCCGATCACGCCGAGCGACCACCAGAGCAGGCCTTGGGCGCGGTCACGCACGAGCCGCAACGCCACCGTCATCGTGCGCTCCCGTCTCGCTCGTAGTAACTCAGGAAGACCTCCTCGAGGTCGGCCTGGTGCGTGATCAGGCGCTCGACCGGCAGAGTCGCAGCGCGCTTGATGACCGCGTCCATCGAGCCCTCGACGACAAGGTGGATCTTCGACCCGTCCGTCGTCGTCTCGACCACACCGGGAACTCCATCGAAGACGCCGTCCGGGGTATCCTGGGCGAGCCGAATCTCGACCCGGGTCCGCGCCTCCGCGCGGAGATCCTCGATGGTGGCAACCTTGATCAGCTCCCCCTGGCGGAGAATCCCTACCCGCCCGGCGAGTTCCTCGACCTCCGGCAGGACGTGGCTGGAGAGGAAGACGGTCGCCCCGGCCGCGATCATCTCCCGTACCAGCCGGACGAACTCTGCCTGCAGGAGCGGGTCCAGTCCGCTCGTGGGTTCGTCGAGCACCAACAACTCCGGTCTATGCGCGAAGGCCTGGACAATGCCCACCTTCCGGCGGTTGCCGGTGGAGAGTTCGCCGAAGCGCCGCCCCGGGTCGAGATCGAACCTCTGCAGCAGGGAATCGACCCATGCCGGGTCGAGTCCGCCGCGCAAAGTGCCGTAGAACTCAAGCAGCTCGGTCGCTGTGTACTTCGGATCCACCGCCAGGTCCGCTGGGAGGAAGCCCATCCGGCCGCGGATCGCCGGATCAGATGGCGAACCACCAAGGACGGTCGCGGTCCCGGCCGTCGGGCGGAGAAAGTCCAGCAAAAGCCTGATCGTCGTGGTCTTTCCGGCGCCGTTTGGGCCCAGATAGCCGAATATCTCGCCGGCTTCTACGGTCAGGTCCAGTCCTTGTACGGCGCGGATCACCGCGCCCTGCCGGCCCGCGAAGTGCTTGGTCAGCCCGTCGGTTCGGATCACGGCCACGCTCCGAATCTTGGGGTGTCGGCCCGGTCCAGGCAAGCTCGTACCAAGATCTATCTTTGGTGGCTCGCCGCATGGAGGGCGGCCCGCATTGCCGCGACCGGGGGATCGACTCCGGTGAAGAGCTCGAACTGCCGGACGGCCTGGGCCAGAAGCAGGTCAAGCCCGGAGACGATGTGGCAGCCCGCTGCCGCGGCGGACGAGGCAAGTGGAGTCGGCCACGGGTCGTACACGGCATCGAAGAGTACGGTGTCGGACCGCCACGCCATCGATCCCGCCAACGGGTCGGCCACGCCCTTGGGCACGGTGGAGACGAGGACGTCCGCCTCCGCGGCGGCGGCCGCATCGGACCAGGCCATACGGATCAGCGTGAGATCGAGATCCTCCGCCTCTGGGGCCAGCTCCTCGATCGCCTCGAGCCGGCGGGCGAAGACCGTGACGGCAGCGGCGCCCACGTCGCGAGCGGCGGCGAGCGCGGCCCGCGCCGTCCCGCCCGCACCGAGCACCGCGAAGCGCTCGACGGTCGAGACGCCGGCGGCGATCAGGGCATCGACCATCCCGGGGGCGTCGGTGTTCTCCGCACGCCATGTGCCATCTGCCAGGCGTACCAAGGTATTCGCCGCACCGATCGCGGCCGCGTTGGGCGCGACCTCGTCGGCGACGTCGAGCGCGACCTCCTTGAGCGGCATTGTCAACGACAGGCCAGCCCAATCGTCGCCGAGGCCGGAGACGAATGCGGCCAGGTCGGGTGCTGCGCACTCGTGCGATGTGTAGGTCCAGCCGGCGAGGCCGGCCGCCTCATACCCCGCGTTGTGAATCACCGGCGATAGGGAGTGCCCGATCGGTTTGCCGAGCACTCCCGCACGTCGTCTATGCGTCATGGGCAGGTAAGTACGCCGTTTCGGCAGGCAAGCTGCTGGTTGGCCTGGTGCTCGGCCAGGGTGGTCGCGAATGCCGAGTTGCCAGCCTTGTCGATGGCCACGAAGTAGAACCACGTGCCGGCCATCGGCGCCATGGCGCCTTCTAGGGCGGCCTTGCCCGGGTTGCTGATCGGCCCGACCGGCAGACCCGGGAAGTCGTGTGTGTTGTACGGGTTCTTCGGGTCGTGCAGGTCCGCCTGGGTCAGGTCCTTGGACGCCTTGGTCGGCTTGCCCTGCTTCTCGAGCCAGTAATTCGCCGTGACGTCGAACTGGAGACACTTGCAGGCAAAGTTCTTGAAGAGCCGGTTGTACGCCACCCGGGCGACCTTGGGCAGGTCCTTGGCGTTACCCGCCTCGGCCTGAGCCAGGGACGCGACGATGAGGGCCTCGAACGGCGAGATCTGCAGGTCGCTCTGCACCGTATCGGCGAACTTTATGTCGCCCACCACGGTGTTGAACTGGTTCACCATCATCGCCAGGATCTGGGTCGCGGTCAGGCCGGGGTCGAGGCGGTAGGTGTCAGGGAACAGGAAGCCCTCGATCGACTTCTCGACGCGCTTGCCGTCGTCTCGCTTGAACCACCACTCCGGGACACCGAGCTTGATCGGGTCCTTCGCAGCGTCGGCGAACTCCTTCTCCGGGATTCCGGTCGCTTCCGAAAGCTTCTTGAAGGTCTGGATCGCGGTGAGACCCTCGCGGATGAGGACCTTGTTCACGACCATGTTCTTGTCTGGGTCGAGCAGCATGGCCAGGGCCGCACTCGCCGGCATCTGCTCGAAGAGGCTGTAGGTGCCAGGCTGGATGTTCTTGCTCTTCGGCTCGGCGGCGGCCGCGGCGACGAAGGCCTTGACGCTCTTGACGACCTTCTTGTCGTAGAGCGTCTTGCCGATGTCCGCGGCGGTGTCGCCCTCGTCGACCGTCACCTGCACCGGGGTCGTCGCCGGGTTGCTGGTGTAGTCGGGCGTTCCGAAGAATTCCTGCGCCTTGCCGACCCCCCAGTACACGCCCGCACCGAGCGCGGCGATTAGCACGAACGAGATGAACAGCGCACCGAAGGAGCGACGGCGCCGCCTCTTCTCCTTGCGTCGGCGCTGACGCGCCTGGCGGCTCGGCGGGCCACCTCGCCGGCGTCTGGTGTCCTGTTCCTCCCAGGCCAGGTCCAGATCGTCAAGCATCTCTCCGCCTCCGTGCTGCATCGAGCCATCCCTGCAGGATCTCCACCGCGGCGGCCTGATCAACGACCGCGCGGCGGCGCCCTCCGCGGACGCCACGTTCGGATAGCCTACGTGTTGCCGCGACGGTCGACATCCTCTCGTCGGCCAGCCGTACCGGCACGGGAGCGACCGCGCGCGCCAAGAGCTGGGCATATGCCCGCGCGTGGGCCGCCGCGAGACCTTCGGTTCCGGCAAGTGTCACCGGGAGCCCGACCACGATCTCCACAATCTCATGGACCTCGAGGAGGCGCACTAGCGCAGCGACATCCTCCGGGAGGCTACTACTGTCCGGGTTCCGGTCCCTTCGGAGCGTGATGAGAGGTGTGGCGAGGATCCCATCGGGATCGCAGATGGCCACCCCCACTCGAACCGTGCCGACGTCGACCCCGAGCCGCGCCCCGCGCTGCCACTTGTGGCGGACCTCATCTGGGCGGCCTCCCGATGAGGGGCCCTCGCCCTCAGCGCTCACGTGACCTCCACGATCACGCGCTCACCGCAGTGAAGCAGGGCCGGCCGCCGAGCCGGCGCAGAAGATCGCTGTTTCGGTGCCAAAGGTGGCGCGTAACCACACATTCGCCACCAAAACTGCGATCTTGAAATGGGCACCGGCAGCGAAGCGGCCCGGAACCGGCTCAACTCGGCCCTCAACTCGGCCCGGAACCGGCTCAACTCGGCCCGGAACCGGCTCAACTCGGACCGGCACAGGCACAAATCGGCCGGGCACAGTGAAGAATCGCCGGGGCCGAGGGTGGGCTGGGGGGGGGCGGGGGGGGGGGGGGGGGGGGGG
>JAXIPB010000276.1:0-4402 GCA_045403155.1 Micromonosporaceae bacterium
CGGGCGGTCCGCCACTATCACCAGATCGGACTCCTGCCCGAGCCGGAGCGGGATGCTTCGGGTTACCGGCGGTATGGCGCAAAGGCGGTCGTGTCTCTTATCAAGATTCGCAGCCTCGCCAACGCTGGCGTGCCGCTGTCTCAGATCGGTCAGATGCTGGAGGCCGACGCATCGACCTTTGCCGAAGCGGTCCAAAGGATCGACAGCCACCTGCGCGACGAGATCGAACGGCTAGAGACCAGCCGCAAGGAGATCGCGCAGCTTTCTGCCGGGGACAGTCTGGCGCTCCCGCCGGAGGTGGTTTCCTATCTCGATCGGCTTCGGGGGATCGGGGCGTCAGAGCGGATGGTGGAGGCTGAGCGGGACGGGTGGATACTGATTGCAGCTCGCTGGCCCGACCGTATCCGCGAGTTCATACCCGAGAAACTCGCGCAGCTCGATAACCCGCAACTCGTTCGGCTCTATCGGGTCCTGTCGGAGATCTTCGATGGCGACGCAGGCGACGACCCGCGTCTGGAGGAAGCCGCCGACATCATGGCCGGCCTGTTCGAGCAGGCATACGCCTCCGGCGAGATCAACCTCGGCGAGATGGCGCACGACGATCTAGCGTTCGACCTTCTGGACGCATTTGCCGTCGAATCCGACCCGCGGGCGGAGCTGCTGCAGGAACTGATGCGCGAGCGTGGCTGGGCCGGTTGGATCCGGTCGGAGAGGCTGGCGGAGCCGCCCGACTAGGCTCGACCGCTGCGGCAACGCATGCAGCGCATCGCAGTGGTGTCCTCGGGGTCGCCCGGACCATCGACCCGCCACTTTGCGGCGCTACTGGATCAAGGTCTGTTCCGGCCGACGTCTGGCGCCTGCCGACGCCGGGACCGGTAGATCCGCAAGGCTCCGCACGCGGCGCACCGGCGAGCGCAACACCCAGACCGCGGGCAGGATCAGGCTCGCCAGCAGCAAGGCGAGAGCGGACCGGGGGCTGACGATAGTGGCGAGCGCGCCACCGGTCATCGCCCCCAACGGGGCGGCGCCCCGACCGAATAGCTGGATCGACGCCATGGTGCGCGAGAGCAGCTGCGCCGGCACACTCACTTGGATCGCGGCCCGGGCACAGACCGCGAAGACCCCGATCGCGGCCGTGATACCAAACACGCCGACGGCGAAGAACGCGACGCCCGGCCCGGCCGTGGTGAGCGGTATCAATGCGCCACACGCGGTTTGGACGAGCGGTGAAAGCCACATAAGGCGCGCGTCGCCGAACCGGCGGACCAGCGGCGCGGCCAGCAACGACCCGACCGTCGCGCCCGCGGCACCTACCGCGAGCAGCCCACCGATAGCGGCCTCGGCCAACCCGACCGTGTTGTACAGGAACACGACGGCAACGGCCGAGTAGCCACTGAGCAGGAAGTTGGCAAGTGTCCCGGCGGCGAGCAGCGCGCGCACAACCGGATGATTGAACGTGAATCCTAGGCCGTCTGCCAGCTCGGTACGCAGCCGGCGCCGGTTGCCTTGGGGGCGCGGCGACTCGACCGTCCGGATCGCTCGCAGTGTTAGCGCCGATATCAGGAAGCTGACCGCATCGACCAGCAGCGCCGCAGCAACACCGGCCAGTTGCAGCAGTGCGCCGCCGAGGCTAGGCCCGCCCACCTGGGCCGCCGACTGAGTGGCGAACAGCTTGCCGTTGGCATCGATCAGGCGGCTCCGGTCGACCACCTCTGGCAGGTAGGCGGGATAGGAGACGTCGAAGAGCACCGTCAGCGCTCCGGCTAGCAGGGCGACACCGGCCAGGTATGGGATCGTGAGCGCCCCCGCGAAGTCGGCGACAGCGACGCTCGCGAGCAGCACCGCCCGGCCGAGGTCAGCGCCAATCAGCAATGGCCGGCGACGGCGACGATCGGCCCAGACGCCGACCGGAAGCCCGATCACCAGCCAGGCAACCGTTCCTGCTGCGGTGATCAGGCCGACCTCGAACGCGGTCGCGTCCAGCCGAACTAGGGCGATCAATGGCAGGGCGATCGCTGTAACAGCGGAGCCCACCGCGCTGACACCCTGGCCGAACCACAGCAACCCGAAGTCACGTTCCCGCAGCAGGCTGGTCACAGCCGCACATCCTGCCAGAACTCCCGAAGTGCTTGACGCCCGCCAATATCCCCGCAATCAAGCGAGAGCGCACATGCGACCGCGTCGACGTGACAGCACAGGACGGACGAGCGGAACTGGCGAGCTACCCGTACGGCTCAGCGCATTGCGAGCCGCCCCAAGACCTTCCCGTGACAAGGCCCGTGGAACCCCGCGAGACTTCCCGAAGTATCAAGAAACGATTCCCTTGTCACGCCGTTCTAGCCATCACCACAGGTCGCCGAACTTGCTTGATCATTTCAACGCCAAATGACGATCAGTCGCCACGAGTCAGCTTCCGACGTGCAGCACTCCTGCCAGGCGGACGTCGTCGAGGTGACGGTAGGCGACGGTCAGACCGCTTGGGTCGAGGTTGAGGGCCGCAACGATGTCCCAATGCTGCCGCTCGGCGAACAGTTGCTTGGTGCTTAGGGCAGTGGCCAGTCCGACGAGATCCGGTTGGCCAACCGCGAACGGCGCAAAGGCCGCTGGATCGTCCCCCACGGGATTGATCGGCAACCGAACGTCTGCCGGATACACAACGCCCTCGAGCTCCTGCTTTAACTCACCGTCTGAATCTTCGTACACGTTGGCAAACGCCGAGCGGTCCGACACGTACTCATGAACGTGCTCGCCGCCACGAAACAGCTCGGCGACCAGGACATCGGAATCCGATACCTGGAAGGTGGCAACTGAACATCCGAGAGCCTCACTCACCGCCATCGCCAAGTCGTAGGTCTCGGCGTAGCCGTGCTGCCCCTCCATCGGTATGACGGCCGTACGTCCGTCTGCGACGGGAAGCAGAGCAGCGACCGATCCAGCCGCGGCGATCACCGCAAGAACCTCGTCCATCCCCGCCGCCACCAACATCGTTTCGTAGCTCGTCCCCACGTCAGTCCCACCACCCCTGCCCGCACGCACTGCGGCGGAATCTTGATCTTCACTCGTTGCTCGCTCACCATAATGGACGTTCGGACCAATGTCCGGGGCGACCTACAAGGGGCGGGTGAAGACGGCACGAGGTCCGCCTCACCTAAGCGGATCATCGTGGCATTCATCTCGGTTGTATTCGTTGAGTCGGCCCTTTACGGCCGCCCATAACAGATGCTCGATGACGAGCAGTCGGCGGGCCGCGTCGTTGGCGCCATTGGTTGCGATCGTTGCGGCGCGGCGAAGATGCTCCTCCGGCGTTCGTGCGAGAAGCGGTAGGGCAGCCCAAAATACACCGTGCCCAATGCGTGCCCAATCCGCGCCCGTTGCTGCAGGAAATGGCGGGGAAACGCGGGCGTGGCGGGCAATTATCCTGGTTGAGAGAGTTGCCAGGTAGCCGTCACGAGGAGATCGCCTCTGGCAGTGTGGGGTCAGGGGTTCGAGTCCCCTCGGCTCCACCCGCGAAATCCAAGGCAAACGCCCTGGTCTGAGGGTCGCCCTCCAGCCAGGGCGTTTGTCGTCTCTCGTTTCTGATCATGCGACGTGCCAGATCTGTGAACGATGTGCCGAAGTGTCAATGGCCATGAGTTTCTCGCCGCTGGCGGCAACCAAGAGGAATCTGCCCGCCACTGGGGATCTTCTACTGGCCGCCGTCACCGACGTACCGAAGCGCGTGTGCCGAATTCCGCCAGCCTGGCCGACATGCGTGATGGTCGGCGCCTGATACCGCCAGCCAAGCGGCATCTGGAAGCAATGACTCCGGTCACCGCTTCAGGTAGGTGAGCACGGCGTGCACCCGTCGATTGTCGGTCGGGCTCGCAGGCACATCGAGTTTGCGGAACTTGGCCTCCGCGTGGGCCTGTGCCGTTCTGCTGCTCACCGCGAGTCGCGTGGCGATGCCGCGATCGGTCAAACCCTCGGCCATTAGCTACAGCACCTCGCGCTCGCGGTAGGTACGGCGGGCTAGCCGGCTGCGGGTCATCGGGGCGGCCACCAGATCGGGGACAGGTGTCGGGTCAACGACGGTTTCACCACCGGCCTCCCGACGCGGATCGACGATGAACTGGTCAACGTCGGTCGGCGGGTCCTCGACGGGGCCGGGCCGGCCACCACGAGGTAGAGGCCGTGCCGTGCCTCGACCGCCCGGCGTCGGACCCCGCGCTATCCAAAATCGGGTTCGCTCTCATCACGGCGTGGCTCCTCAGGGGCGTGGGTTACTGGATCACGGTGAACGTCCAGGTGGCATCGGTCGGCGTGTCTCCGGTCGGCGCGGGCTCGATCAGGTAGCGGAGCGTGTGCTGGCCGGGGGTCGGGTTGACGATGGTGACCGCCATTGCCGTTGCCACACGTCGGCGCC
>JAXIPB010000029.1:0-4462 GCA_045403155.1 Micromonosporaceae bacterium
CCTCTCGACGGGCCAACTTCGCCACGCCACCCCCAGATTGCCGGTCGTCGCCGGCGACGCCCGCAAGATCCCGTTCCGGACGGAGAGCGTCGGCGCCGCCGTGTGCGTCCTTGGCCACACCGACGTCGAGGACTATGTCGGCGTTGTGCGCGAGGCCGCCCGTACCATCAGACCCGGCGGCCGATTCGTCCACATCGGAGTCCACCCGTGCTTCTGCGGCTACTTCGCGGACTGGTCCGACCGCCAGCGCGTGGTCCTGACCCCCGGATACAACGAGGCCGTGCACTCGTTCGAGGCGTGGACACCGCACGGCGTTCGCGCTCGGGTCGGCGCATGGCACCTACCCCTGGCCGGTCTGGTCGACGCGGTCCTGAACGCCGGACTCCGCATTACGAAGCTGCGCGAGGATGGACCCGACGAGTTACCCGACGTTCTCGGCATCGCCGCCGTGCGACCCTGACGGCAGGCCGGACAGCAGCATCGCCAGAACACTGTCCACATAGGCCTTGTGCGCGGCCGTGTCGGTCGGGTCGAACGGCAGCGCCGACGGCACGCGGATGCCGAGCTGGGTGCCGCCGAGATAGGCGGTGTACGCGAGCAACGCCCGCCGATCGGCCTCGGCGCGGTCGCAGCCGAGCGCCAGAAACTGATCCCGGATGTAGTCCAGGCGGCGCGAGACGACCCGGCGCATCGCCGGCCCGACGAGCGGGTGGTCGGCCGCCGCGAGCAGGGTCACCTCGATCGCGCCGCCTCCGCCGTACATCACCCGATCGAACAGTGCCCGCAGCACGGCCGCCGGCGAACCCGCACCATCGACCGCCTCGATGATCGCGTCCGTATGGGTTTGCTCCCACAACTCGAGCGCCGCCTCGACCAGAGCGTCGCGATTGGCGAAGTGCCAGTAGAAGCTGCCCTTCGTGGCGCCCAGCCGGGCGGCGAGCGGCTCGACCGCGACCCCAGGGAGCCCCTGCTCTCCGACCGCAGCCAGCGCCGCGCGGGCCCAGTCGTGCGCGGTCAGCCGACTCCCTTGCGTCATGACCATACGGTAGCGTACGGTTGACCATACGGCACCGTATGGAGGCATACATGCGCAGCATCCAGACTCGACGCATCGCCGCCCCGGCTACGGAGGTGGGCGCCCTGCTGGATCACCTCGCCACCCACGGCGACCCCCTTTGGCCCTCCCCCGCGTGGCCGCCGATCCGCCTCGACCGCGGACTCGCGATCGGTTCGCGGGGCGGGCACGGCCCGATCCGCTACCACGTCGTCGAGTACGAGCCAGGCCGCCGGGCGCGGTTCGTGTTCGACCCGCCTACCGGCATCGAGGGCTATCACGAGCTGCGCGTCGAGGACGCGGGCCCGCACGAGTGCACGCTTATCCACGACGGACGTGGGCGAATGTTCGGGAGCATGCGACTCGGCTGGCCGCTGGCGGTCCGATGGCTGCATGAGGCGCTCTTGCGGGATCTCATGGACAACGCCGAGCTGGCCGCGACCGGGTCGCTACCGAGGCCGTCACGCCACTCGAGATGGGTACGGACACTGCGTCGCGTCCTCGCCAAGCGTCCACATGAGACACACGTGTCATCGTGGGCGCTCGCCGTGTTCGACCGCACCGATCTGGCCGATGCCTGGGAGCTGACGGTCGCTCGGGGCATGCCCACTGACCCGCAGGTATGGGCGGATGCCATCTTCCGCGACCCGCCGCCCTGGGTCGTCGCCCTGTTACGCCTGCGCAATGAGCTCGTCCGACTCATCGCCGTGCCACGGGGCCGCGCCACCGCCTTCGACACCATCGCCGTCGACGGCGACGAGTTGCTGCTCGGAACCGACGACGTGCACCTGGACTTCCGGGCCACGATACGGTTCGCCGCTGGCCGGGTCACGCTGTCCACTGTGGCCAGGAGCAACAACCGGCGCGGCCGGCACTACCTCGCCGTGGTCCGTGTGGTCCACCCCGTCATCGTCCGCTCGATGCTTGCCCGCGCCGCCCGCCGGCTGGCCGCAGCCGCAGGGACTCAGTCCCGAGCCGGCCGACCCTTGGCGTCGCCCTTCTTGCGGGGACGGACCGACATCGAGAGCGGCGAGCCCTCGAATCCGAACTCCTCGCGCAGCTTGCGCTCGACGAACCGCACGTAGCCGGCGTCCAGCGAGCCGGTCGTGAACAGCACGAACCGCGGCGGCCGCGTACCGGCCTGCGTCGCGAACAGCACCCGCGGCGCCCGTCCGCCGCGCACCGGGTGCGGCGTCGCCTGCACCAGCGCCGTGAGGAACTGGTTGAGCTGCCCGGTCGGGATGCGCTGCTCCCAACTGGACAGTGCCCGGCGCAGCGCGGGCGCGAGTTTCTCCACCGCGCGCCCCGTCGTCGCCGAGATGTTCACCCGAAGAGCCCACGGAATGCGGCGCAACTCCCGCTCGATCTCCTTGTCGAGGTAGTACCGGCGGTCGGCGTCAACGAGATCCCACTTGTTGAAGGCGATCACGAGCGCCCGGCCGGCCTCGCTCACCATCGTCAGCACGCGCTGGTCCTGCTCGCTGATGACCTCGCTCGCGTCCAGCAACACCACCACGACCTCGGCCGCCTCGATGGCCCCGGCGGTGCGCAGGCTCGCGTAATACTCCGTACCGCTCGCGGTGCCGACCTTGCGACGAAGGCCGGCCGTGTCCACGAGCAGCCATGTCTCGCCGCCGATCTGCACCAGGCTGTCCACCGGGTCCACTGTGGTCCCCGCAACCGGGTCGACGACGGCCCGCTCCTCGTTCGCGAGCCGATTGAGCAGCGAGGACTTGCCGACGTTCGGCTTGCCCACCAGCGCGACCCGACGCGGCCCACGCTGCCGGCCCTCCGTGACCGGGGGCGGCTCCGGCAGCGCCGCAAGCAGTGCGTCGAGAAGGTCGCCCGATCCTCGCCCGTGCAGCGCGGACACCGGGTACGGCTGCCCCAATCCGAGTGACCACAGCGACGCCGACTCCAACTCCTGCTGGGCGTTGTCCACCTTGTTGCCGATGAGGATGACCGGTTTCTTGGTACGGCGCAGCATGCGCACCGCCGCCTCATCCTCATCGAGCGCACCGACCGTCGAGTCCACCACGAACAGGATGACGTCCGCCGTGGCGGCGGCGATCTCGGCCTGGGCGGCGATCGCCGCGGCCCGATCGCGGGCGTCGGGTGTCCATCCTCCGGTGTCCACAATGGTGAATCGGCGTCCCGACCACTGCGCGTCGTAGGCGACCCGGTCCCGGGTCACGCCCGGGACGTCCTCGACGACCGCCTGCCGGCGCCCGAGGATGCGGTTGACCAAAGTGGACTTGCCCACGTTAGGCCGCCCGACGACGGCCACGACCGGCACCGGGCCGCTGTCGTCGTAGCCCTCCTCTCCCGTATCGGGGTAGTCGTCGTCCTCGAACTCGTCCAGATCCGCGAGCTCGGTCCACTGATCGTTGCCGGTCATGCGCGCTGTCGCTCCCGCAGCAGGCCGACGAGGTGGTGCACGACCTGGTCGATGCCGAGCTCGGTGGAGTCCAGCACGATCGCATCGGGGGCCTGGGCGAGCGGGTCGGCGGCCCGTGTGGAGTCGAGCCGGTCGCGGCGTTCCATGTCGGCGGCCGTGAGGTGCACGTCGGCCGAGTGCTCGGTCGCCCGTCGGCGGGCGCGCTCGGCGGCGGAGGCGGTCAGGAAGACCTTGAGATCGGCGTCGGGGGCGACCACCATGCCGATGTCGCGACCCTCGACGACGATGCCGGAGCCGGTACGGGCGGTGGCGGCGATGATCTCCCGCTGCCGGGCCACGAGAGCCTGCCGGACGCCGGGGACGGCCGAGACGGACGAGACCGCGGCGGTGACCTCGGGGCCGCGGATCGGGCCATCGAGATTGGCACCGTCGACCGCGATGTGTGGATCCGCCGGGTCGGTCCCGATCGTCAGGTCGACTTCGACTGCAATCTTCGTCACAGTCTCGGCGTCATGGGGATCAACGCGGGCATGCAGCACCGCCCACGTCACCGCCCGGTACATGGCACCGGTGTCGAGATAGAGCGCGCCGAGCGCCTGGGCCAGCCGTCGCGAGACGGTAGACTTGCCCGACCCGGACGGCCCATCGACCGCGACCACCACCGGGTCGCCCGCGTTCGCCGTAACGCCCACCACACGCCCCTCACACTGCGACTCGTCGCCACCCATCATGCACGCAGGCAGCACTGAACCCGGCATGACACCGCCTCGACGTGGCCACGCCAACACATGCCCCCGCCGGTTGATCGAAGCGACGACGTGGTTGCCCCCAGAGAGAGGCGCGCAATCCTGTCGATCGGCCTATTGATCAAGCTGTCGGCTCCCTCGTTCGAGACGGGAGGGGCCCGGATGGTTACGGCGGCTCCGTCCTTGGTGACTGTCCGTGATGGTGATTTCTGTACCGGGCCTTGTTCGGGTGGTGCGGATGCGGTGATGGCCCTTGGCGGGCTC
>JAXIPB010000014.1:0-15953 GCA_045403155.1 Micromonosporaceae bacterium
ACGGCAACCAAGGTCACGGCCAGCGGGGTGGCCCGACCACCCACCCACAGCGACGGACGCCCGCCGCAACCCCCGGCCACGGCGACGGCCCCAGTTTTCACGCCCACGTGGCGTCCTGATGGACTATCTACTGTCGAACACCTGCGATGACCTTGTAGCGACCGGGCCCTCCGGGCCGTGACGCCGTCGAGATACGCCGTCGAGATACGCGTTCGAGACACGCCGTCCGAGACACGCGGTCCGAGACACGCAGTCCGAGACACGCGGTCCGAGACACGCGGTCCGAGACACGTCGGGACCGTGCGCGGGCTGCTCATGGGCACCCCCGATTGGCAAGAGCGAATATCTGGCGATCGCCTGATTACGTGGCATGCTCGTCGCGCCCTACGTGCTCGCGACCTGGCTGTTCAAGCTTCGTACCGCCCGCTGGCCGGAGTTTGCCCGCCCGCGCCCGCCGCGCTCGTCAGGGTTTGCCCTGCCACGCGGCGGGCGCAGGACCGACACTGGCGGGGTGAGTGATGGTGGCGGGCGGCGGATCCGGGTCGGGATCGACACTGGCGGCACGTTCACCGATGCCGTCGCCGTCGACGAGGACACCGGTTCGATCGTGGCGGTCAAGACGCCGTCTACGCCACTCGACCCGTCCGAGGGATTCCTGACCGGCATCCGCAAGGTGCTGTCCACGATCGAGGCGGGGCCGGCGGACCTGGTGTCGGTGAGCCACGGCACGACGGTCGCCACAAACCAGCTACTCGAGGGCAACGTCACCGAGATCGGCTTCATCACCACGGAAGGCTTCGAGCACCTGCTGGAGATCGCTCGCCAGAGCGTGCCGGACGGGTACGGGAACAGCTACTTCTGGGTGAAGCCGCCACGGATCGTGCCCGCCGATCTCGTCCGCACCGTCGGCGGCCGCCTCGACCACACGGGCGCCGAGGTCCGCCCGTTTGACGTCGCCGGGGCGCGTGCCGTGGCGCGGTGGTTCCGGGATCGCGGGGTGCTCACCGTCGGGATCTGCTTCCTTCATTCGTACGCGAACCACGCGCACGAGCAGCAGATGCGCGACATCCTGGCGGACGAGCATCCCGGGGCCGTGGTCTCGATCTCCTCCGAGGTGCTGCGTGAGTACCGCGAGTACGAGCGGGCGATGACGACACTGGTGGACGCGGCCGTAAAGGTGCGCGTCGCCGCCTATGTGGCTCGCCTGCGCCGTGAACTGGATGCCTTCGTTGGAGACGATCGACGCGGCTCGGCCACCGGAACGGCGGTGCCGTTCCACATCATGAAGTCCAACGGCGGGGTGCTCTCGGCTGACGAAGTGGTGCATCAGCCGGTCACGACCGTCCTCTCTGGGCCCGCCGCCGGCGCATTGGGGGCCGGACTGGTTACCCACGCCGCTGGTTACGAGCGAGTGCTTACATTGGACGGTGGTGGCACCTCAACCGATGTCAGCGTCGTGCTTCATGGCGAACCCGCGCTGACTACCGAGGGGACCGTCGGCGCCTATCCATGCAAGATACCGATGATCGACATCGTGACCGTGGGCGCCGGTGGCGGATCTGTCGCGTGGCTCTCGCCGGAGGGCGCGTTGAAGGTCGGGCCGCGCTCGGCCGGGGCGGACCCGGGGCCGCTGTGCTATGGGCGCGGCGGCGTCGAGCCCACCGTGACGGACGCGCACCTCGTCCTGGGCCGGATCCCACCGCATCTGCTCGCCGGAGAGTTGCCGCTCGATCCCGCCGCGGCTCGCGACGGGCTCTCCGTCCTCGGGGCGAAGCTGGGCCTGGACTTGGCCGCCACGGCCGCGGGGATTCTGGAGATCTCGGCCTGGAACCAGGCGAACGCGCTGCGCCAGATCACCGTCCAGCGTGGACTCGACGTACGGGACTTTGCGCTGACCACGTTTGGGGGATCTGGGTCGCTGCTGCTGTGCCGGCTCATCGACATCGTCGGCGTGCCCGTGGGCGTCGTTCCCCGCGATCCCGGAAACCTCTCCGCGTTCGGGCTGCTCACGGTCGACGTACGCGTGGACCACGTGCAGACGTATGTCGCGCGGCAGGCGCTGCTCGACGTGTCCACCGTGGATGCGCATCTCGGCGCGCTGCAGGCTCGGGCGGCGGCGGCGCTGGCGGCGGAGGGCTTCCCGCCGTCGGAGCAGCGCTTTCCGCGTACCGCCGATCTGCGGTACTTCGGTCAGGCCTTCGAGGTGCGGGTGCCGCTCGCCGACGGACCGTTCTCGGCGTCGGCCGCGGACACCGCGGTGGCGGCGTTCCACGACGCGCACGAGCGGCTCTACGGCTACTGCTTCCGGGACCGCCCGGAGCAGCAGGTCGAATGGGTGAACCTGCGGGTGACCGGGGTCGGCCCGATCCGCCGCCCACCGTTGCGCCCCGCGCCAACCGCCCCCGCCGGCCCCACCGGCCCCGCCGGCCCCACCGAGATCTTGGATGATTCTAGGGCCCAGGGCACCGAAAGACATCCAAGATCTGCAGAGCATGGGCGAGACGTGTGCTTCGACGCCGCCGTCGGATACGTACCCACACCGATCTTCTGGCGCCCGGACCTGCCGGCCGGCACGACGATAAGCGGTCCGGCCGTGATCGAGGAGTACGGCGCAACTGTCCCCCTGCATCCAGGCTTCACGGCGAACGTCGACACCCTCGGCAATCTAGTGATCACCCGATCCCACCCCTCGGGAGGTCGATCATGAGCTCAGCGTCGCAGAATGCCGCCGATCATGACCTCCAGGTCATGATCGGCGCGAAAGATGGGGTCGATCCGGTGCTGCTGGAGATCGTGAAGGGGAGCCTCGCCTCCATCGAGAAGGAGGTCGAGACCGCCATCGGGCGCACCGCGCGTTCCCCGATGATCCGGGACGCGCACGATTTCCGGGCCGGGATCCACGACCGCAAGCTTCGCAAGCTCACCGGCCGCTCCTACTCGGCGCTGGTGCACCCGGTGGTGCGCGACTATCCGATGGAGACGATGCGCGAGGGCGACGTCTTCTTCCACAACGACGTCTATCTCTCCGAGGGCGGCATCGGCCACCTGCCGGACCTCTGTGTGACCGTCCCGGTCTTCCACCATCGTGAGGTGGTTGCCTTTGTGCAGGCCTTCGGCCACCACGACGACATCGGGGGCGCCGTTCCGGGCTCCATGCCCTCGCACGCGACCAGCGTCTTCGAGGAGGGCCTCATGGTCCCCCCGATCCGACTGTGGGACAGCGGCGTACCCAACGAGGCCGCCCTCAAGATCATGACGCGCAACTCGCGGATGCCGGATTCGCTAGCGGCCGACCTCGACGCGGAGTGCTCGGCCTGCCTTATGGGCGCACGCCGGCTGGGCGAGATGTTCGACCGGTACGGGCGGGAGGCGGTCGAGGCGTGCTTCGACGCGATCATCGACTCGACCACGCAGACGTTCCGCCGCGAAGTGCTGGCGAAGATCCCGGATGGCACCTACGTGTGGGAGGACTACGCCGAACACGACGGGGTCGACCCGCCCCGCCTGCACACCCAACGCATCACGCTCACCAAGACCAACGAGCGGCTGGTGCTCGACTTCACGGGAACCTCCCGACAGGCGAAGGGTCCGATCAACCATTGCGCCGACTACGCCGACGGGGTCTTCCTCGCGAAGTGGCTGGCGCCCATCCTGCGCAACCTCGCCGACAGTCCCGAGCGGATGGCCCAGCTCGACGTGAACGAGGGCGTGGTCCCGCTCATCGAGATGCGCTTCCCTCCTAAGGGGACACTCCTCACTCCCGTCTTTCCGGCGCCCACCAATGCGCGTACCTTCGTCATCCTTCGCCTCCTCGGCGTGCTCGCCGGGGTGCTGGCGAAGGCCGTCGATGGGAGGATGCCAGCCGATCAGGAGACGATCCGCTACACCGGGGTCTACGGTAGCGACGCCGACGGCGCGCCGTACCTCATGCGCGAGGTCCTGGGCGGCGGCTCGGGCGGGCGCTGGTACGCCGACGGCGAGGACACCATCCACGTCGTACCAGACTCGCGCAACATTCCAGTGGAGTTCGCCGAGGCGCGCTGGCCATTCATTGTGGAGCGACTCGGTCTCGCAGTCGACTCGGGCGGGCCAGGCCGTCACCGGGGTGGGCTAGGCTACGACAAACACATCCGGATGCTGCGCGACGCCAACTTCATGTCCATTGCGGACCGATCCCTGCTGGCGTGCTGGGGCGTGCGCGGCGGTCGGGCCGGCCGGCCGTTCAGCGTCATGGTGGACCCCGGTGGACCCAACGAGCGAGTGGTCGACGCGCTCGCCGACGCCGAGCCGGTGCGCGCGGGGGAGATCATTCGCATCCGTACCACGGGCGGCGGCGGCTGGGGTGATCCGCTGGACCGCCCGTACGATGAGTTACTTCGCGACGTGCGGTGGGGGAAGGTGTCGGTGGACGGGGCGTGGACGGACTACGGTGTGCGCGTGCTGAAGAACGAGGTAGATGTGGCGGCCTCTGACGAGGAGCGGGTACGCCGGCGGGGCGCGCGAACCGGGGATGAGCCGTTCTTCGATCGTGGCCCGGGCTATCCAGTACTCGCCGGGGGACGTACCTACGCCGAGGTGGACGTGCTGTGACGGCTCGCGTCCTTATCGCACTAGGCGGCAACGCGATGACCTCACCCGCGGGCGGCGCGAGCCCCGAGGATCAGATCGCGGCCATCGCCCGGGCTTCCGAGCCCATCGCGGAGGTGATCGCCAGCGGGGCCGACGTGGTGCTCACCCACGGCAACGGTCCGCAGGTCGGCAACCTGCTCGTGAAGAACGAGCTCGCCGCATCGGTCGTCCCGCCGGTGCCGCTGGACTGGTGCGGCGCGCAGACCCAGGGCACGATCGGCGCGATGCTGCTCAACGCGGTCGAGCGCTCGCTCGCTGCGCGGAGCATTGGCCGACCCGTGGCCGCCATCGTTACCCGCACCCGCGTTGACCCGGCAGATCCGCACTTCGACCGGCCGACCAAGCCGATCGGGCGCTACCTGCCGGAGGCCGAGGCGCGGGCGATGATCGAGCATGGCCAGGTGTGGGAGGACCGCGGCGACAAGGGATGGCGGCGCGTGGTCGCTTCGCCCGAGCCCTTGGAGATTCTCGACGCACCCGCAGTCTCGGCGCTGCTCGGTGCCGGCTTCGTCGTGGTCGCCTCCGGCGGCGGCGGGATCCCTGTGGTCCGCGACGCCGACGGCACGGTACGAGGCGTCGAGGCAGTCATCGACAAGGACCTCTCGGCCGCGGTTCTCGGCCGGGCCATCGGCGCCGGAGCGCTTGTGATCGCCACTGACGTGGTCGGCGTCTCGCTGGACTTCGGAACGGATCACGCCCGGCCGCTCGGTTCGGTCACCGCCGCCGAGTTGCGTACCTACGCTGCCGCAGGGCACTTCGCCAGTGGGTCGATGGGCCCGAAGGTCGACGCGGCCTGCCGATTCGTCGAGGCCGGCGGGGGGTTGGCCGTCATCACGTCCCTGGATAACATCGCCGACGCCGTGCAGCGTAAGACTGGCACCATCGTCGAAAGGTAGGCGCACCGTGCCCGAACCCATTGAAGTCCGCAAGGTGCCGATCAGGCACGTGTCCGACGCGTCGGGCCTGGCCGAGCTGATCGACTCAGGTGTCGTGGACGCCGACCGGGTGGTCGCCGTCATCGGCAAGACCGAGGGCAACGGCGGCGTCAATGACTACACCCGCATCATCGCCGACCGCGCCTTTCGGGAGGTGCTGGTGGCCAAGGGTTCTCGTCCGATCGAAGACGTACGCCAGGTTCCGATCGTATGGTCAGGTGGCACCGACGGCGTGCTCTCTCCACACGCGACGGTCTTCGCGACGCTGCCGGCGGACGCGGCGCCCGCGACCGACGAGCCCAGACTCACAGTGGGATTCGCGATGAGCGAGCCGCTGTTGCCGGAGGAGATCGGCCGTCGACCGATGATCGAGAAGGTGGCGGCCGGCGTGAAGGAGGCAATGGCGAAGGCGGGCATCACCGATCCGGCCGACGTCCACTATGTCCAGACCAAGACGCCGCTGCTGACCATCCACACCATCCGGGATGCGAAGAGCCGTGGGAAGGCGGTGTGGACGGAGCACACCCACGAGTCGATGGACCTCTCCAACGGCACGACGGCGCTTGGCATCGGGGTCGCGCTGGGTGAGATCGAGATGCCGGACGACGAGGACGTGATGCACCGGCTCGACCTCTACTCGTCAGTGTCGTCCTGCTCGTCGGGCGTTGAGCTGGATCAGGCGCAGATCGTGGTGGTCGGCAACGCTCGCGGTGTGGGCGGGCGCTACCGGATCGGACACTCGGTGATGCGCGACGCCCTCGATGCGGACGGGATCTGGACCGCGATCCGCGACGCCGGCCTCGAGCTGCCCGAGCGGCCGCATCCGAGCGACCTCAACGACAGGCTCGTGAATATCTTCCTCAAGTGCGAGGCGTCCCGGGACGGGGTGGTCCGCGGGCGGCGCAACGCGATGCTCGACGACTCAGACGTGCACTGGCACCGCCAGATCAAGGCGTGCGTGGGTGGGGTGGCCGCTTCGGTGACAGGAGATCCCGCCGTGTTCGTCTCGGTCTCGGCCGCGCACCAGGGCCCGGACGGCGGCGGGCCGGTCGCCGCGATTGTCGATCTGGGCCCCTGACCGGTGTCTCCGAAGGCGGCGCCACACTGGTCGGTGCATCTACCGGCCGGGACGGATCCGTCCACGGTGGATCTGCTCGAAGGGCGGTCGCTTCCCGGCGCCTGGACCTCGCGCTGGCGTGACGATCCGGCGCGCATAGTGCTCTCCACTCTGGACGGTACGCGATTGAGCGCCGCCGAACTGGAGGAGCGTAGCGCGGCCGCCGCGGGTCGCTATCGAGCCGCCGGGCTATCGCCCGGCGACCGCCTGCTCATGTCGGCCGGGACCAGTGCCGACCTGGTCGTGGCGTACGTCGCGGCCCTGCGCGCCGGGCTGAGCGTCGTGCCGGCGAACTCGGCCTATACCCCATTGGAGCTGGCCAGCCTCGTGGAGGCCGCCGGGCCAGCGCTCGCGGTGCTCGACGATCCATCACGGCTGCCGGATCCAGTACTGCCGGTGACCGCGCCTGACCTGGCCGGTCTGCCGCCTTCCGCGGTCGGCGACCTCGACCGCGCGGACACCGACGACACCGCTCTGATCATCTATACGTCGGGCACCACGGGGAGGCCGAAGGGCGTACCGCTCTCGCACGGCAATCTTTTGGCGAGCGCGCACGCCGTACGGCTTGCGTGGCGTTGGCAGCCGGACGACACACTCGCCCTGTGTTTACCGCTCTTTCACGTGCACGGCCTCGGCGTCGGTCTACATGGGACGCTCGTGACAGGTGCGTCCGCGATGCTGATTCCGCGCTTCGAGCCGGCCACGATCGGAGAGGCCGTCCGAGCGGGCTCGACGCTGTTGTTCGGCGTGCCCACGATGTACCACCGGCTGGCCGAGTCGCCGCAGTTGAAGGACCTCGCTTCCCTGCGCTTGGCGGTGAGCGGGTCGGCGCCGCTGCCGGCCGACCTGCACGAGGCGGTGCGGGAGGGCAGCGGGCAGGTGGTGCTGGAACGGTACGGGATGACCGAGACCGTGATGCTCGTGTCCAATCCGTACGAGCGGGAGCGACGGCCGGGGACCGTCGGGTTCCCCCTGCCGGGCGTCGAGGTCCGGCTTGCGCCGCGCGACGGCGGGACGGCCGAGATTCAGGTACGGGGACCGAACGTGATCAGCGGCTACCTCGACAATCCCGTGGCGACGGCCGTGGCGTACACATCGGACGGTTGGTTCCGCACCGGTGACCTCGGGTCGTTTGACCCGGATGGCTATCTCACGATCAGTGGGAGGGCGAAGGAACTCATCATTACCGGCGGGTACAACGTGTATCCGCGGGAGGTCGAGGAGGTCCTGCGCTCGCACCCAGCGGTGGTCGACGCGGCCGTGGTGGGCGCTGCCTCGAACCAGTGGGGCGAGACGGTGGTGGGGTTCGTCGTGCCGTCCGAGGCCGGGGACGCCGCCGCGTTGGTGTCCTCTCTGGACGCGTGGTGCGCGGAGCGCCTCGTCGCATACAAGCGCCCGCGCGAGTGGCGCATCGTCGATGCGATCCCCCGGAATGCTCTCGGCAAAATCCTCCGCCACGAACTGGCTCCCTAGGTCCGCATCTCTCCGTGAGCGTCCCGCGAGGGACCGACATTGACTCCTCGTGTGCTCTGCTCCCCTGGAGGCAACACATCGCCCTATGATCGGCGCCCCTTGATCGGCGCCCCATGATCGGCGCGACTGTCTGACACTCGCCCGGGTGGCATCGACGGAACCGGGCAACTGTCGAACACCTGCGATGACCTTGGAGCGGCCAGGCGCTCCGAATGCACCGCGAGCGCGAACGAACCGGACGCAGCCGCGGAGTATCGGCAGGTAGTGCATCGCGGCGTTCATGGCAACCAGAACCTGATCAACGCCACTGCCGACGTCGCCGTCATGCCGAGATGAGGCATATGTGAGATTCCACGCGCGTGGCGGGGTAATTGTCGGACCTACGTGGCAAGCTCACGGCAGCCACAAGACCATCTCGTCGGCTTGGTCTCTGGCCGACGACGACGTCCGAGGAGAGCCATGCTGCGTCATGATTCGCCGACGCTTCCTTTCTATACAGAGCCAGCGGCTATGACATCCGCGGGTCGGTACGCGTCCTTGTTCGACACATTGCCGCGCGAGATCGCCGCACTTGCCGCCGTCGCCCAGGGCCTGCTGGTGCATGAGCACATCGCGCCGGCATACGGGGTGACCCTGACCGACGAGGACCGCGACAGCGTGCACGTCCGGCCCGTGGAGCAACTGCTGGAGCGAATCATCTCCCGCGACGACCGTCCGCTCGACACCAGTCGGGCCGTGGCGGATCGGGTTGCCGGCAACTGCCGACACTTTACGGTTCTCATGGTCGGCATGCTCCGTGCTCAAGGTACGCCTGCGCGGGCGCGCTGTGGTTTCGGCGGATACTTCGTCAACGGCATCTTTGAGGACCACTGGGTTTGCGAGTACTGGCATGCCGGGCAGGAGCGTTGGATTCTGGTCGACGCGCAGATCGACGACCGGCAACGCGACATGTTTCCGATCGACTTCGATGTGAGTGACGTGCCCCGCGACCGGTTCCTCATTGCTGGCGATGCTTGGGCTCGATGCCGCGCCGGTACTGCGGACCCGGAGGCGTTCGGGCTCAGCCTGCTTAACGAAGCGGGCTACTGGTGGATCGCCGGCAACCTCATGCGCGACGCCGCCGCTTTGGGCAACATCGAGCTGCTGCCATGGGACTGCTGGGGTGCTATGCCAGCACCTAACGAGCAGATCGACGACGACCGTCGTGTCCTCTTCGACCGCCTCGCCGCGCTCACTCAGACGCCGGACACCGCCTTCACCGAACTGCAGCGGCTTTGCCGAGACGACGAGCGGCTGCGCGTTCCGCCAGCGGTATACAACGCCGTGCGCGATCGCGAGGAAGTCATCTGACGCGCAATCGCCATCGAGGCGCTCTGATCTCAGAGGCCTGCCGGCTCGCCGTGGACGTCCGTACATGCCGAAATGCGTGGCTCAGGAGCAGCTCGGGCGCACACACAGGGCGCACGGGCGAGCCTCAGGTGGGCTGCGAGGAGGGATCGCGGTGGCGGCGCTGCCGGGGCAGGCGAGCCGGCCCAATGGACCCGAGCAGGAGACGCTCGATTCGGGCCGGCGCCGACGGGCGAGCGAAGAAGTAGCCCTGGCCCCAATCGCATCCAATGTCGCGCAGACGCTCGGCCTGCACCGAAACCTCGATTCCCTCCGCCGTGACGCTGAGATCCAACGTGTGGGCCATGTCGACGAGCGTTGCCACGATCTGTTGGGAGACAGGATCGGGGACGTCCGAGCGCAGTCCCTCCACAAAGGATCCGGCCAGCTTGAGGCTGTGCACGGGCAGCTGCCGCAGGTAGGCGAGGTTTGAGTATCCGGTGCCGAAGTCGTCAATCGCGATCCGAACGCCCCTGGCCGACAGCTGGCGCAGGGCTTCGAGCGGCTCGTCGGCCGTGCCCATGACCGCGCTCTCGGTGAGCTCCAGCTGCAGCCGCCCGGCGTCGAGACCGGTCTCATCGAGGATTGACAACACCTCGTCCACAATGCCCGGCATCTGTGCCTGCCGGACGGCGAGGTTTACGCTCACAAACAGATCCCCAGCGTCCCAGGCCTGCCACTCCCGAGCCTGGCGGCACGCCTCGCGCAGGACCCACGCACCGAGCGGAACGATGAGCCCTGAGTCCTCGGCCAGGCTGATGAAGGCGTCGGGATAGAGGCGGCCCAGCCGCGGATGTCGCCAGCGCACCAGGGCCTCGACGCCAACCAGGGACGAGTCCTCCAGCCGTACCAACGGCTGGTAGTCGATGAAGAACTCGCCACGCTCAAGCGCTCCGGGCATCGCGGCGGAGAGCGCATACCGGGCCACCTGCCGCGCGCTGCGCTCGGGATCGAAGTGGGTGAATCTGGCCTTTCCGTCCGACTTCGCCCAGTAGAGCGTGACATCGGCCGCCTTCATCAGCTCGGCCATCGTCGTCCTCCGGATGGCGCGCTCAACGATGCCAATGCTCGCGGAGACGGTCAGTCGGTGCCCGAAGACGACGAAGGGCGAACTGAGAGCGTCGAGCACCGCCTCGGCGAGGGCGGACACCTGCTCCAGCCCGGACGAGTCGGAGACCAGAAGCACGAACTCGTCGCCGCCCATCCGAGCCAGGCGATGACCCAATTGCGAGACACACTCGTCGAGCCGCGCCGCGACGGCCGTCAGAAGATGGTCGCCGGCATCGTGGCCGAGTGTGTCGTTGACCACCTTGAAGCCGTCCAGGTCGAGGTAGCACAGCCCAATCCGGGTGTGCCGTCCCGCCTCGGCGAAGATCTCGTTGAGCCACTCGAAGAAGAGCGTGCGGTTCGGCAAGTTCGTCAGCGGATCGTGCGTGGCCTGGTGGTGCAGTCGTTCGGCCAGCAGGTGATGCTGGGTGACATCCCGGGCCATCGTCACGATGTAGCGCGGCACGCCATCAGAATCGCGGATGAGCGAGATGGTGAGATCGGTCCAGAGTGAGCCCCCGTCTGGCCGTACATAGTGTTTCTCGAACCGATAGTGGTCGCGTTCGCCATTGGCCAGCGCCCGGAACATGCCCTCGTCCTCAACGTCGAGGAACGCCTTGAGATTCTGTCCAATCAGCTTCGCGGCCGGGGTGCCCATCATCTCGGCCAGCGGCGGGTTGACTTCAATGATCGTGCCCTCGACGTCGGCAATGCCGATGCCGATGGCGGCGCCGCCGAACACGGCCCGAAAGCGCGCCTCGCTGGCTCGCATCGCCTCGAGCGCCTCGGCCTTGGCGACCAGGAACGCGCCGCGCACCTGCTCCTGCTCATCGAGGGTGTGCAGCCACATGGCGCGGGCGAATCCGGCCGCGAACGAGCCCTGCAGCGCAGTCACTCGGTGGGCGGCGACGCTAGCCGGCAGGTCCGGCGCGACGTCCGCGGCGAGGTGGTGGGCGAGGGTGATCATCGTGCGCCCGAGCGTCTCGCCGTCGGTGAAGCGTGCATCCACGAGTGCGGCTCCGATGTCGGCGCCTGCGTTCGGATCGAACGGGGACGCCCGCAGCGCCGCACCCAGGCGAAGCGTCAGTGACGCGAGGAGGTTCTCGACCTCCTGCGTGCTCATCGGGACGAAGCTGCTGCCGCCGATCGCCTCCGCCCAGGTGCGGGCGAACGCCCGCGCACCGGCGAACGCGCGAGCGTGGGCGTACGCGCGCCGACGCGGAACCGGCGCCGATCCTTTGTCGGCGGGGCTGGCGGCGGAGGTGCGATCGGCCACGGTGCTCAATCAGCGCTTCTGCCCGACTCCGGCGTAGGCGACAAATCGCTCGGGGTGCTCGCCGACGTCTTCCGGCGAGTCGGGTCGCCACAGCGGCAGGTACACCAGTCCCGGCTCCGCGAGAACGAAATCACCGAAAAAGTCGAGAATCTCCGCCCGCGACCGCAACGTACCCTGCGCGGCTGACTGCTGATAGATCTCCTGGACCTGTTGGGTCTCGGGTCGGCTCTCGCGCGCGGCGTGGGTGATCGCAAGGTAGCTGCCGGGCCCGACGGCGTCGCGGTACGACGCGACCGCTCTGTACGGGTCGTCAGCGACAAAGTGAAGCACCGACACCATGAGCAGACCGACCGGTTCGGAGAAGTCAATCAGCCGACCGACCTCGGGCGAGGCGAGGATGTCCGCCGCGTCACGCAGATCGCCGCGGACCACCGCGGTGGTCTCGTTCCCGTCGAGCATCGCCCGGCTGTGTGCGACGGCGACCGGGTCGATGTCGACATACACCACCCGCGCGTCCGGGTGGGTCTGCTCGGCGACTTCGTGCACATTGCCGACCGTGGGTATCCCCGATCCGATGTCAAGGAACTGGGTGATGCCAGCGTTGATCATGAATCGCACCGCCCGGCGGAGGAAGGCCCGGTTCGCCCGCATCACGTCGGCGATGTCGGGAATTAGGGTCTGCAGTTGCGTGGCCATTTCCCGATCCACGGCGAAGTTGTGAGACCCACCGAGGAAGTAATCGTAGACGCGCGCCACGCTGGGCCGGTCAAGGTCAACATCCTCCGAAACCCAGGGCGGTCTCTCCACGCCACGTCCTTCCGGTCCGAACCGCGCAGGTGAAAGTTCTTCGATCCTACGTGGACCCGTCCGTTGGGCGGAAGCGTCAGATCGGCATCGCGGTAACGTGACAGCCATGCCATTCGGTATCAGCCAGGTGCGGGCCCATTATCCCGCCCTTCGGGAGGGATACGCCCATTTCGATGGCGCCGCCGGTACGCTGGTCGCCGCCCGATCGGCAGACGCGATCATGGAAGTGGCGCGCGGCGCCGTGGCGAACAAGACGACCGCGTTCGCGGCCGGCCGTCGCGCGCTCGAGATCGTGGCGGGTGCCCGGGACGCGGTCGCGGATCTGCTCGGCGCCTCGCCGGACGGGGTCGTGTTCGGGCCGAGCGCCACCGCGTTGACCTACCTCGTGGCACGAACGGTCGGCGATGGTTGGGGGCCCGGCGACGAGGTCGTGGTGTCGCGGCTGGATCATGACGCCAACGTCCGCCCCTGGGTGCAGGTCGCGAGCCGGGCCGGCGCGACGGTGCGCTGGGCCTCGTTCGACCCGTCGACTGGGGCCTTGCCCACGGAGCAGTACGCGGACCTGATCAACGAGCGCACCAAGCTTGTCGCGGTGACCGCGGCGAGCAACGCGATCGGCACCCGGCCGGACGTTGCCGCGATCGCCCGAATCGCCCACGACGCTGGCGCACTGGTCTATGTGGACGGAGTGCACGCGACACCGCATGCGCCGATCGATGTCGCCGCGCTCGGTGCGGACTTCTATGTCACAAGCGCCTACAAGTGGTCCGGACCGCACCTCGCCACGTGCGTCGCGGCGCCGTCGCTCTGGGAGGGCCTCCGGCCCGACAAGCTGATGCCGTCGCCAGATGAGGTGCCCGAGCGGTTCGAGTTCGGCACCTCGAGCTTCGAGCTTCTCGCCGGCCTGACCGGAGCGGTGGATCACTTGGCCTCCTTGGCCGGTTCTGGTACGGGCGCCCGGCGCGCCAGATTGGTCGAGTCCCTCAGCGCCGCCCAGGCGTACGAGATGGAGCTCTTCGGCCAACTGGTGACGGGGCTGGCCGAGATCGAGAGCGTGACGATGTGCCCGGCGCCGGAGGATCGCTGCCCAACGGTGGCCTTCCGGGTCGGTTCCCAGGACCCCGACGAGACGGCCGAGCGCCTCGGCGACGAGGGCATTTGCGTCTTCTCGGGCGACTACTACGCGTACGAGTACTTCAGCGCGATGGGACTTCGCGACTCCGGCGGCGCGGTACGGGCGAGCGTGTACCACTACACGACGGCCGACGAGGTGGCCCGCCTCCTCGACGCACTCAAACGATTGGCCCCCTCCGAGCGCCGATCATGATTTGGAGGTCATGATCGGCGGCGTTTGACGACCGCCAGGTCATGATCGAGCGGATCTTGAGGGGTCGAGAGGGGCGGGCCGGGCCGCGTGTCGCGTACCTGACGGCTGGGTGGCGGGCGGGACGTAAACCTCGCGTACCGGTGGCGCGTCGAGATCGCAGGTGTCGGAGATTCCATCCGACGCATCAACCAGGGAGACCGCGATGAAACAGCGCCTCGTATCAGTTCTCTTCTGTGCCGTTTCAGCGGTCACGCTCGCCGCGGTCGGCGCCTGCGCCCAGCCGGCGACGGGCCCCGACTCGGGCGGAACCTCGAACGTGGGCACCGATGCGACGAGCGGCACCGGCGGCCCGACCGCCACCCAGCCCGCGCCTCCGCCCCCGCCGGCGACCGAGCCGACCGCAGCCGGTCTGGAGTATCGAGTGAGCTACAACTGGGGCGTGCCGTCGAATGAGGTGTCGGTGAAGCACCCGTTCGTCGCGCCGATAGCGCCCCCGCCGGCGCTCCCGCTTCCGGCCCTGGTCGCGATCTACGTCGGCAACCACCCGGAGGGGTCACCGGCGTACCAAAGGATCTCTTTCTACTTCCGTGGCGCGTTCCCGTCGTACAACTTCCGGTACGTGGCAGCGGTGCTCAGCGAGGGCCAAGGCACCCCGATCTCGCTGCAGGGCAACGCCTTCCTCCGGATCGGGTTCGTGAACGCCCAGGCGCATGACAATGCCGGCGCCTCGACGGTGAAGGCGTCGCCGCCGGCCACGATCGGGTTCAAGAACCTCAAGAGCTACGGGTTCGCGGGTGACTTCGAGGGGCACGTGACATACGGGCTCGGGATCCAGGTCGCGCCGAACAGCGACCAGATCCTGAGGATCCGCGCGGGTGAGTTGAAGAAGCCCGACGGGGCGGGCGGGTTCTACTACGTCGTGCACTTCGACGTCGAGAACGGCTGACGTTTCCCTGGATGGGAGGGGCCACTTTCGGGGAAAGTGGCCCCTCCCGCTGCTAGGAGTGGCCACTTTCCCCGAAAGTGTGGGCCGGATCTCAGGGCTTCTGCGCGAGGCAGATGAACGGGGCGCGTACGCCCGCGCTGAACCGTTCGGCGGCCCGAAGGGCGAGCTTCACCCGACGGCGAGGGCCCATGTCGGTGCCGGCCGTGGCGTATAGCGCTCCGAGTGCGACCTGATCGCCGCACCCCACCGCCGCGAAGCCATCCGCGGCCTGACCGACCTGGTAGTCCTCATGGATGACGAAGAGCCGGCCGCGGACGCCGACGAGGAACGTGCCGCCCTCTTCGCGGTCGTTCTCCTTCCTGGCCCAGCCGCCATCCTTGAGACACGCGCGGACGGCGTCGATGAAGGTCGTCGACATGAAGCGCTCGAGCGAACGCCGCGGCTTCGGTGGGGTGAGGGCGTGGTGGATGAGTTGGCCCATCCGGAACGACGTCGTGAACCCGAACAGGTAAGGCCCATTGTGGAACACCTTGGTGTCGGCGCGGACGGTCAGGTTGAGCCCGCTGACGCCCGCACTGTCGCCGCCGACATAAACCCCACCCTCGTAGACGAGCCCGACGATCGCCGTCATGTCTCCTCCCCTTCGCAGGGTCGGAATCCTATCCTCTCCGGCGCCTTGCGATCGCGACCGCGACGAAGCCCGCACCTAGCAGGGCGATAAGGGTGAGTGCGCCGATGACGACGGCGGTCCGTGTGCTCGTTTCGGCGGTCGGTCCGGCGATGGCGCTGGCCGGGCTGATCTGCGGGGTTGGGGATGGCTGCAGCGGCGGTACGTCGGCGGTGAGCGCCTTGACGAGATTGATCACGCCGTAGCCGTACAGGTCGTCACGGCCGGGCGGGCCCTTGTCGTCGGCGGTGGCGGTGAGGCGGTGGATGACCTCCACCGCGGAGAGGTTCGGAAACTTGGATCGTACGAGTGCGGCCGCTCCCGCGATGATCGCGGTCGCCGC
>JAXIPB010000315.1:0-9764 GCA_045403155.1 Micromonosporaceae bacterium
GTTCGGTCTTACCGAGACTCTCATCGACCATCTCGTGCTGGTTCGGAGGCTACAGGGCGTGCTGGTCGCAGGCGCGCGTCGAGTTGTGACACCCTAGCTCGACGCTGCCACCGCCAGCTGTAGATAGGGCCGCGCGGCTCGCGGAGGTGATACACCGAACCTACGCCCGGTCCGCTGACAAATTCCGGGCGGCGACCGAGGCGTCGGCGATAGGTTGCGTCGATGCCGGAACTGATGTCGAGGCGCGCACAGGTCGCACACATCCGCCGCACAGCCGTGCGGGCGCTTGCGGACTACCCGGTCGACGAGCCACGCCTGTCGTTCATCGCGCACGGCGAGAACACCACGTTTCGGGTCGACTCCCGCGATGCCCGATTCCTGATGCGCGTACACCGGCCGAACCGGCACGGCCGTGGAGTCGATTCGCGGGTCGCGGTCGGATCGGAGCTGGCCTGGCTGGCCGCATTGCAGGCAGACACGGATCTGAGCGTGCCTACGCCGATCCGGGCCCGCAGTGGACAGTGGACCACCGTCGCCGACGGACGGGTCTGCTCGGTCCTCGGCTGGCAGAACGGACGAATGCAGGCGGCCAATCCGCGGTCCGTGCACTTCCGGCGATTGGGTGGCATCCTCGCCCGTTTGCACGATCACGCTTCGGTGTGGGCTACGCCATCCGGGTTCGTACGCATGCGGTGGGACTGGGAGACCTTCTTCGGCAACACCATGGAGTACGGCGGCGTGTCCGCAGCCGGGTGCTGGGACCTGCTGCCGGCGCCGGTGCGCGCTCAATTCGATGAGGTCGCGCGCCGGATGCGTACTGTCATGGCGGGTCTTGGATCGAAGCCGGACGCCTTCGGCCTGATCCATGCCGACCTGCATCTGGAGAATGCTCTGTTCGACGGTGATGCGGTGCGGCTGATCGACTTCGACGACTGCGGATTCGGTTACTGGCTCTATGACATCGCGGTACCACTGTGGGAATATCGTGGCCGGGCCGACTACACCGCGATCCGTGCGGCGCTTCTCAATGGCTACGGTGAACGCCGCGAGCTGCCCGATTTCACTCACCTGGACGACTTCATCGCCACTCGAGACGTGGCCTTCGGCCTGTGGTTCGCCGGGATGGCTCAGGTCAATCCGGCATTCGCGGCCGACCTGGACGAGGTGATGGACTCCATCCGACGGTCACTTGATCGAGTGCTGTGACTGTGTCCTTGTTCAGACCCGCAGTTCGGGTGGAAAGCCGAGCCACCATTCCCCGCACAGATGACTCAATCCAGGGCGCCGGCGGAAAAGCCCACCCCGCCCAACGACTGTTCCCGTAGCGAGCCGCGACATCGCAGACCTCCGACTGAGCGGGCGCACGTTGTGCCTACAAGCCTCCACTGGGGCGACCGAGCGAACGTCCGCACATCGGCAAGTTGGTGCGCTTGATCGTGTAAACCGAGCTCGTCCCTGTGCGCGTCTTGACGCTGTCACGCGGAGTCGGCACGCAGGTCGTGGACCACGGCGACGCACGCCTGTTGGGCGCCCGCTCGGGCCGCCGTACCGGCCAACGCTTCCCAGGGCGGCGATGAGGCCTGGTCGGCGACGTCTCAGATCGCGTCCGGCGCCGATCGGACGATTCGGCACGCCGGCGTGGCTCGCCGCCGGCCAAGCGGGTGCGGGATCAGTCTTTGTCGCTCGTTCGCAACGGACCGTAGACCTGGTAGATATTCGCGCCCGGCGCCTGGACGTAGGTCCAGCCCAGGCCCGCACCGTTGTCGAACACGTCGCTTGCGAACGTCGCCCCTCGCCGTTCCAGTTCGTCCCCGCGTCGCCAGGAGGCCGTCGACCTTGAAGCAGAGAATCTGTTGCCCGTGTAGGCGCCCGGCCGCCGGTGCCGGCTCAACGACCTCCAGCGTCCCTCCGGTCGGCAGGACCGCGCAGGCGTAGCGGGAGAAGTGCGTGTCCACGGTGGCTACGTCCGGCTCGGCCACCGCCAAGCCCAGGACATCTCGGTAGAAGGCGACCGTGGCGTCGAACTCGGCAGTGCAGCTGAGCATCCAGTCGAACCTTTGATGTAACCCACCTCGACGCTCCCGCGCTGGGCCGTATAGAGCAGACGCTCTAGTATGAACTGGAACGCTCGCTCTAGTAAAGGTCCGGCTTGTGTCCCGTTTCGCGCTCCACGACACCGACATGCTGCTCGACGCCGCTCGGGACCTCATCATCGAAGGAGGATCGCATGCGGCCGGCATCCGTGCGATCGCCGAACGCAGCGGCGCACCCAGCGGCTCGCTCTACCACCGCTTCGGTTCCCGCGACGCGCTCGTTGCGCAGGCCTGGCTGCGGGCGGTCCGTCGCTTCCAGGCCGGTTTCCTCGCCGCCCTCGAGGCCGACGACCCCCGCGACGGCATCGCCGACGCCGTGCGCTGGGCCGTCCTGTTCGCCCTCGACGAACCGTCCGACGCCCGGCTCCTGCTTTCGCACAGCCGCCGCGACCTGCTGCACGTGGAGCCGCACGGTGCACTCGCCGCCGACCTGACCACGGTCAACGAGCCACTCACCCGAGCGACCCGCGCGCTCGCCATCCGCTTGTTCGGCAACGCCCGGGCCGCCGCCCGTGAGCGGGTCTCGTACGCCCTCACGGACCTTCCTCTCGCGGTTCTGCGCCGTCACCTCGCCGCCGGCACCCTCAGCGCCGCCACTGCCGACAGCCTCGCCGCCGCTGCGCGAGCCCTCATCGATAGTGCCCCCCGGACCGGATCCGGACGAACGCAACGCAACCGAAAGGCACAGCCGTGAGTACTACTCGGTCGGCGAGATCACCGTCACCGACCACAGCTGGGTTCCCGCCTACGTAGTTGAGGTGACCAGGCTCGTCGAGAGCTATGGCGGCCGCTATCTTGCCCGCACGACACAATTCGAGACGATGGAGGGCGACCGCCCTCACGGCAAGCTGTTCCTCATCATCGAATGGCCGTCCAGGGCCGCGGCCGAGACCTTCTACCGCAGCGACGAGTACCGGCCACACCGAGAACGGCGCCTGGCCGGCGCGCTGACCGAGGCAATCCTGGTCGCGGGCGAGGACATCAACCGGGTCGCCCGTGGCCATACCGGAGCGCATCCCCATCGCCTACACGCCCGACTTTTTCCACACAGACACAGTCGGCACGTACGCCGAGGGCCAGTTCTTCGGCTTCGTGGAGTCAGCCATACCCAAGAAATTCTGGGAACGCCGCCTATGGAAGGCAGTGCTGCACCACCTTCGACCATGACGGACGCTACGTTCGAACCGACATTTGGAGTCCGGGCAAACGAGGGCTGACGGACCGACCCGGCATCGCCCTTTCGAAGCGGCGACTCAATGAGTGGCTTGATGAGCTGCCCGGACGCACGTTCGGCGACATCGCCATCCGGCTATTCCGGGTCGAGATCGACGGCGAACTGTATGGGCTGATCGACGAGAGCGACGAAGACGGCGAACACGTCGAGCTCCACCCCAACGACATGGGCTTCTATCCGCCCTGGGATGGCTTCTACGACACATAGAGCTTTCCGACGTCGCCGACAGTCCGCTCATCGGCCATGACCGCCCGCATCGCGGCTACTTCTTAGATGGACATACGGCCAAATGAGTGTCCGATGCACACAGCTCTCGTGGTTTCCGCCTTACGCAAAGGCGATCGGGGTGGACCGGATGCGCCAAGTGAGGTGCCGACCGCGTTCGCCGGAGTACCGGTAATCGACGACGGCGTACTGTCGGGCCTCCTCAGGCAATGTGAAAGTTTCCTGCAGCGCCGCTCCGGTGTCCGAGACGACCTTGAGCACGTGGTCCCCGGACGGTGCCGCGATCGGGAAGAGGAACCAATTGTGTTGGCCCTTTACCTCGAACGCTTGGGCGACGTCGATGCCGTCGATGCTGACTCTCAACACGACGGAGGCGTCCTCGAACGACTGGTTGCTCACCCACAAATGCAGATCTGCATCTCTTTCCGCAACGATTCGGATGGTGGATGAAGCGGAACCGGGAGACGGGGCAGAGGTCGTGACCTCGGGAGCCGCGCCGGCGTTAGAGTCCTGTGAGTTTTCGCACGCCGTAAGCACACAGGTCAGGACACCTGTTGCGATCACGGCGGTGGTACGTCTCACGCAGTCCCCTCGGTGTATCCCCCAAATTTGGACGGACTACTGCTCTGTTCGGTTCCCATCGACCCGCCCGCTACCGATGGCGACGGTCGCCGCCCAGCGGGGCGGACACCTCGGCGGCCAACCGTATGGCAGTCTCGTACACGGCTCTGGAGTGGCTGCCACCTTCGCTCAGCGCGATAATCGTTGATTGCTGAATCGAACCAAGGCGCACTCATCTCGGCAAATCCGGTAACCATCACTACGCCGGTCCCCGAGTAGATTTGGCTACAGGTGCCGTACTCGTTGATGCGCACTCGGCGCCACAGCGCCGGGATGGCGAGCAGCGGGAGGGTGGAGTCGGGCATCGAGGCTGGTCTGATATGCGTGCGGATCGATGCCAAGAGCTACGTACTCGACACCGAGGATCTCGCCCTGGTCGGTGCGGTCCCTCACCAGCTCCTGGATTGTCTTCGCCAAGCCGGTGCTGATGTTCGTCGCCCTGGCCGACACCACCGTGCCGCCCGCGCCATCGATTCAGTTCGCCAGATCCAGGCCCGACCTGGTCACCCTTCTTTACCACCACCGGGTGCAACCACACCGGCTGCTGGACCGTCGCCCGGCGGCGTATGAGTCGGCCGTGACCGCCTTCCTCAACCGCACGAGCTGGCCGACTCCTGCCGGCAACGAAGCATCCTGGAGGCCGGTTCCCGGAGATCGCTACAGGATCTGGTGGGGATCGGCGTGAGGGCCACCCAACGCAGACCCGCTGCGAGCGGAGCGCGTCCACGCCCAGGTCTCAAACTTCTGACTCTCGCCGCCGAGGCCGAGTAGCAGGTCTTCCAGCTCCGGTGAAGATCCTCCGTCGACGAGAAGCACCACTGTGACAATGTCGGGCGAGTACGTCCATCCCGGCAAAGGGTCGCCGGAGCGAAGGCGGGCCAGCAATGCCTCACGATCGAGCCAGCCCTCCAGTTCGTCTAGACGAGGTCTCAGTGCCGCAACGATGGTCTCGCCCATCTCGTGTGCGGCCTCGACCGAGGTTCCCAGCACCCATTGGAATCCGTGTGGTGGATCCAGCCGGGCGGTGATCAAGCCCGCCGAGGCCTGTGCCTGCTGGTTCGCCAGGTCAGGGATGGCACTGCGCATGTAGTCCAGCCACGGTTCGGGTACGAGCGCCAGGTTGACGTAGAACCGGTACTCATAGCGCCAGGTACCCGCGGAGACCTGAAAGTCGACCGCTACCGTGTCTAGCATGGCGGATACGAGTCGATAAACTCTGCCCTGCTGGGAATATCCACGCCGGTGGAGTGCCGGCGAGACATGCGCTTTGAAGAAGGTGTTGACAGCACCGCGGGTGGGAGCCGAACTCATCGCCACTCCCGGATTCTTTGCGCCGCGGCGACCACCCGCACCTCTTCAACCCGTCATCGGCATCTGAACCTGCCATTCTACGCGAACGCTGGGTTGAAGATGCACGGGAGAATGCAGCCGATCACCGCCACCCCAGTCAGCACGGCGCTCCCACAGCCTCGGGTGAGACCTGCGGAAACTCGCCGAGCGAAAAAGTATGGGTCGACGCAGCCGGGACCAGGGCAAGTGTCGTATGGCCCGCCTGGGTTGGGGTGCGGCTGCGGTCTGCCCGCGGGCTTGCCAGCCGGAGCCTGAACGGGGACCTGCGCGCCGCTTCGTGGTGCGGGAGGGCGTCGGGTTTGTAGTGCCGGCGAGCCGAGGGTTTGGCTACCTGGTCGTGTCCCATGTGCTGCGCTGGCATTTGTCACCGGTCAGTTGATCCGCGCGTGGTCCTGGCCGCCTCCTGACGGCACGGATGAGGCTTTCCTACCGCTCCTGGCCGGAACCGGTTCGGTGGTGTTGCTGGTTATGGGTGGGCTGGTGACCTTGCTGGTGGTCACGGCGCTGCGCGGAGGGCCGCAGATCCTGCTCACGCCCGCAGCGGTGGTCGAGGAAACCTGGTGGGGCAATCGCACCATCCCGTGGGAAGCGTTGCGGCCTGGCCCACCGATGCGCCCGCCGCGTCTGCGCAATTCCCTCACTCTGATTGTCGACAGGCCGGCGCTCGTGGTCAGGCGCGAGCTGTTGCGCGGTTCGACCAGGCGGCCGCGGTTGGACCTGGCTCACCTGCGAGTGGATCCGTGGTTTCTTGCCGACGCGGTCTGGTTCTACCTCGATCACCCGCAGCGCCGTAACGTGATCGGTTGGCAGGCGGAGTACGAGCGGTTCTTTCGCGAACTCCTCAACGCCCGCGGGCGGTAGACGCTCCGACGCACCAAAGTCATTCGCAACGGACGGGAGCGAGCGCCGATATCAGAGAGTTCGGCCACGGACGTCGACGCACTCTCATCGCCGTGACAGCGCGCATCGCGGCATGACATTGCGGGGGGCTACGGCTCCAGACCCGAGTCATGGAGCCACGCGAAAGCGGACGCCTGGTCGTCTGCTGGGTCCGCGTTCTCCGGCCAGAGTTGGATAGCGCGAGTGGCAGCGTCGAGGATGAACTGGGCGTCGATATCAGAGTGAGATTCGTTGATCCCGAATGCCGGCCACTCGCAGACGAATGTCACCGGTCCGGGTGGCGGCAGTGGCCACACCCAGAAGGTCATGTCCTGTCGGCGCGCGCCTCCACCGCCGCCGTCGGCAAGGAGGACCACGCCGGCCGGCTCGAACTCCGAGGACCAGATCGGAGGGCTCAAGTTGGTGGCGGCCCGGCCGTCTGAAAATCGAAGTCCGAGCCGGAGAAACTCGTCCGGCAGCGGCTCGTCGCGGAACTGGTCAGGCAGGGGATGCATAACCCCCCAATCGGCCCCTCGCCGACGCCGATCCTCACGCAAGACGGCGCAGACGGAAAACTCGAAGCCGGTCGGGTATGCCGACAATCCGATCACGGCAACTGCTGCGTCAGGCGTGCGCGCCAACACAAACTCCGTGGCCACGACGCCCGGCAACGCTGCCTCCGGCTTGATCCACGCGGGCCTAGGCCTCCGGGGCCGTTCTCGCTCGGGCTGTGCGACAGGTGGCGGCCGATCGAAGAACCCCATGGTTCATCCTGCCCCGGCCGCCGGCAGACCCCTCATCCCGACCGAGTTCGCCGACGCACTCATCTCGGCAGAGTCGACCGGTTTCGCGCGGGCGCCTGGTCAACGCGCGCTTCGCAAGCAGAAGCGGGCGTTCGCCGCTCTGTGGCAGACGCGGCGGATTGACGCGAATTGGTGACGGGTGTGTGCCGTGGCGAAGTGTGAGTGCAGGTCAGTCGTCTGTGCTCTGGGTGTAGGTCGGGTCCGGGTCGTGGAGCTGTCGGCCCCCGAACTCACTCAGCCACCGCTCCCGAGTGATGTCGTACTCGACATCACCTTGCTCCTGACCGGGGATCGGCACGTCGTACTCCTCGGCGAAGGTCCGGACGAACTTCAGCCCCACCGAGGCCATGGTGGCGCGGGAGGGCTGGTTGACCGCCATCGTCTGCGCAAAGATTCGCGTGAGGCCGAGGTCCTCGAATCCGTGGCGCACGAGTTCGCGAGCGCCCTCGGACGCATATCCTTGACGCCAGTAGCGTCGCGGCAGTCGATAGCCGAGATCAGCCTCGCCGGGTACCCGTGGCTGGCTTGGCCCGTGCGGTGGCTGCAGCATCCACAGCCCGATCGGTTCACCGTCGCTGCTACCGATCCATTGGCCGAGCCCGTCCGCCTCCGCCGCCGCAGCCAGTGCACGGCGCAACCGCTCCTGGGTCTCCTCCGCTGTCAGGCCCCGGTGGAAGAGAAAGCGATGCACCACTGGGTCGGAGTTCAGGTCGACCAGGAAGGGTAGGTGGTCCTCGGATAACGGGACGAGTTCCAGCCGGTCGGTTCGAAGGGCGGCCTGAGACATTCCGTTGACCATACGTCGCCGGGTTCCCGTCCCGCATCTCACTTCCGGATCAGGACGCCAGGAGAGCTCGCTGCGGAGTGATGACTCATCGCGGCAGAACAGGATGCGTCGGACTGGTGTGGCACTCCCAAAACCAACGCGAGGCGGACGGCGTCAGGCAGGTAGGCTCGCCGCCGTGGACGTGGCCCTCCGCGAGATCACCGACGCGAACCGCGAGGCCGTTCTTTCGCTGCGGGTAGCACCCGGACAGGAACGGTTCGTCTCGTCGGTGCGCGGAGCGCTGGAGGAGGCTGCGCAGTACCCGCACGCCAAGCCCTGGTACCGGGCGGTCTACGCGGGCGACGAGCCGGTCGGGTTCGTCATGCTGAGCTGGAATGTAGCGCCGCAGCCACCGGAGATCATCGGGCCGTGGTTCCTGTGGAAGTTACTCATCGACCAGCGGCATCAGGGCCGCGGCTACGGCGCGGCGGTCGTGCGACAGATCGCGCGGCTCATTCAGGCCGAGGGCGGGACGGAACTGCTGACGAGCCATGTACCGGGAGAGGACGGCCCAGCCGGATTCTACGAAAGGCTCGGGTTCGTGGCGACCGGTGAGCTCGACCCCGACGACGAGGTCATCCTGCGCCTCACGCTGCCGAGGACATAGTTCGCCAGCCCGCCGCAGCCTGGGTAGCCGCCGCAGCCATCATCTGTTGGACCGCGTGTCGCGCTGCTGCACCGATGCCGACAACCACGCGCTCGGCGGCATGAGAGTAACTTCAGGCCGTGCGGGACGAGGGCGTCGATCTTGGCTACGAATATCTCGGCTACGGACCATTCGCGACCGGCGGCGGAGTGGGCTGGCACATGCATCCCGAACTGCATGCTCGGTGTGTCCGCTGTGGGGACTACGTTTCACTCGACCCAGATGAATTCGGCGACTGCCGCTGCGGGGCGATACACAAGGACCCCGACGCCGGGCGGTTCGGGTCAAGTCTGGGAGACGATCAAATCGAAATCTACCGTCGTACGCCGTGACGAGACCGGCTCACCGGCGTCAGACGCACCAATCGCGGCATGAGCGGACGGATTTCTAGTGCTCTTCGCATTAAATATTGCGATCATCAAACAGTGCGTGACGGAGGAGAAGTCGTCCCGCGCCCGACGGTCGTCGCGGCGAGGTTGGCGCTTGGACTGCTCGATGTGAATCGCGTGCCATGGTGGGCCGCCGAGTGGCTAGCCCAGGGACACGATGGCGAGTCGTTGCGCACCCTCGCCGGACTGAACGATCGTGATCCACTAGCCATTCACGACGTCCTTTTGGACGCGCTGGCAGAGACCGGTACGACCGTGCCCGCTTCGGATCGCGATGCCGCATCGGTCGTCTTCCGCGACGTGGTGAGACAGTTTGTGTCGAAGCACTTGAATGAGCGCCAGGTTGCGCGGGCCGTAGATCAGGTCCTCGCCACGGTCATGTACTCAAACGAGGTAGTCATGGAGCCGCTCGGCCAGCTCAATGGTGTCGACGATGAGTGGAGCGGCGGTTGGGGGCGGAACGACGCCGAACTCAGGGCAATCGTTCGCGAGGCGTGCATCGCGCAGCTCGTCGACGAGCCTTCGGCGTGATCTCCCAACGAGTAGCATCACCCGCTCCCGAAACCACTGACGACCGCCCGCTCGGCGGCAAATGAGATGACATGCATCGGCTCGCTCGGCGTGGGGCCGTTGAGCTGACGGAAGCCCGCTCAGACTGCCGGCGATGTCTTGACAGACCTCGGTTCGGGGGGGCCTCC
>JAXIPB010000034.1:0-18021 GCA_045403155.1 Micromonosporaceae bacterium
TCGACCGCCGCTTCGTCTAGCGCGTCGAGCCGTGCCGTCTCTACCGTCCCGCCAGCCGAACGGATCTCCTCGGCGATGCCGTCGAGGCCCTTTGGCGTACGGCTCGCCAGGTGCACCTTCGCGCCCTCGCGAGCGAATCCGAGCGCTACTGCTCGCCCGATCCCGCCGGCTCCATAGACGATCGCGTTCTTGTTCTGCAGCAGCATGTCGTACTCCTCACCGATCGATTGCCTGTCGAACGCTGACGAACCAGGTCTGCCATTTGGATTGCTCTCGTTCGGCGATGGCGGTCGGTGCTCCGTACAACCGAGCCAGCAGATTCGCCGAGAGCCGTGCTCCCGGCGCCATCGGGAAACAGGAGAACGCGTACAACGCGGGGTACGGCTCGACGGCGCGCAGCAGCATGTATCCCTCGCTGACGTGTTCGACCGTTCCCGCCATGTCGGGCGCGCCGGCGGGGGCGCGGAAACTGGCTCCGACAGCCGGCCCGCTAAGCCCGAGCCGCTCCTTCAGGATGGCGAACGTCGCAGCCCGATCCGTGGCAGGGCGGCTCAGGTCAACGATCACGTCAAGTTTGCTCGCCGGCCGCCCGGCGAAGTGCGTCAGATAGGCACGCAGGACTGTCAACGACATCCACCATCCCTCGCCTGCACCATCAACGAGGTCCTCCCAGCCTTCGCCATCGTGATAGAAGCCGCTGATCACGCGCACGACACAACTGCCGTCGCTCTTGGCCTGCACGAGAAACTCGGTCGTCAACGGTTTGGCGTCCGGTCCGATCGGCTCCCGGTAGCCAAACCGGTGCGGCGGATCCCAGACCGTCACGGTGGCGTTCGCGGTATCGCCGTACGGCTCGCGGTGGATCACCATCCCACCGCCCTCGCGAGGGTCGATGTTGGCGGGGAACAGCCAGGCCGCGTGGCCCGGGCCGGTGGCGATCGCCCGCCACACCTCGTCGGGCGTACCCGGGACCTCGATCTGGTTCGTCCGCAGCCTGGCGGTCGGATCGTTGCCCGCGGCGCCATTCATGTCGTCCGTCATGACCGCGGCTCTTCATTCGGGGCGCCGGGATCGACGCCCTTGGGAACTGGATGGATGCTGACCATCAGCCGCTGCCAGCGACCGTTGGGTGTGCGCTCGTCGTGGTACTTGGACACGAGCCCATTCACCGCGCCCGTGAGTTCCTCGGCGAACGCGGCACGGTCGGCCGGCGAGCCGAACCGGATCGCGGTGTCCAACCCGAAGACCGGCAGCCGTTTCCGTTGGTGCAGGGCGTTTCCGGCCATCCCACCGACCTCGGAGACCACCCGCGCGGCGAGCGTGACGACGTACGCGGCCGACATCCGATCGGCCGACAATCGCGGGGCACTGGCGGCGGCGCCTAGTGCCTCCGGCGAGACGACGTACCCGGCCGCTGTCGCGACCAGATGCCGCTCGGTCAGCCCACCCCAGGTCCGGGTGCCGGCGACCACGACGAGGCCGTGCTTCTCCAGCAGGCGGAGGTGGTAGTTGATCCGCTGCCGGGGCATGCCGAGCCGACTCGCCAGGGCGGACGCGGAGGCGGGCTCCCGCAACTCGGCCAGCAGCTTGGCGCGTACCGGATCCAGTGCGGCCACCGCCGAAGCCGGATCCGTGATCACGTCGACGTCGCGCATGACCTCAAGCCAACTCTTGACAAATAGTTTTGTCAAGCGGCTCGCGAGTCAACACGGTGTGGTCAGGCGTCTGTACCGGCCTCGTCCATGATCGGCCGCACCTCGACAGCCCAGAAGCGTGCGGCCGGATCGTTAGCGACGATCTCGGCAGCCCGCTCAATGCTCTCGGTGTCGAGCACGTAGAAGCCGGCCAGCTGCTCCTTGGCCTCGGCGAATGGGCCATCGGTGACGTTGGCAAGGCCGTTGCGCACCCGTACGGTCCTGCCCGTCGAGGCATCGGCGAGGGCGAACCCATCGCGGAGCAGCTCTCCGGACTCGGTGAACTCCTTGAGATAGCCGTCGGCTTCGCTCATCAGCTGGTCGCGTTCGGCTTGCGACAGGGCCTCGAACGCCCCCGGGTTGTTGTAAATCAAGGCGACGTACTTCATGGTTCGATCCTCTCTGCTTGAGATCTGTCATGAGGAGGTCGGAGCTGCCGGCGCGTTCTCGACATCACGCCGCGAGAGCACCTCGTGCAGCCGTTCGGCGAACTCGTTTCCACCTTGCTGCGCATGGTGTTCAACGCGTGCTCCTTCGAGGCTCTCGCTCGGTGACGGCCGGTCGGCCGGAAGGCGGCGGTGCCAACTACACCATGCCGTCGGAACCGACGGGCCGCACTCGACATGTCGAGATCGGCGGACTCGCTCCGACTCCTCGGTGAAAGACAACCACAGAGGAGTCAACCCTGATGTCCGAATCAATGATCATCAAGAACCGCTGGCTCGCGCTCGTCGTCGTGTGCCTGGGAAATCTCATGATCGTCCTCGACGTGACGATCGTCGGCGTTGCGCTGCCGTCCATACGAGAAGATCTCGGCTTCTCGGAAAGCTCGCTCGCCTGGATCGCAAACGTCTATCTGCTGACCTTTGGTGGGTCCCTCCTGCTGGCGGGTCGGCTGGGCGATCTCTACGGGCATCGCCGCCTGTTCCTCATCGGGATCGCGCTGTTCACCGTCGCGTCGCTCGGATGCGGGCTCGCGACCTCTCCGGCGCTCCTGGTCGGCGCACGAGCGATCCAGGGCCTGGGCGGCGCGGTAGTCTCCGCGGTCGCGCTCTCGCTCGTCGTCACCACATTCACCGAGCCGGCCGAGCGCGCGAAGGCGATGGGTGTCTTCGGCTTCGTCGCAGCTGGCGGCGGATCGATCGGCGTGCTGCTCGGTGGGGTCATCACGGACCTGCTGAACTGGCACTGGATCTTCCTCGTCAACGTCCCGTTCGGAAGCGCGGCCTTCGCTCTGGCAAGGCTGGTGCTCCCCAAGGCCGGTGTCGCGCGCTTGCCCGGTCGGCCCGACGTGGCGGGTGCGGTGACGGTGACCACATCGCTGACGCTCGCCGTCTTCGCGATCGTGAACGGCAACCAGGCCGGCTGGACGTCGCTCCGAACGATCAGCCTGCTCGCTGCCGCCGGCCTGCTCTTCGCCTGGTTCGTGGTGATCGAGACCAGAGCGTCGACGCCTCTCGTGCCGCTCAGCCTCCTCCGGCTGAAGAATCTCTCAATCGCGAACGTGGTCGGTGTCCTATGGGCCGCGGCGATGTTCGCCTGGTTCTTCCTCTCCGCCCTCTACCTTCAGCTCGTGCTGGGCTATAGCCCGCTCAAGGTGGGCCTCGCGTTCCTTCCCGCGAATCTGATCATGGCCGCGCTGTCGCTGGGCTTGTCCGCGAGATTGGTGCTGCGCTTTGGCATCAGGGTGTCGCTCGTGACCGGCCTGCTGCTGGCGGCAGGCGGTCTTGCAGTCTTCGCACGGGCGCCCGTCGACGGAACGCTCGTCGATGTCCTTCCGGCCATGGGTCTGCTCGGCCTCGGGGCCGGCATGGCGTTCAACCCGCTCCTGCTCGCCGCGATGAAGGACGTCGATACGGCCGAGGCGGGACTTGCGTCGGGCATCGTCAACACCTCGTTCATGATGGGTGGCGCGCTCGGACTGGCGATCCTGGCCAGCATCGCCGCCGGTCGTAGCGACTCGCTGCTTGCTTCGGGCGAGCCCCAGGCCGCCGCGTTAACCGGCGGGTATCACGCCGCCTTCCTCGTCGGCGCCCTCTTCGCCCTGGCAGCGGCTCTGCTGAGCGCGGCGCTTCCCGGGGGGTACACGGGCGCGCGCGACGATGAGCCCGGCCAGCCTGCGATCGAGCAGCCTCAGCCGTTCGCCACGGCGGCGTGATGGTTCGATTCATACGAGTACGTCCGCCTGGGCCAGCGTCCGGAGAGGTCAGACGATGAAGACCGACGCCCGCGTCGAGAGCCTGCTGCGTGAGCTTGCGCCGCAGGCGCTCGGCGCGCTGGTGCGACGTTATGGACAGTTCGAGGAGTGCGAGGACGCCGTGCAGGAGGCGCTGCTCGCGGCCGCCCTTCAATGGCCCGAGCAGGGTGTGCCCGACAACCCTCGCGGGTGGCTCACAACCGTCGCGGCGCGGCGCCTGACCGACCAGGTGCGAAGCGACAATGCCCGGCGTCGTCGGGAGGAGACGGTCGCCGCCATGGCTCCGACCGATTCGACCGTCGCGGCGGGTGCCAACACCGTGACGCCCACAGGCGACGACACCCTCACCCTGTTGTTCATGTGCTGCCACCCCGCGGTCTCGCCGCCGTCGCAGGTTGCGCTCACCCTACGCGCCGTGGGTGGTCTGACAACGGCAGAGATAGCGGCCGCGTTTCTGGTCCCCGAGGCCACGATGGCCCAGCGCATCGTGCGGGCCAAGCAGCGCATCAAGTCCACCGGCATCCCGTTCCAGCTGCCACCACCGTCCGAATGGGACGATCGGCTTCGGGCTGTCCTCCACGTGCTCTACCTCGTCTTCAACGAGGGCTACACCGCGAGTTCCGGCAACGACCTGAACCGGTCCGAACTGACCTCTGAGGCGATCCGGCTCACCCGCTCCGTGCACCGCCTGCTACCCGACGATGGCGAGGTGGCGGGACTGCTCGCGCTGATGCTGCTCACGGACGCCAGACGTCCGGCGCGAACAGGACCAGATGGCCGCTTGATCCCGCTCGCCGAGCAGGACCGAAGCCTGTGGCATGCCGCTTCGATCGATGAGGGCTTGGCCCTCATCACCCGTACGCTCGCCCAGGGACCAGTCGGGCCGTACCAGATCCAGGCCGCCATCGCCGCGGTCCACAGTGAAGCGGCAGACGCCGGCGATACGGACTGGAAGCAGATCGTGGCGCTGTATGAACTGCTGTTGCGGACGTCGCCGAACCCTGCGGCCGCGCTCAACCACGCCGTGGCCGTGGCCATGGCTCGCGGGCCGCAGGTCGGCCTGGAGCTCCTCGACCGGCTGGCGGCCGATGACCGCATCGCCGAGCACCATCGGTTCTACGCGGTACGAGCGCACCTGCTGGAGATGGCAGGTGAGATCGCCACGGCGCAGGCGGACTACCGGCGGGCCGCCCGCCGCACGACCAGCCTGCCGGAGCGGCGATATCTCGAGTCCCGAGCTGCCCGGCTCCCCGAGCCCGGAAATGCAGGCTGACCTGTCTCGCCGCGCGGTCGAGGACGCCCGGTCAGTGGATCTTCGCCGATCGGGTGCGTCGGCGAAGGCCTGGACCGGGTACGACGTCCATATCGGCCGGCGCAATCATCTGACCGCATTCGGTGCAGGTCAGTGTGGCCGACACCGTTCCGCCGCAGGCGTGGTGCTTCGTGAGGCGGGGTGGACCCGCGCGTCCGGCCAGGTGTCGGTCGCCCCAGTGCATGAGCCCGATAACTGGGACCGCAAGCTCGCGCCCGATCGCGGTCAGCTGATACTCGTATCGCGTCGGACGATCCTGATAGGGGACCCGTTCCAGTATTCCGGTGTCGACTAGGCGCCCTAGCCGCTCGGTGAGCACATTGCGGGCCACACCTAGGCTGCGCCGGAAGTCATCGAAACGGCGCAGCCCGAGCAGGGCGTCACGGACGATGAGCAACGTCCATCGCTCGCCGAGCACTTCGAGCGCGCGCGCGATGGAACAGACCTGATCGTCGTACGTGCGGCCGAGCATGCATACGATGGTAGCCGACTGAGTTTCGTGATGCTACTCAGCTATGAGGGCGGCCACCCGCTTCGGCTCGTCGACCTGTACGTAGTGACCGGCGTGCGGTAGCAGGTATAGATCGGCGTACGGAAACAAGGTCGCGAATTCGCGGGCGACCCGAGTGTTGAGGTAGCGGTCCCGTGCCCCGAAGATCACTCGTACCGGGCGTGTGAAGCGGCGAACATCGGAGAGCCGCTTTCTGCGCGTCCATATCGTGCCGAGAAGGTCGTCGTTGAGCCGCCAGAACGCCGGCCGGGCCGACAGGAAGTCCTGATATAGCTGCGGCACGAGCGCATCCCGGACGGCCTCGTCGCGGATGAATTTCCCAACCTGCCAGGTGTAGAGACGGCGATCGATGCTCGGCCACCGCCTCGCCACCGCGCGCGCGACGGCGCCCACGCCCGGTGTCGAGTAGAGCGCGATCGCGGGCGGGCGACGCACGAGGGGTGTCCAGTGGTAGTACGTGTTGAGCAGAACGAGCCGGTCCACCCGGTCCGGGTGGTCAAGCGCCCAGTCGATGGCTGGTGGTCCGGATGCGTCGTGAGCTACGAGTGTGACCCTATCCGCGCCGATGTGGGCCGAGATGGCGTCGACGACCGCGGCAACATCACGCGCCTGGTTGGCGGACGTGTAGGGATAGCCGAACGGCTTGTCCGACCGGCCCCAGCCCAAGAAGTCGAAGCGCACGATCGGCCGGTGACCGGCCAGTTCGGGCATCAGGCGGTCGTACAGATGCAGGTTGTCCGGGAAGCCGTGCATGAGGACGACGGGAACACCATCGCCTGGGACAACCTCAGCGTGGAGTCGATGGGTGCCTCGAGATATTGCGAGCGTCTGCGCGGTTGCAACCATGGCCATTCACCTCCGTTGGGTTGCGTGATGCAACCCACTCACGATAGCGCGGGTTGCATCAAGAAACCAAGTGCCTCGGGGAGGCAATCATGACCAGCCCGTGGCGGACCTTCGTGATGGTCTCGATCGGAGTGTTCGCGTCCCTGCTTGACCTGTTCATCGTCAACATCACGTTCCCGGACCTCCAACACGATTTTCCCGCCACAGGACTGGCCGAGTTGTCATGGGTGCTCAATGGCTACGCCATTGTCTTCGCGGCTCTGCTGGTGCCGGCCGGACGGTTGGCCGACGTTTACGGACGCCGACGCGGTTTTGTCATCGGCATGTCCCTGTTCGTCGCCGCCTCCGCGCTCTGCGCGCTGGCTCCGTCCGTGCCGTTGCTCATCGCGGCACGCGTCCTGCAAGGGGCAGGTGCCGCCATCCTCACCCCGAGCTCATTGGGTGTGGTGCTACCGGCCTTCGCGCCGCAACGTCGGCCCGCCGTTATCGCGGCCTGGGCCGCGGTCGGCGCGGTCGGTGCGGCCGCGGGCCCACCGCTCGGAGGGCTTCTCGTGCAGGCGAGCTGGCGCTGGGTGTTCCTCGTCAACCTGCCGCTCGGGCTGCTGTCCATTTGGTACGTGGCGCGGCGGGTCGGGGAGACCCGCGAAAGAGCCGTCCGCGGCGTACCCGACCTAGCGGGAACGATCGCGCTGATGCTCGGCATCGGCTCCCTGGTCCTCGCACTGGTGCAGGGCCGAGACTGGGGATGGACGGCGATCAGCACGCTTTCCGCGTTCGGTGCTGCGGTCACCTTGATATCGGTGGCAGTGCGCCGGTCCGCCAGCCAGCCGGCGCCCGTTCTCGAGCTGACGATGTTGCGAATCCCGTCGTTTGCGTTGGCGGTGGCGGCGGCATTCGCGTTCTTCGCCGCCTTCGGAGCACTCCTGCTCGCCGGAGTGCTGTTCTTGACCCAGGTGTGGGGCCACTCCATCATCCGGGCAGGCCTAGAACTCTCTGTGGGGCCACTGATGGCGCTCGTGTTCGCCATCATCGCCGGCCGGCTCGGCCCACGACTCGGCATGGCGACGCTTGGCGCCACCGGCGGACTACTCGTCGCCGCCGGCCTTGTGCTTTACACCGCTCGCCTCGGCCTGACCCCAGACTACGTCGGCACGTTCCTACCGGGACAGCTCCTCACGGGCGCCGGAGTTGGCCTGTCGATCCCCGCGTTCACTGCAGTCGCCGTTGGTGCCGTCGGGGCCGCGCGGATTGCAACGGCGATCGGTATCTCGTCGATGTTCCGCCAGATTGGCGCCGCAGTTGGCGTGGCAATCTTCGTCGCGATTGTCGCCACTCCCGCCCGTGCTCAGGCCATCGATGCCTATCGACACGGGTGGGTGTTCATGGCCGCGGCGGCCACCATCGGCGGACTGCTCATGCTCGGTGCGAGGCGAGACCCTGGGAACGCGACACCAAATGAGGTATCAGTGCCGCAGGCGCAGGCGCAGGTCCCCTCGTGACTACGCTGTTAGTTATACCCCTGGTTAAGTAGGGGTTGAGGCGCTCGCCTCTCAGCACACACTCTGGAGCCGCTGCAAGGGATGCACCGATCACCAGTGCGGCACAGGCTCTCTGATCGCCTGGGTTACATCCTGGATCGGCGAGCGTAGACGCGATGCATGGAGGAGATCATGTCGGATACGCCGGGGAACGCCTGGTCGGCAGCGGCTGCCAGCAGCGAGACCCCTGAGCTGCCTTCGGTCGTCGACCGAGCGAGCTGGCAGGCCGAGCTGGACCGGCTGTTGGTTCGGGAAAAGGCGCACACTCGCGAGGGTGAAGCGATCGCGGCGGCGCGTCGGCGGCTGCAGATGGTGGAGGTGGATCCCGCCGTCACGCTGAGTGGTCCGTACGGGTCGGTCAGCCTGCTGGACGTTTTCGAGGGCCGGCGGCAGCTGATCGCCTACTTTCACATGTGGCGTGCCGGCCAACCCGCCGAGGCCCAGTGCGAGGGCTGTACCTTCTTCAACGGCCAGGTCCGCGAGTTGTCCTATCTGCATTCCCGCGATGTCACCTACGCAACGTTCTGCGAGGGCTCGTACGACGAGAGTGTTCGATACCGCGACTTCATGGGGTGGGACGTGCCATGGTACTCGGCTCAGGACTCCGCCGACGCCCTACTCGCCGGCCGCTGGTTTGGCATGCTTGTGTGCTACCTGCGACACGACGATCGAGTGTTCGAGACCTACTGGAATAGTGGTCGGGGCACCGAGGCGATGGCGCCCAGTTACGGGCTCTTGGACATGACCATGTACGGCCGACAGGAGATCTGGGAAGACTCGCCCGCCGGCTGGCCGCAACGCTGGGCAACCAGCGGCGAACAGTTCCGCACGAACGGGCGTCCCACGGCCCAGTGGTCGAGGCTTGGGGCCGGACGCTCCGACGACCTCGGCGCCAACGCCGCCGCCATCGTCCAACGCGGCCAAGGCTAGGCCCGAGTTAGCTGTGCACCTCCGCGTGACCCCTTACATCGGCTGGCCGATGGCTCCGGAGGCCGCAAGATCGCTGTTTGAGAGCTGAAAGTGGTGCCACACCCAACATGCGCCACCAAAACAGCAATCTTGCAGCTGCAGACGACTGATCGTCGTGCGCTCTGCGGTCACGGGTCAGGGCTGACCAGTCCTGTTTGGTAGGCGACGACAACCAGTTGCGCGCGGTCACGCGCACCGAGTTTCGCCATCGCGTGGCTGACATGGGTGCGCGCGGTGGCCGGACTGAGGAACAGTTCGGCGCCGATCTCGTCGTTGCTCATGCCGCGCCCCACCAGGGCCAACACTTCCCGCTCGCGCTCGGTGAGCACCGCGAGCCGGTCCTCCGCGGCATTGGCTGCCGTTCGCCGCGCGGTGAACTGGCTGATGAGACGTCTGGTGATCCGCGGCGCGAGCAGGGCCTCTCCCGCAGCGATCACCCGGATGGCGTGCAGGAGCTCGGCCGGTCCGGCGTCCTTGAGCAGAAAGCCGCTGGCACCGGCTTGCAGTGCTTCGAAAACGTAGGCGTCGGTGTCGTAGGTGGTGAGAATGAGAATCCGGACGTGCTCCAGCCCACGCGTCTCGATGATCTGGGTCGTGGCCTGGATTCCGTCCAGCTTCGGCATGCGGATGTCCATGAGTACGACATCGGGGCGGGCAGCGCGGGCACGCTCGACGGCTTCGGCACCGTTGGTCGCTTCTCCGACCACCGTGATGTCGTCTTCGACCTCGAGCAGCAATTTGAACCCGGATCGCACGAGGCCCTCGTCGTCGGCGAGCAGCACTTTGATCGGAGCGGAGGTCGACCGCGACACGGATGCTGTGTTCATAGGCGCGACCCGGTCGGTGCGAGGGGCAGCCGGGCCGTGACCTCGAACCCTCCGCCCGGAGTCGGCTTGGCCTCGAGCTCTCCGCCGAGCAGCTGGCAGCGCTCGCGCATGCCCAGGATCCCGCGGCCAGCCTTGGCCGACGTGTCCGTGCCACCTTCCGCGACGCTTGCGGAGACGCTGGCGGAGCGGAACCGATGGCCATCTTCGGACGGTCGATTCGCGGAGTCGTCACTGGATCCGGTGCGGCGGCCCTCGTCGGTCACGCGGATCTCCAGAACGTCGATCCCCGGGTTCAGCGCGACCGTCACCCGGGTCGGGCCGACGTGACGGATCACATTGGTGATCGACTCCTGAAGAATCCGGTAGGCGGCACTGCCCACTGCGCTCGGCAACGGCGTCGCGGGCGAGGTCGTTTCGAGCTTGACGTCCAGTCCGGCGTCCCGTGCCTTGGCGGTGATTTCGTCGATCTGTTCCAGGCCAGGGTGCGGCACGCGGCCGTCGTTGTCGTCACGGAGTACGCCGAGGATGGCTCGCATCTCCCGCAGCGCCCGGGAACTGGTCTGCTCGATGGCCTGCAACGCTTCGCGTGCCTGTTCCGGTCTCTTGTCGAGCACGTGCGCGGTGACCCCGGACTGCACGTTGATGATCGCGATGGCGTGTGCGACGGTGTCGTGGACTTCGCGTGCGATCCGGAGCCGTTCGGCATCGACCCGCGAACGGGCTTCCTCCTCGCGGGTCCGTTCGGCCAGTTCCGCACGCTGCTGAGCTTCGGCCGCGATGACCTGCCGGGCCCGTACGGACTCGCCAAGAGCCGCACTCATGACCGACGCACCGATGCGGAAGAACACCCAGCCGATCGCGGCGCGCGGCTCGATGTCGGCCGCCGCGAAAAGCCAACCGATGGTAAGCACCGCGGTACCCACACCGGCGATCACCAATGACCGGCGCCCGTCACCGTAGGCGGTGAGGGTGTACAGGGCGACGAAGAGTCCGAGCCAGCCAGGCCCGTCCGGGAAGTCGAGACCGTAATACACCAAGCTGGCGAGTGCGGTGGTGACAAACACCAGAACCGGCCACCGGCGGCGGACCGTCAGGACCAGGCCACTGACCACCAGCAGCGCGAATCCGAGGTTTGCGAAGTCGGTGAGCGCACGGGGTGCCCCCTCGGCGGCGACGCGGGCGATCGTGCCCTGCACCTGCATCACGGTGACGAAGAGCGCGAGCACCACGTCTTGCGCCACCACACGCAGGGGGATCGACGCGGCGCGGTGTTCCATTCCGTGATCCTACGGTTCCGCACACGGACAACGCTCCGCCCAGACGCGCGACCGGGTACGCCGACGGGCGTAGCGGGACACGAATCGTTTACGCCCAGTTGCGTAGACGCTGCCATCCGCTGTCAGACGCCACGGCAGCCTCACCGGCGCGACGATCGCCGCGATGAACGATCGCCCTTACCCACATCGAGGAGCGCGCCATGCGTAAATTCTTCGCCGGCCTGGCGACCGTGCAGATGCTGGCCGTCGTCGCACAGTTCTTCCTGGCTGCCAGCGCTGCGTTCGACACCGCGCCCAACGATGAGTCCTTCCAGACGCACCGCACGCTGGGCGCCGGAATCATCGTGCTCGCGGTGCTGGTGACCATCGTCGCCGCGATAGCCCGGATGCCCGGGCGGCTCATCGGGATGAGCGGCCTGGTGGCCGGGCTCGCGGTTGTCCAGTTCGTGATCCGGGCGATCGCCACAGCGTTCGACGGCACCGGCGGCAGCACGACCGCCGGCGAGCTCGTCTTCGGTCTGCACGCGGTCAATGGTCTCGCCATCCTGGCCGTTGCTGGGATGATCGTGCGCCAGGCCCGACAGCTATCCAGGCCAGCCACGCTCACCCGGCAGGCGCCATGACCACCGGGCTGTGGATCATCCTGGACCACGTCGTCGCGCTACTGAGCATTGCCACGTGGTTCGCGGCCGGCGTCACACTGGCGCTTCGGCGCCCCCGGCTGGCCCTCGCCGTCCTCGTCGCTGCGGTGCTCGTGACGCTTGTCCGGGTGGTCACCGTGGCGATACTGGCCGGCCGGGGCTGGTGGTTCGTACAGGAGAAGGTGCTCCTGGGCCTGCCAATGCTTGGGGCCGCCGCGGCCGGCGCCGTGCTGCTCGCCGGCCCGCAACTGCTCGCGGCGAGGCGGGGGCGAGGCGACCCTACGTCGGCCGGCGGTGTGGTCGCGCTGCTCACCGCGGCGTACGCGGCATTGGCTGGTCTTGTAGTGACCTTCCTGGTCGGGTACCCGCTCACCTTGAGCACGGCCTTGATCACGATCTCGCTGGTGTGCGCCGGCGCGTTGCTGACCGCGCGAGTGGTCACACCTCCCGCCGAGAACACCGCCGACGCAGGCGTCGCGCAGGCGCCGGATGGTCGACGAGCGATCTCGCGCCGGCGATTCATCGGCTGGACCGGTGGCGCGATCGTGGTGACCGCGGCCGGCGCCGGCACCGGGCTGTCGTTCATCCCCGCCGAATCGGTGACCACGGGACGCGGCCCCGGACGTTCGTCCAGAGCGCCGGTGTCGGTGGCCGACCTTCGCGGCCCCGGTTCACCGGCACCGGGTGGCATCGTGCGGCGACACGTGCTCACCGCAAAGAAGGCCACCGTACGGCTCCCGTCCGGACGAGAGATCGACGCGTGGACCTACGACGGTGTGGTTCCGGGTCCGGCGATCACCGCTACCCAGGGTGACCTGATCGAAGTGCGTCTGCGAAACGCCGACATCGAGGACGGCGTGACCCTGCACTGGCACGGCTACGACGTACCGTGCGGCGAGGACGGGGCGGCGGGTGTGACCCAGATGGCCGTGGGTCCCGGTGCGGACTTCGTCTACCGGTTCCGCGCCGACCAAGTGGGCACGTACTGGTACCACACCCATCACGCGTCCCACACCGGCGTACACAAGGGACTGTATGGCACCCTCGTCGTACGACCCCGCGACGGGCAGCGAGCCGACGAGCCATCCGCGGCGGAGCAGGTGGACCTGACTCTGCCCGTGCACACCTTCGAGGGCACCGTCGTGATCGCCGGCAGAGACGGCCAAACCGAACTGCCCGCACCGCCCGGTACACCCGTGCGGCTGCGATTGGTCAACACCGATTCGGGTCCGCACCGGATCGTTCTCGCCGGAACACCGTTCCGGATTGCGGCCGTAGACGGCCGAGACCTCAACCGGCCCGGCGAGGTCAGCGACGTCGGACTGCGCCTGCCCGCAGGTGGGCGGTACGACCTGGTGTTCCTCATGCCGGACACGTCCGTGGCACTCGTTATAGACGACGATCGTGACGGCGGACTGCGCCTCCGCCCGCATGGCGACGCCCCCGGTGAAGCGCGTATCGAGGACCCGTCCGACTTGCCGGAGCTGGACCCGCTGCGGTACGGAGCTCCGGCCGCCGTGCCCTTCGACAGCCGCAATGCCGACCGGCACTTCACCATGGTCCTCGACCGCGGAGTGGCGATGGTCGACGGCCAACCGGCGTACGCGCACACCGTCAACGGCCAAGGCCACCCCTCGGTCCCCGACCAGCTCGTCGCAATAGGCGACATCGTCCGGTTCACCGTCGTCAACCGAAGCTTGGAGACGCACCCCTGGCACCTGCACGGCCATCACGTGCTGATCGTGTCGAGGGACGGGATGCCGTCGACGGGCAGTCCACTGTGGGTGGACACGTTCGACGTCCGGCCCGGCGAGATATGGGAGGTCGCGTTCCGCGCAACGAATCCCGGAATCTGGATGAATCATTGCCACAACCTGCCCCACGCCCATCAGGGCATGATGCTGCGACTCCACTACGACGGCGTTACGACGACATTCGACGGGCCAGGCCATCGCCACTGATCCGGTCCGCGCCGCTCGTCAGCCCGCCGGAAAGTACTAGAACATGCCGGCGTCAAAGCTGCACGCCCGCCGAGCATTTCTCGTGGCTCCACCCCAGGTGACGTCGAGCCAGCAGGTAGACGCCAGGGGGATCTCAGACTAGAATTCTAGTCTATGACGACGATACCGCTGTCCGAGGCGAAGGCCAGATTGTCGGAGGTGGCCGACGAGGTCGACCGTACCCACGATCGCGTGCATATCACGCGCAACGGTCGCGAGTACGTCGTGCTGATCTCGGCTAAAGATCTTGAGTCCCTTGAGGCCACCGTCGAGCTGCTGTCTGATCCGGCGGCTATCGCACGGATACATGAGGCGGAGGCCGCGATCGCGCGGGGCGAGATCACAACAGCCGAGGAGATGGCCGTCCTCCTGAGGCAACGGAAGGCCCGTGAACGAGACGCATGAGGATGGCGACCTTGACGATGGCGTGGCCGAGCCGGAGCCTTACACACTGGTATTGGCTCCGGGTGCACGACGGGCATTAATCGAGGTCCTTCCGGCGGTCGCTGCGTTTGCCGCGTGGGAGTTCATCCGCGGCCCATTACTGCAAGAGCCGCACCGAGTCGGAGCGCACCTACATGCTCCATTCGAGGGACTTTGGCGGGCCCGAAGGGGAGAATATCGAGTCCGCTACCGCATTGATGACACCGTCCGCGCAGTGCATGTACTGGACGTCGATCATCGCCGCAACGCCTACCGACGCTAGGTACTCCCGGGGCTCCGAGATAGCCGGCGTGACGGTGCGGACTCTGCATCACTACGACGATATCGGTCTACCCACGCCGGGGAGCGTACGAGTGCCGGCTACCGGCGCCGTCGCCCGCTCCTAGCTCGCCGAACGTCGTCAGCTCATGTATTCGGCTGCGTGCTCGAGGACAATCAGCTCGTCCCGTATGCCGGTACCGAGTTCCACCGGCTCCCCGGTGGCCTCCTCCTCAATGGACACTCGGCAGGTCACGTTTAACGGCAGGTCGATGTCGCCGCCGAAGGGTCGGACCCGGACCGAGATGAAGAACTCCAATGGCCGGATCTCGGTGGCGCTCGCCGTGATGAGCACCTCCGTGGGCCGACCCAGCAGGGAGGCACGCGGTTGCCGTCCGGGCCGCCGGACCAGGTTGACGCCTTCCCGTCCTAACCGCTCATGCAGCGTGGAGCATTGGACAAGGTAGGCGTCAACCGCCTCCGCGAGCCAAATGCCCAGCGTGTCCGCTGTGACGTATCCGTCCGGATCGAGGTCGTCCGGACCCACCGGTCGGTCCAGGCCGATGCTCCACCGCGTCATGACGCCACTCATGGCACGCGACCCTAGTCGACAACTGGCCTCTCGCCCAAGGAGATTGACGTGCCGCGGCGACCGGTACCGACGGTCGTGCCCGCGTAGCTACGCGTTAGCCAGCGGCACTCGCACAGGCCGCTCGCAGCGTCGATCATGCCAGCGTATCGATATGTCACCTCATCATCGACCGGCCGGGAGGCCGGCTCATACTGGCGACGCTGCTCGCAAACCCGGACGTCGACCGCCGGTTTCTCTGAACCCGGCCCGTGCCTATGCGATACGGAAGCGTAGGTGGGTGACGGCCCACCGTGACGGTCGTCTGGACCGCGGAAGCCGGCCAAGCCCTTTTGAGAGAGGCCATAGCGGCGCCCAGGGGGCAGCAATCTGCACGAGGTCGTGCGCGACCACATGGTGGTCCCTGGACACCGTTGCACATGAAAAGCAGGCATCGGAGGTGTTTGCGATGGCAGCACAGACGGTGGGATTCGCGGTAGCAGACGACGACCGTCCGATGCTGGATCGTCTGGTGGAACGCTACGGCGACGGCAACCGGTCGGAGTTTCTCCGTGTGGCGATGAGGGTTATGGCAACCGAGGGGCGAGCCGAGCGGCTCCGAAACCTGCAGGGCCGAGCCCATGCTCAGGTCGGTTGGGTCTATAGCCCCGACGAGGTAAACGCGCTGGTGCGGAAGGCGCGCAGGAAGCGTGCGTGAGTCGCGGTTGGCTCAACGTCGGCAAGAGAAGTGCAGCGTCCAAATCTGTGCATCATGATGCAGTGATGCTATGATGCTCGTGTGCGAACAACCATTGATCTTCCCGATGATCTGCACCGGCAAGCACTATCGATTGCTCGGGACACTTCGCGAACGCTGAGTGAAACGGTAGCTGATCTCATTCGGCGTGCCCTCGAACCCCGTGAAGACACCGCAGCATTATCGCGAAGCGCGAGCACCGGTCTGCCTGTCGTGCATCTTGGTCGGGTGATCACGACTGAGGACGTGCGCGCACTGGATGACGAAGACCTGTGACCGTTCTCCTGGATGCGAATGTGCTGATCGCCCTTCTCGTACCTGAGCACGTTCACCACGACGCGGCCGAGGCGTGGCTCGTAGGCACGGAACGCCACTTTGCCACCTGTCCCATTACCGAGGGAAGCCTGATGCGACTGCTTGTACGCGAAGGCAAATCCGCCAACACGGCAAAGGCTGTCGTCACTGCCGTGGCTTGTAGCCCGCGTCACGAGTTCTGGCCTGACTTGCTGTCATACAGCATGGTGGCGATCGACGGGGTAATCGGCCACCGGCAGGTGACCGACGCCTACCTCGCCCAGCTGGCGCGGGCTCACGACGGTCGGCTCGCCACCTTCGACCAAGGTCTGGCTAAGCTGCACGCCGATATCGTTGATCTTGTCCCTACTCAGCGTCCACGCTAAGGTGCGGCCGGCCGCGCGCGGGCAACGGGGAGGAGTAGGGGATACCCAGCCGCGAATTGAAGCGGATACGGCAGAGGACGCCGGTCAGGTGGATGGGTAGTTGACGCCCTCTTCGAGTAGGGCGAGGGCCCGTTCGGCCAGCACCGAGGCGGGCGTGTCTGGCTCCAACTCCCGCCAAGCGACCATGGCGGTCTGTACGGCGGTTGTGGCGACCGCAGCCACGAGCGTTGGCCGGGGATCGGTCGTTGGATCGACGCCCATGCGGTCGGCGATGTGCGTGGCTAGCTCCTCGACCCTGGTCGCGCACAGTTCGAGGCTGCGGCCCTGAATAGACGGATTCTTCGAGATGAGCTGCTGCGCACAATCGAACCGGTCGGCGTCGAATCCGGCCGCGCCGCCCTCGCATGAACGCATCATCGCGACCGTCGCGTGCCGCAGAGCGGTGAGCACCGGTTCGTGAGCGGGACGCGCGGCAAAAGCCTCGTAGACCGCGGCGAACTGCTGGTCCATCAGAGTGAGGACGACGTCTTCCTTGGACGCGAAATAACGAAAGAACGTGCGGGGGGAGAGCTCGACCTGCTCGGCGATCTCGTCGATCGTGGTGGACTCGAAGCCCTGATTCCGGAAGAGATCAAACGCGGCCTCGACCAGCGCCTCGCGGGTCCGCAGCTTCTTCCGCGCGCGCAGACCGATCGGCTGGATCGACATGACGGTCATGCCGAGGAGTCTAGCGGAAATGACGGTGCCAGACTTTATTCCCATGGTGACAGTAGTCACTTATGACTTAAGTCTGTTGACGACTGATGTCAGTGCCTGACAGGTTTGCCGGTATGACTCAGATCGATGACAGGGCCGTGGTCGCAGCGCCGGCTGCCGGATCCGCGCCCGATCGGAAACGTTGGCTGGCACTCGCGGTCGTTTCGATCGCCCAGCTTATAGTCGTGCTCGACGCCACGATCGTGAATATCGCGATGCCATCGGCCCAGCAGGCGCTGCACATCACCGACGCGAACCGGCAGTGGATCGTGACTGCGTACACGCTGGCCTTCGGTGGTCTGTTGCTGCTCGGCGGCCGGATCGCCGACTACATCGGCCGCAAGCGGGCCTTCCTGATCGGCCTCATCGGCTTCGCAGGCGCCTCGGCGCTCGGAGGTGTGGCCGCCAACGCGGGCACGCTGTTCGCGGCACGCGGCCTACAGGGTGCGTTCGGCGCGCTGCTCGCCCCAGCCGCGCTCTCGCTGATTACGGTCACGTTCACCGAGGTCAAGGACCGGGCCAAGGCATTCGGCGTGTTCGGCGCGATCGCCGGCGTGGGTGCGGCGATTGGGCTCATCATGGGCGGTCTGCTCACCGAGTACACGAGCTGGCGGTGGACGCTGCTGGTCAACATCCCGATCGCGCTGATCGCGTTCGCGCTGGCCGTCCCGATCGTCAAGGAGAGCCGGGCGAAGGGGAACACGCGGTACGACGTGCCGGGCGCGGTGCTGGCGACCGGCGGTCTG
>JAXIPB010000073.1:0-3726 GCA_045403155.1 Micromonosporaceae bacterium
CACCCGAAGCTCGCCTAGCCACATGCCGATTCTAGCGGATCCCCGTCTGAACGCAAGTATTTTACTGTCTACAATTCTGAGTCGCCAGTCGCCAACGTGCCTGGTCAGCGGTCAGATCGGCCCATCAAGATCACGCAAGTTCGGTCTAGGGACGCGCGGGGGTTGGGGTGAGGTGGACAACCGCGTCGACGAAAGAGAGCCCGTACAGGTCGTGGGTGATGAGCAGGACGGTGCGGTCCGACGTCGCCAGGAGGTCGGCGGTGATCGCGGCCGCGGCCGCCCTATCGAGATGCTCGGTGGGTTCGTCGAGCACCAACACGGGGAAGTCCGCGAGCAGCGCCCGGGCGAGCACGAGCCGTCGTCGCTGCCCGCCGGAGAGCCGGCCCCCGCGCTCGCCCAAGGCCGTCGCCAACCCCGCGGGCAGTCCGTCCACCCAGTCGAGGAGGCGCGCGGCCGCCAGCGCGGCGCGAATCTCGTCCGTCGTCGCGTCCGGACGTCCGATGCGGACGTTCTGCTCGATCGTCGTGTCGAACACGTACGCGTCCTCGGCGACGAGCCCGACCACCCGACGTACATCGTCGATCGCCAATCGCCGCAGGTCCACTCCGTTGATCGTGACCCGGCCGTTCACCGGATCGAGGAACCGGACGAGCAGTGCGGCGACGGTGCTCTTTCCGCCCCCGGTCGGCCCGACGAGGGCGACCCGGCCGCCCGGCGTGAGGTCGAGATCGAGCGCCGTGACGGCATCGGGCGCTCCGTCCGCCCAGCGGGCGGTCACATTCTCCAGCCGCAGGTGGTAGGGAGGCGGGGGCAACTGCGCGGGTTGGCCCGCCTCCTCGATCGGTGCCGGCCGATCGAGAATGTCGAATACCCGGCGAAGGGCCGATCGCGCGAGGCCGAGTTGGGCTGCGGCCGCGGGCAGCGTCGCGACGGCCTCGAACACGGCGAGCGGGACCAGGACGATGACCGCCAACAGCACGCCGGCCAGCGTGCCATCGCGCACGGCTGGCGTCCCCAACGCCAGCGCCGCCCAGACGCAGGCACCCGCCGTCATCGCCACCAGGGCGCCGCCAAGCCCGACCGAGGTGCTCGCCCGAGCGGCCGCCCACCGCAGCCGTCGGTCGGTCTCGGCGATTCCCTCCAGTCGCTCCGGCCCCGCGCCGTACGCGACCAGGTCCGGCGCACCGTGGAGAAGCTCGACGACCTGGCCGGTCAACTCACCCCTCAGCTGGGCTGTTCGCCGGTCCTCCCGCCGGGCAACGACCGCCTGGATCGCCGGTACGCCGGCGCAGGCCACGAGCAGACCGACGAGCAGGATCGCACCCACCGCCGGCAGCAGCGACGCGACAAAGGCTGCGGTCGCGACGCCGGCCAGGACCACGACCAGGTACGGCAGGACGAAGCGCGTAATGACGTCGACCGCGGAGTCCATATCGGAGACGAAGCGGGAGACGACATCCCCGGCCCGGGCCCGGACCAGGCCGACCGGCGCGAGTCGCTCCAGGCTTGCGTACTCACGCACCCGGACCTCACCGAGCACGCGGAGGGCCGCGTCGTGGCCGGTGAGGCGTTCGACGTATCGAAGGCCAGCGCGCCCGAGGGCGGATGCCCGCACCGCCACGATCGCGACCGTGAGATGGAGCACCGGCGGGTGTTGGGCGGCCCGCGAGATCAGCCAGGCCGAGGCCGCCATCAACCCGATCGCGCATCCGGTCGCGCCGACGCCGGCCAGGGTCGCGAGTACGAGCCTGCCCGCCGCGGGCCTCGCCAACGCCAGGAGGCGCATCATCGTGCCGGTCATGCTGGAGCCACCTGGCCCACCACCTGGCCCACCACCGGGGCCACCACCGGGGCCACCACCGGGGGCAGCGCGTCCTGCAGGTCGACGACGCGGTCGGCGGCTATCGCGAGCGCTGGCCGATGCGCCACGACGAGTACGGTCCGCCCCTCGGCAAGCCGATGAATAGCATCCACGACGTCGGCCTCGGTCTGCGCGTCCAGATTCGCCGTCGGCTCGTCGAGCAGGACGATTGGCGAGTCGCGGAGAAATGCGCGGGCGAGCGCGATCCGTTGCCGCTGCCCGGCTGATATACCGGTGCCGCCCTCACCGACCATCGTGGACAGACCATCGGGCAGGTCAGCCAGGCGGGCCGCGAAAGCCGCGCGGCGCAGCGTCTCTGCCGAGGTCGAGTCGGCGCGCCCCAATGCAATGTTCTCGGCAACGGTCCCGGCGAAGAGATAGGGCCGCTGCGGTACGTACGCAATCTGCGCTCGCCACGCGTCGCCGTCCGCATCGACGAGGTCCACCGCGGTTGACCCTTCTCCGAGGACCACTCGTCCGGTCGTGGGGCGCGCGAATCCCAGTACTGCGTTGAGCAGCGTGGATTTGCCGCACCCACTCGGTCCAGTGATCATGACGGTCTCGCCCGGATCGATGCGAAGCGACAGTTCGCGCAGGGCCGGCTCGGTGCGGCCGGTGTAGTGCACCGCCACTCCGTCCACATGCAAGGGCACCTGACGGGGATCGGGTAGATCGGTGCGCCCAGCATCGCTGGGCGGCGGCGTCTCGAGGATCGCAAACACGCCGTTGGCCGCGGCGAGGCCCTCGGCGCTCGCGTGATAGTGGGTGCCAAGCTGGCGCAGCGGCAGGTACGCCTCGGGCGCAAGGATGAGGACCAGTAGTGCCGTACGAAGGTCGAGCGAACCGTGCACGACACGGAGGCCGACACCGACGGCGACGAGCGCGACCGAAAGCGTGGCCATCAACTCAAGTACGAGCGAGGACAGGAACGCCAGACGCAGTGACCGCATCGTGAGGCGCCGCTGGTTGTCCGTGAGATGCTCGATGACCCGGGCCTGCGCCTTGGCCCTGGAGAACACCTTCAGCGTCGGCAGCCCGGCGATGAGCTCCAACACGTGATGCGCGAGCCGCGAGTGCGCCGCGAACTGGCGCCGGTTGTGCTGTTCTGTCGTCCAGCCAACCAGCGCCATGAACACGGGAATGAGCGGCAGCGTCACCAGTATCGTGAGCCCCGCCACGACGTCGGCCGGCAGGATCCACACCAGCACCGCAGCGGGCACCAGGGCGGCCAGAACGAGCTGGGGCAGATATCGCGCGAAGTATGCGTCGAGCGAGTCAAGACCGCGGGTGGCGAGCGTCGCGACTTCCCCGGAGCGTGCGCCATGCAGCCACGCGGGGCCGAGTCTCAGCACGTGCGCCAACAGCCGCCCGCGGAGCTCGCTCTTGACGCCGGCCGAGGCCCGGTGCGCCGCGACCTCCTGTGCCCATACCACAACCGCGCGGCACACCACGATGATCGCCAGGGCAACGAGCGTGCCGCGCATATCCGCGACCCGGGCGCCGGAAAGAAAGACTTGTGTGATGGCGGAGGCGAGCAGCGCGGCCTGGCCGATGACGAGCGAAACCGACGCGAGGCCCAGCACGGTCGTTGCGATGAGGTAGCGCCTGGTGCCCCGGGCGTAGCGGACCAGTCGCGGATCGAAGGGCCTCATCGCCGGAGTGGCGGCGCCACGTCACGCGAGCACCGGGTCAGAGTAAGAGCGTCCATGATCGTACGACCTATTTTAGGCGAGTTCGACCGATTCAGCGCCGAAAGTCGCTCTACACCGGAACCGAGTGACAAGAGCGCAAGATCGCCGTGATCATGGTGTGGGCGTCGCGAAATCGCGCCGATCATGACAGTGAGGATAAGGGGAGCGGGTCAC
>JAXIPB010000124.1:0-33342 GCA_045403155.1 Micromonosporaceae bacterium
TCCCGCTGGCCCCCGCGACGCGGCGCCCCCGGTGGCGCGGGTTAGCGTCGGGCCCGGCCCCGCGGGGGGCGCAACGGACGGGGTGAGCGTGCTGCTCGGGGGGCGCGCGCCGTGGGTCTGGCTCTCCGTCTCAGTGACGACGCGCCGCAGGCGCGAGTACGAGATCGATGGCGTGCATTACCACTTCATCGAACGGGCCGAGTTCGAGCGCCTCGCCGAGAGCGGGCAGCTGCTCGAGTGGGCGGAGTTCGCCGGCAACATGTACGGGACACCGCGAGGCCCGGTCGAGGCTCGCCTGCGTGAAGGGCAGCCCGTCCTGCTGAAGATCGACTTGCAAGGCGCCCAACAGGTACGCGACGCGATGCCATCGGCGTTGCTTGTGTTCCTCGCCCCACCCAGCTGGGACGAGTTGGAGCGTCGCCTGATCGGGCGCGGGACCGACGACCCCGAAACGATCAGGCACCGTCTTGACCACGCGCGCGAGGAGATGGCGGCACAGCCAGCCTTCGATGTGACGATCATCAACCACTTCGTGGAGCAGGCCGCGGACGAGTTGCTAGGATTACTCGGCTTACAGACCACCCGCTAGAGCGGGTCTTTATCAAGATCACCGAAGGATCTCAGTGTCCGGAACCATCGCAAACGCCGAAGGCATCACGAACCCGCCGATCGACGAGCTCCTCGAGAAGACGCCGTCGAAGTACGCTCTGGTGATCTTCGCTGCCAAGCGCGCGCGCCAGATCAACGCCTATTACAGCCAGCTGGGCGAGGGCCTGCTGGAGTACGTCGGCCCGCTGGTCGAGACGACGCCGCAGGAGAAGCCGCTCTCCATCGCCCTTCGCGAGATCAACACCAATCTGCTCACCGCGGAGCCGGCCGAGGGCTGAGGGCATGACTCCGCGGGTGGTGCCGGATCCGCGGGTCGTGCCGACTCCGCCGGTGGTGCCGACTCCGCGGGTGGTGCTGGGCGTCGCCGGCGGGATCGCCGCGTACAAGGCCTGTGAACTGCTTCGTCTTCTGACCGAGTCGGGCTACTCCGTGCGGGTCGTGCCGACCGCTGCCGCCCTCCGCTTCGTCGGCGAGCCGACCTGGGCGGCGCTGTCGGGACAGCCCGTCGCCACGGATGTGTTCGCGGACGCGCACGAGGTGCCCCACGTGTCGATCGGCCAGTCCGCCGACCTCGTGGTTGTGGCGCCGGCCACCGCCGACCTCCTGGCAAAGGCCGCCCATGGGTTGGCCGACGATCTGCTCACCAACACCCTGCTGACTGCCCGGTGCCCGGTCGTCCTCGCGCCGGCGATGCATACCGAGATGTGGGAGCACCCGGCCACGGTCGCCAATGTCGCGCTGCTGCGCTCGCGGGGGGTTGTTGTGCTGGAGCCAGCGGCGGGGCGGCTCACCGGCGCTGACTCCGGCAAGGGTCGGCTCCCGGAACCCGAGGAGATCTTCGCCGTGGCGCGTCGGGTGTTGCGTCGGGTGTTGCGTGGGGGGGAGCAGAGCCAGGATCTGGTGGGGCGGCGTGTCGTGGTCACCGCCGGCGGGACGCGCGAGCCGATCGATCCGGTGCGGTACCTCGGCAACAGGTCATCCGGCAAGCAGGGGTACGCATTCGCGCGCGCGGCGGTCGCCCGAGGCGCGTCTGTGACGCTGATATCGGCCAACGTCTCGTTGCCGGACCCCGCGGTGGGCGAGCTGATCCGGGTAGGCACCACGGAGGAGCTACGCAAGGCCACCCTCGACGCCTCGTCCGCGGCCGATGTCGTTGTGATGGCCGCCGCTCCGGCCGACTTCCGCCCGGAGTCGTACGCGGAGGCGAAGATCAAGAAGTCCGAGGACGGCAGCGCGCCCTCGCTGCGTCTGGTGACGAATCCCGACATCGCCGCGGAGCTCGGCGAACGCAAGCGCGACGGCCAACTGCTCGTCGCTTTCGCGGCGGAGACCCACGATGCGCTCGAGCACGCCCGGGCCAAACTGGTGCGGAAGAATGCGGATCTGATCGTCATCAACGAGGTCGGCGTCGACAAGGTCTTCGGCAAGGAGACCAACGCGGTGACCCTGCTGTTCGCCGACGGCACGGTTGACGAGGTGTCAGAGGCGCCGAAGGAGGACGTCGCCGACGCCGTCTGGGACGTGATCGCCCGCCGTCTGCCCTAATCGGGCGCACCTAGATCGCGCCGATCTCCCGCCTTCCAGCACAGTGAAGATCTGACTCAGCGGTTCGAATGTGACGCTCCACGCGACGTTCGCACCGGTAACCGCGATCTTCCGGCAGCGCGGCGGTTCGCCTGCCGTGGACCTCTCCCAAGATCGCCGTGATCATTTGTGAATGCGAACACGGAAGGTGGTGGCGTGTAGGTCGCTGCTGTTGAACGTGGTGCTGTGCAGGAGATGAAGGATCTGGCCCTTCGAAGTCACCCTGCGGAGGGGGGCTTCAAACCGCCGCCTGCTGCGTTGGCTGAAGACCGTCGTGGTGAACGAGGTGGAAAAGGCGCCCGGTGAGGGCGTCAGACATCCCATGAGTCTTTTTGTCAAGCAGCAAGTTGTTGATCTGGTTGAATCGGTGTCCAGGCCTTGTCTTCGTGGTAGTTGGTGCTGGTCTTTAGGCTGCCGTGCAGGATGCCGACGAGGCGGTTGCCGAGCTGGCGTAGGGCGGCGCGGTGGCCGGTGCCGCGGGCGCGGAGTTGGTCGTAGTAGGCGCGGGCGCCGGGGGATGCGCGTAGCGCGGCGAAGGCTTGCAGGCCAAGGGCGTCGACGAGTCGGTCGTTGTGGACGTGGCGGGCCAGGACGTGCTTCTTCTTGCCGGACTGGCGGGTGATTGGGCTGGTGCCGGCGTAGTTCTTGCGGGCTCTAGCGTCGGCGTAGCGATTCTTGTCGTCGCCGAACTCGGCGAGCACCCGGGCGCCGAGCACGACGCCGAGGCCGGGCTGGCTGAGGTAGATATCAGCGTCCGGGTGCTTGCCAAAATGGGCCTCGACCTGCTCTTCCATGGTTTTGATCTCGGTGTTGAGGGTGGCCAGGATCGCCACCTGGGCGCGGACGGTGGCCGCGTACGCTTTCGTCACCACGGCTGGTTGGCCCAGGTGCTCGGTGCGCAGTACGGCGGCGATGTGCTCGGCCTTGGCGGCGGCGTGGTGGCGGCGGGCGCGTTTGAGCGCTGCGGTGATCTGCTCGGTCGACAAAGCGGCGGCCGAGGCCGGGTCCGGCCCGGTACCCAGCAGTTCCAGCGCATCCTTGGCGGTGAGGTCGTCGAAGGCGACCAGCGCGGCGGGGAAGAACTCTCGCAGCGCGTGGCGCAGCCGCAGCATGTGGCGGGTGCGTTCCCAGATCAGCGTCTTGTGCGCCCGGGTGACGACCTTGACCGCCTCGGCCTCGACGCTGTCGCCGGCGACCGGGCGCAGCTGGTGGCGATCAGTACGGACCATGTCGGCCAGCGCGTGCGCGTCACCGGTGTCGCTCTTGGCGCCGGACACACCATGGCGTTCGCGGTAACGGGCCACCTGCAACGGGTTGATCGCGTAGATCTGGTAGCCGGCCGCGATCAGCGCCTGCACCCATGGGCCGCGGTCGGTCTCGATCCCGACGACCACCGTGGTGGCGTCGTCGTCCTCGCCGAGGTGCTCGCCGATCATCGCGTGCAGCCGGCGATGCCCGCGACGCCCTCGGGCAGCTTCGCCCTGCCCAGCACCCGGCCGGTCTCGTCCTGCAGCTCGACGTCGTGGTGCTCCTCGGCCCAGTCATCCCCGACGAACAGCAACGTTCTCTCCAATCCATAGTGGACATCGTCTCTCCGGTGAGCCTGCGGGAGAACTACCAGCGACCTAATAAACGAGTGCTCACGCCAACCATCGACGGGCACGACATCCCATCAGCGATCTTGTCTCCCGACCACCGGCAGGGGCACGATCTGACGCCAGGACTCAAGGTCCGGGTGGGGAGAGTGCTCACCTGCCGGCGGCTACCGGACCCGAGTATGACTCTCGCCAACTCGGTAGTTCTTATTAGGTGGGGATCGGGAAGACGAGCGTGAGCGAATCGCTGTTGAAGTGCCGTTAGCGATCTTTAGGTGGCATCAGAACCGGGGTAGGTGATCAACTCCGGGAGGAGTCTGGCGGGTGTCCGCTTACTGGCCAGGTGGTGTCCGGCATGCAGGCGACGTGAGCCCGGTCTGCGGCTCTTGCACGGAACGTATGAAGGCGGGCCCCGATACGGCTGTCCCCTGGGGTGGGGGCGGCGAGAGGGAGCGTCCCAAGCGGGCTGAACCCGCGAGGGACTGAGTACCGAGGCGGGGTGCGCTGGCGGACCGGCCCGTAGTAGCTGGGAAGTCCCGTAATGGGGGTGGAGCCAAGGGGTCGGGTCGTTCGTGGTTCATCTGTTTGATCAACCGGGGTTCCGGGAGGAGTCACGTGGGTGAGCAGAAGTCACCTGACAAGTCGTTCGCGATCTCGAAGTCGGAGGTGTGGGACGCGTATGAGGTGGTGAAGGCCAATAGGGGCGCCGCCGGAGTGGATGGGGTGTCGATCGAGGCGTTCGAGAAGGATCTGCAGAACAGGCTGTACAAGATCTGGAATCGGATGTCGTCGGGCACGTACTTCCCGCCGGCGGTGCGGGCGGTGGAGATACCCAAGCCGCATGGCGGTGGGGTCAGGGTTCTCGGGATACCGACGATCGCGGACAGGGTCGCCCAGACGGTGGTGGCCCGCAGGCTGGAGGCGAGGGTCGAGCAGATCTTCCATCCAGACTCCTATGGGTACCGGCCGAACCGGTCGGCTCACGACGCGGTGCGGGCATGCCGGCAGCGGTGTTGGAGGTATGACTGGGCTATCGATCTGGATATCCAGAAGTTCTTCGACACCGTGGACCACGACCTGCTGATCAAGGCGGTGGAGGCGAACACCGACCAGCCGTGGGTGGTGCTGTATGTGAAGCGGTGGCTGGTTGCGCCGCTGGCACTGCCCGACGGCACCGTGCAGCGGCGCGACCGGGGCACCCCACAAGGGTCGGCGGTCTCGCCCGTGCTGGCGAACCTGTTCCTGCACTACGGGTTCGACACGTGGATGGCGCGGGAGTTCCCGACCGTCCCGTTCGAGCGCTACGTCGATGACGCGGTGGTGCACTGCGTCAGCGAGGACCAGGCGCACCTGGTGCGCCAGGCCATCGGGGACAGGTTGGAAGAGGTCGGGCTGCGGCTGCACCCGACCAAGACCCGGATCGTGTACTGCCGCGACGGCAACCGCCGCGGCGACTACGAGCACACCTCGTTCACGTTCCTCGGGTTCACCTTCCGCGCTCGCAAGGCCCGCAACGGCAGGACCGGGGTCAACTTCACCGCGTTCCTGCCGGCGGTCAGCAAGGACGCCCTCAAACGGATGGGCGGGCAGCTGCGCGACTGGCGCCTGCACCGCCGAACCGGGTCCACCACCCGACAACTCGCGAACCTGATCAACCCCGTCGTTCGCGGGTGGATGCAGTACTACGGGGCGTTCTACCCCACCGCGCTGCGTCCCTTCCTACGCCGCATCAACACCTACCTGATGCGATGGCTTCGAAACACGTACCGGCGACTGCGCTCCTGGAAGAAGGCGCTGGCGGCCTGGCATCGGGTCACCGAGCAGTACCCCAGACTCTTCGCCCACTGGACACTGGAGCACGCGTTCTAGGTGATCAGAACGGCACGAGCCGGATGACGGGAGACTGTCACGTCCGGTTCTGTGGGGGCCGGGAGGTGAGACTCCTCCCGGCTACCCGGCGATGTCGCGGTCGCGAATTGGCGTCGATCATGACCTCCAAATCATGATCGGCGCTGGGTCGGGCGCTGGGTCGGGCGCTGGGTCGGCGCTGGGCGTTTCGGAGGTGGGGTGGGCACTAGGGGCGGCGCTGGGCGTTTCGGAGGTGGGCGGCCAGTTCGCGGGCGTCCACTTCGTACTCCTGCCACACCCGCTCCGGCTTGAACCCGAGCTCGTTGTTGACCTGCAGCAAGGCTTCCCGCTCGGCGGCGTGCCAGGTCTGAACCTCGTGCAGCTGCGGTTCGGCTGACCGCAGCTCGAGGAGCATCCGCGCCTTGATAGCGCGCGCGAGCCCATATCCATTGTGCTCGGGCACGATCGTGGTGTCGTACTGATCGGCCCGGGTCGGGTGCTGGGCCGGCACCACGAGCTCGGTCAGGCCGGCGATCTGGCCGGAGCGCTCGTGCACCGCGATCACGATGTACGGCGTGAGGCCGCGAGCCTGCAGGCAGCGCAGGCTGGACCGCAGCCGGTCCGCGTCGTACGAACTGGGACGCAGCTCGAGGTCGCCACCGGGATCGACGCGCCGGACCTGTTTCGCCTCCGCGTACGCCGCGAGCATGCGATCGGGCAGATCGTGCGGGTGGTACTCGATGCGGTACCCGTGCACGACAGCGGCCGCCATCTCTTCCAGATGTGGCCAGTCAACCGACCTCAGGTCGAGCAGGGCGCGCAACTCCGTGTGGGCTTTGCTGAAACCGTGCGCCGGATAGAACCCGGACGCCGCGGTCTCCCCGGCGACCTCCACCCCGAGCGACGTGAACTCCTCCTCGACCGCCCTCTCCGCGATCAGAGCCAGCAGGGAGCGAGCGACTCCGCGGCGGCGCGCTTGTGGGGTGACGAACAGCTCGAGCACGCCGAGTCCGCTCAGCATGAGCAGGCGCCCGTAGCCGCGTACCTCAATCGCTGTCCCGGCCTCGTCCTCGGCGAGCCATGTCAACCGGCGCTCGCCGGGCATCGTCACCGATAGATACTCCCTGAGCCGGTCCATGCCCCACGGGGGATCGTCGGGCAGGTCGGCCGAGAGGGCGCTGTTGTACGCCTTCAGCCAGGCCAAGAGTTCGGCTTCCGGCGCGGATGCGGGGTCCCACTCGCGTAGCCTCACGCAACCAGCTTGCCGGCTTTGGACCGCCTCGACAACGGTCTACGCGGCGATAGCGGCATCAGGTGATGCCTCGCGTCCTTTGCCCGTAACCATCTGCGGCCTGAAACACTGAGCGTGCGTACGCGTCACCCGAGTGGTGGCGGCCGATCGCCGCGTTCCAGTCGGCGAGCCGCCCGAGGTCCTCCGGGCCCGAGCACAGGAAGCGGGCGAGGGTAAGGCTCGCGTCGTCGATGTCGAAGGGATCAAGGATGCCATCGGCGTCGGCATCGATCGCGTGTGTCCGCCACACACTGGACAACAGGTGCATCGGCCCCATGGCACGGTCGAATGTCACGTCGCCGTCGAAGGCGCCACCATCGGTGTCCCGGACGAGGGCTCGGCCATCCTGGCCATTCAGAACCGGCCCGACGATGACCGGAGTGGATCGGCCGGCAGGCTCCAGCACCGCACCCGCGGCCTGGCCATGATGGGACTCGACCTCACCCACACCCGCCAGGGTGGTCCAGCCGAGCCGGCACTGCGGATCGGACGTCTGCATGTGCAGTTGGGCGTACCCATAGGCCTGAATCGCCACAATCGGGACCCCGATCACCGCCGCGACTCGGCCGGCCCAGTCGGCCAGTGCATCCGCGGGGCGGATCGGCGGCGTGGGCAGCAGCGGCAAGGTGGGGCCGAGGGTGGCGTCGAACGTTGGCGCGCCGGGCGTGCGGTCGCCCTCGGCCTGCGGCTGGGGCGCGGCTCCGGGATCGGGACCACCGGCCGGAACGACGAACCGTCCAACTACGGCCGCCGCGACCAGCAGCGCGCCGAACACGGCCAATGGCAACCACAGGCCCGGTCCGCGCCGGTGGGTCGCGGGCGGTGCGTCCTCCTCGTCCGGAGGTGCGACCTCGCGCACGGCCGCCGTAGGCGCCTCGAGGTCCGCCGTCGGGCGCGTGTCGTTGCTCTCCCTCCGGGCCATCCGTAGAGTATCGCCGACCGGGCGTGGCTCGTGAGCGCTGGTTGCCCATCGTCGATGGCGGGTTCGGCCTTGGGGTGGTCCGAACGCGGCCGTTTCGGCTGATGGTTGGTCGTTGACGGCGTACGGCAGGATGAGCGCGAGTTCCGGAACCTCCGGAACCTGCGGAACCAGCGAGAACTTCCAAAAGGGGGTCGGAGGTTCAACCGTGTCGGCAACGCGTGACCTGCCGAGCGGACTGGTGACATTCCTCTTTACCGACATAGAGGGATCGACCCGGTTGGCACAGCTGCTCGGCGCCGAATACCGGCCCGTGCTCGCCGAGCACCGGCGGATACTCCTGCGCGCCCTGGGCGAGGGAGCCGGCGTCGCGTTGTTCACCGAGGGCGATTCGGTCTTCGCCGCGTTCCCCGACGCCAATGCCGCAATTCGGGCGTGCGCCGAGGCGCAGAAGACGCTGACCGCATATGAGTGGCCAAATTCACAGGCGCGGCCGCGGGTGCGGATGGGCCTCCACTCCGGTTTCGCCGAGCCGGCCGGAGGCGAGTACGCGACACCCGAGGTTCATCGCACGGCCCGCGTGGCGTCTGCCGCCCACGGTGGGCAGGTGCTGTGCTCCGCGTCGACCGCGCGGCTCGCGGTGGATCTCCCCGCCGGCGCGTCGCTGCTCGATCTTGGGCTGTACCAGTTGCGCGGCTTTGACGGCCGGGAACGGCTGTTCCAGCTCGTCGCGGATGGGCTCGAGCGGGAGTTCCCACGGCCGCGGACCCTCGCCGCGGCCGCGCACAATCTGCCCGCCCCGGCGGCGAGCTTCGTTGGGCGGGCCGAGGAGCGGGTTCGCCTTCGGTCCCAGATCGACACCCACCGGTTGGTCAACGTCGTCGGGCCGGGCGGTGCCGGCAAGACCCGGCTCGCGCTGCAGGTCGCGGCCGACGCCGTGGATTCCTTCGGCGACGGTGTGTGGTTTGTCGACCTGGCATTGGTGACCGATCCGTACCTGGTGGCGGTCGCCGTGGCCGAGGCGCTCGGCGTGCGGCCTGAGCCCGGCCGGCCGATCTTGGAGACCATCATCGAGTACTCGGCCGCCCGTCGCCTCCTGCTCCTGCTCGACACCTGCGACGCGCACGTCGACGCGGTGAGCCCGGTCGTGGATCGTCTGCTGGCCGCGGGCCGAGGCGTGCGGATCCTGGCTACCAGTCGTGAACCCCTAGGCGTGCCGGGTGAGGTGGTGTGGCGCATCCCGCCGATGAGTCTCACCTCTCCCAACGGCACCAGAGCGCCGGACGCGGTGGCGCTGCTCCTGGAGCGGGCGGAGGCGGCGCGCGGCGGGCGAGGTGCCGGCGATGACGAGATGGTTCATCTGCTCCGAGTGGCGGCGCGCCTCGATGGGCTCCCGCTCGCGCTTGAGCTCGCCGCGGCCCGTCTGCGCCTATTCTCCGCGGCGCAGCTCGCGGATCGACTCGATGACCTCCTCGGCACCCTGGACGCCGGCGGTCCGAACACCGGCGAGTTCGCGCTCGTTACCGTCGGGAGGCACCGCCACAGCACGCTGCGCGCGACCGTGGACTGGTCCTACCGGACGCTGCCACTGGACGCCGCGGCATTGCTGCGACAGCTCTCTGTGTTCGCCGGCCCAGTCGACCTTGCCACCGTTGAGTGGGTGGCCGGCCCAAGCGCGGTCGATCGGTTGGCGGTTCTTGTCGATAAATCGCTCATGGTCGCCGAGCCGGGCCCGACCAAGGCCGACCTCGGCTACCGGATCCTCGATCCGATCAAGGCCTTCGCTGTGCGGGCCCTTGTCGCCGCCGGTGAAGAGACCGCGGCTCGGGACCGACATCTGGCGTGGGCGCTGCACACGCTCGAGCAGATGCAGACCGATGCCGACGGCAAGCCGGTGACGCTCTCGACCTACCCCTTGGATCAGCTCGCGGCCGAGGTGCGGGCCGGCCTGCACTGGAGCGTGACGGCGGGCCGGGTCCGCGGCGGGCTCCGCTTGGCCGTACAGCTTGACGATTGGTGGCGCGAGCGCGGCCTCGCGCGCGAGGGCCGACTGTGGCTGTTCCGGCTCGTCCGGCTGTTCGAAAAGCTCCCAACGACCGTTGAGGAGGTGCCGGCGCCAGAGCTCGCCGTCGCGTACCACGTCTATGCCCGTCACGCGGGCGCCGACGGCGAGTTCGGCGAGCAACTTCGGCTGCTGGTACAGGCCGAGGACGCGGCCTGGCGCAGCGGCCAGGCCTCAATGATCGCGCGGGTGAGCGCATGCCGCGGCGAGGCGCTGGTCAACCTCGGTCGCGAGGATGAGGCCGAGCGGGCCTGCCGTGACGTGATCGACTGGGCCAGGTCACGCCACGTCGAGGCCGAGGCACTTCCGGCGGTGTTCTGCCTCGCGCTGCTGCTGTGGAAGCGTGGCTCACTGGCCGAGGCGGCGACCGAACTGGGCGCTGCCCGGGCGGCGGCATCCACCCACCCCACCGAGCGTGGTCGCCGCAGCATCGACATGCTCCTCGGACTGGTGGCCCTGTCCCGGGGGGACCTGATCGCCGCCCACGATCACATCGTCGTCGCGCTCCGGTTCCGGATGACGCACGGTTACCACTGGGCCGCCTGCGAAGCGCTGACCGCGATGGCGGTGCGGTGCGCGCTCGGCGGAGAGATGACCCAGGCGGCGACCCTATTCGGAGCGTCGCAGGCGGCGCGGGAGAGGCTGCGCTCGAACCAGGGCGCAATTGGACCGATGGGCCGTCGGCACGAGTCCGCCGTGCGGCACATCATGGGCGATTCGGCGTTCGATTCCGCGTACGGCGATGGCGCGGCGATGACCCTCGCCGAGGCGACCGCCTATGCGCTGGAGGTAGAGCACCCAGACCTGACGCACGCGCTCGTGCGGCTTTCGATCGACACCGACCCGACGACGGACCTCTCGCTGCCCACGTTTGACGCCCCGCGTTAGCGCGAGCGGCTCGCGTGAGGAGGGGTCCCCTCCTTAATCCGGCTCAGATGATGGTCCAGGTGTCGCCGGAGTTGAGGAGGCTCACGAGTTCCGCGTTGGGATCCGCCACCTTCTCGGTTGCGGACTGCACCTGCGTCCGAACCAGATCGTCATAGCTCGGCCGGGCCACCTTGCGGAACACCCCGATCGGGGTGTGCGAGAGGTCCAGCGCCGGCAGCCGAGACAGGGCGAACGCGTATGCCGGCTCCGCCACGGTCTCGTCGTGCACCACGATCTCGGTGGGATCGACTGTTGCCGACTCGCGCACCTCGAGTCCGAATCCGCCCGGCGGGTGGACGACGCAGAACTCGCCGTCCTTGCCGAAGGTGATCGGCTGCCCGTGCACGAGCCGGATCAGGGCGGTATCGCGGGTGTCGGGCTCCTTGAGCATGTCGAAGGCGCCGTCGTTGAAGATGTTGCAGTTCTGGTAGATCTCGACGAATGCCGATCCCTGGTGGTTGACAGCGGCGCGGAGGACGTCCTGCAGATGCTTGCGATCGGAGTCGATCGTCCGGGCCACGAAGCTCGCCTCCGCGCCGAGCGCCAGTGAGATTGGGTTGAAGGGCGAATCGGCCGAGCCGGCCGGCGTCGACTTCGTGACCTTGCCAAGCTCCGACGTCGGCGAGTACTGGCCCTTCGTCAGCCCGTAGATCCGGTTGTTGAAGAGCAGGATCTTGAAGTTGACGTTCCGGCGGAGCGCGTGGATCAGGTGGTTGCCACCGATGGAGAGCGCGTCGCCGTCGCCGGTCACCACCCACACCTGCAGGTCGGGCCGGCTAACGGAGAGGCCGGTCGCGATCGCCGGCGCCCGGCCGTGGATCGAGTGCAGGCCGTACGTGTCCATGTAGTACGGGAACCGGGACGAGCACCCGATGCCCGAGACGAAGACGATCCGCTCCTTCGGAATGCCCAGCTCGGGCATGAAGCTCTGCACCGCAGCGAGGATGGCGTAATCCCCGCAGCCCGGGCACCAGCGGACCTCCTGGTCGGACTTGAAGTCCTTGGCGGTCAACGTCAAAGCTCCGCTTTGACGGGCAGAATCAGCGCCGGACGAAGTCCGGCTCGTCGCCGTTGGGGGGCGTTCGGGGGGCGTAGCCCCCTGAAGGTTTTGGCTCCGCGCCCTTGGGGGGCGTTCGGGGGGCGTAGCCCCCTGAAGGCTAGGCATTCTTGACCACGTCTTCCAACATCGACTCGAGTTCGGCGGCCGTGAACGGCAGGCCACGGACCTGGTTGTACAGGATGGCGTCGACCAGATACCGGGCACGGATCACGTGAGCGAGCTGGCCGAGGTTCATCTCCGGGATGACCACCCGGTCGTAGCGGCGAAGCACCGACTCGAGATTCTTCGGCATCGGGTTGAGGTGGCGCAGGTGCGCCTGCGCGATCGGCAGGCCGCGGAGCCGCAGCGCGCGGCAAGCGGCGCCGATCGGTCCGTACGTTGAGCCCCAACCGAGCACGAGCACCCGCGCGGCGGCGTCGGGGTCCTCGACCTCGATGTCGGGGACGCTGATCGCCTCGATCCGGGCGGCCCTGGTGCGGACCATGAAGTCGTGGTTGGCCGGGTCGTAGGAGATGTCTCCGGTCCGGTCCGCCTTCTCCAGCCCACCGATGCGGTGCTCGAGCCCCGGCGTGCCCGGCACGGCCCACGGCCTGGCCAGCGTGTTGGGATCACGCAGGTATGGCAGAAACGTCTGCCCGTCCTCGCCGTTGGGCTTCGTCGCGAACTCCACCCGCAGGTCCGGCAGGTCGGCCACGTCGGGCAGCAGCCAGGGCTCCGAGCCGTTGGCGATGTAGCCGTCCGAGAGCAGGATCACCGGCGTCCGGTAGGTCAGCGCGATCTGTGCCGCCTCGATCGCCGTGGTGAAACAGTCGGCCGGCGAGCGCGGCGCGATAACTGCGGCCGGGGCCTCGCCATGCCGGCCGAACAGCGCCATGTTGAGGTCGGCCTGCTCGGTCTTGGTGGGCATGCCAGTCGAAGGGCCCGCGCGTTGGACGTCGATAACGAGCAGCGGAAGCTCGAGCGCGATTGCGAGCGAGATGGTCTCGCTTTTCAGCGCGACCCCAGGCCCGCTGGTCGTGGTGACGCCGAGCGCCCCGCCGTATGACGCGCCGAGCGCGGCGCCGACGGCGGCGATCTCGTCCTCGGCCTGCATCGTGGTGACGTTGAAGCGCTTGTGCTTGCTCAGCTCATGCAGGATGTCGCTGGCCGGTGTGATCGGGTACGCGCCGAGGAAGATCGGCAGCTTGGATCGCACGCCGGCGGCCACGAGGCCGAGCGCCAGTGCCACGTTGCCGGTGATGTTGCGGTAGTTGCCGGGCGACATCTTCGCCGGCTTCACCTCGTAGCGCACCACGAAGTCCTCAGTGGTCTCGCCGAAGTTCCAGCCGGCCTTGAAGGCGGCCACGTTCGCGCTCGCCAGCTCCGGCCGGGCGGCGAACTTGCGCTCGAGGAACTTGATCGTCGAGTCGCTGGGACGCGAGTACATCCAGGACAGGAGCCCGAGCGCGAACATGTTCTTCGCGCGCTCGGCGTCCTTCTTGGAGACGTCGTGGTCGGCCAGGGCCCGCACGGTCATCGAGGTCAGCGCCACGGGATGCAGCACCCAGCCATCGAGCGAGCCATCCTCGAGTGGGTTTCCGTCGTACCCGACCTTCACCAGGTTGCGCTTGGTGAACTCGTCCGTGTTGACGATGATGTCGGCGCCGCGGGGGAGGTCAGCGATGTTCGCCTTCAGGGCGGCGGGGTTCATCGCGACGAGCACGTTGGGCGCGTCACCGGGGGTAAGGATGTCGAAGTTCGCGAAGTGCACCTGGAAGCTGGATACCCCTGGAAGGGTGCCGGCGGGCGCACGAATCTCCGCTGGGAAATTCGGCAGGGTGGAGATGTCGTTACCGAGCTGCGCGGTCTCCGAGGTGAACCGGTCGCCGGTGAGCTGCATACCGTCGCCGGAATCGCCGGCGAAGCGGATGACCACTCGATCCAGTTGTCGGACCTGCTTGGTCACTGTTCGGGCCTCCTTGGGGCCGGTTGTCGGGGGTCGGTCCGTGGCGTATCCCGCCGCCAATACGCCGGCCCTGCTCTTCCTACACCTGTGAGCCTACGTCGGCACCCCAATCCTCTGTCGGGGGCACGACTCTCACCGGCGCCGCGCGGCGCCGAGAATTCCAAGATTGCGACAAGTGTACGACACTTGGCCCGGCTCACGGGCGCCGGACCAGGCAAGTGTCATACACATGCGGGCGCCTAGTTCGGGCGATCTTTTATGGCTAGGCTGCGAACGTGGGCGGTTACCTCGGCTCCTATGCCACGCTCGGTCTGCTCCTTCTGGCCGGGGTGCTCTTCTTCGTCGTCGCGATGACGGCCAACCGGCTGCTCCGGACCACTCGGCCCAGCCGGGAGAAGTCCACGACGTACGAGTGTGGCCTTGACCCGGTCGGCGGCGACTGGGCGCAGGCGCAGATCCGGTATTACGTCTATGCGTACCTGTATGTCCTGTTCGCCGTGGAGGCCGTGTTCCTATTCCCCTGGGCCGTGATCTTCGATGACCCGGGCTTCGGGATGGTTGCCGTGGTGGAGATGGGAATCTTCGTGGGCGTGCTCGCACTGGGCCTGCTCTACGCCTGGCGGAAGCGCGTGCTGCGGTGGACCTGAGAGAAGGCGCTTGATGGCCGGGCTGCCGGGCGTGTTGGGTGAGCCGATCAGGTTCGTGCTGAACTGGGGGCGGCGTTACTCGCTGTGGGTGTTCAACTTCGGGCTGGCCTGCTGCGCGATCGAGTTCATCGCGACGAGCATGGGTCGGCACGACTTCATCCGGCTTGGCGTGATCCCGTTTGCACATGGCCCGCGGCAGGCGGACCTGATGGTGGTCTCCGGCACCGTCACGGACAAGATGGCGCCCGCGATCAAGCGGCTCTACGACCAGATGCCCGAGCCGAAGTACGTGATCTCGTTCGGGGCATGCTCGAATTGTGGCGGGCCCTACTGGGACTCGTACTCCGTCACCAAGGGCGTCGACCAGCTGATCCCTGTCGATGTGTACGTCCCGGGATGCCCGCCACGCCCGGAGGCGCTGCTGCACGGCATCCTCCAGCTTCAGGAAAAGATCGCTCAGGAACAGGCCGGGCTCGGCGGGGTCCAGCGCATCGACGGGTCGCCGAACGGGCGACGTGACGCCGCGGCGCTCACCGCCGCACTGGTTCGTCCGCCCGCGCCGGTGCGGCCACGCGCCCACGTCGCCGCTGGCGTCGTGCCGGAGGGCGTCGTCTGGCATCGCGACGAGCGCGGCCCGCAGGGAGCGCCGGTCGATGAGCGCGGCCGGCTGCCGCTGACCGAGGTCGCCTTCGATCGGCAAGGCGCTGGATCTCCGTTCGGCGACGACGTCCCGCTCCCGATGCGCCCCGACGACGTGGACTATCAGCACCCGTCGCCGGACCCGTCGGCCGAGTAGTGAGGCTCTAGGATCTCGGCATGTCCCCGGACGAGGTCGGAGCCGCGCTCGTGGCGGCGGTGGGCGCGGATGCGCAGGCCAGCGTGTCGGGCGGCGACCGCTGGGCGCGCGCCACAGTGGACGTGCCGCCCACGTCCTGGGTGGGCGCTGTGTCCGCGGCCCGCGACGAGCTCGGGTGTGACTTCTTCGACTGGCTTTCCGCCGTGGACGAGCTCGAGCAGGGGTACGACGTGGTGACGCACCTGTGGTCGACCGCTCGACGGCACGGCGTCCTCGTGCGCACCCGCATCCCGAAGGAAGAGCCGAGTCTCGACTCGATCGTGGACGTATATCCCGGCGCCTCGTGGCACGAACGGGAGACGCACGAGATGTTCGGGATCGACTTTCCAGGCCACCCGAACCTGGTACCGCTCCTGCTCCCGCCGGAGTTCGAGGGCCATCCCCTGCGCAAGGAGTTCGTGCTCGCGACCCGGGTGGCCAAGCCGTGGCCGGGCGCGAAGGAGCCAGGTGAGTCGCATGCGGAGGGTACGGCGAAGCGCCAGCCGATGCGTCCACCCGGCGTGCCCGCCCCCAGCGAGTGGGGCCCCCGCGCCACCAAGGAACCCTCCGACCCCGAGTAGTCCGGCTCCCGTGCTGCGCGGCCCGGCCCCAGCGCGGGCGAGGCGACTCGGAAGGCATTGAACCGGTCCGCGTCATTGACCCTTGATCGCGCGGGTACGCGTCCAGTGCCGCTGCGGCTCTCCGTAATGGCGACGGGCGGAGGCGGGTTGCTGGCGGCCGTAAGATCGGCACGACGATGCCGCGGGAGGTCGCATGCCGGTCTGGCTGGAGCTGACGATTCGGATCGCCGCTGTTGTGGTGGCGTTCCTGACGCTGCCGCTCATCGTGGGGCAGACCGAGCACAAGGTGATGGCGCACATGCAGGGCCGGCTCGGGCCGATGTACGCGGGCGCCTACCACGGTTGGGCGCAACTCGTCGCCGACGGCGTCAAGTTCGTGCAGAAGGAGAGCGTCACACCGGCCGCAGCCGACGGTCCGGTGTTCAAGTTGGCTCCGTTCGTCGCCTTGCTGCCCTACCTTGTGGTGCTGCTCGTCATCCCGCTCGGTCCGCACGGGCTCGTCGGCCAGTCGTTGGATATCGGACTCTTCGTCGTCCTCGCCATCCTCGGATTCGGCGTCGTCTCGGTGCTGATGGCGTCGTGGGCGAGCGCGAACAAGTACTCGCTGCTGGGCGGTCTGCGCGCGGCGGCGCAGCTGTTGGCGTACGAACTGCCGTTCGTCCTCGCCGCGGCGAGCGTCGCGATGGCGGCCGGCACGCTGTCCTTGCCGGGCATCGTGGAGGCGTGGCAGCCGTGGTGGCTGCTCTGGCAGCTACCGGCACTGTTCGTCTTCTTCGTGGCCGGCCTCGCCGAGATCCGGCGGCCCCCGTTCGACATGCCGATCGCCGACTCGGAGCTCGTCTTCGGCTACCTCACCGAGTACACCGGCCTGCGGTTCGCGTTCTTTCTGCTCGCCGAGTATGTCGGGATCGTCGTCATCGCGGCGTTGACCACGGTGCTCTTCCTCGGCGGCTGGAAGGGCCCGTTCGGGCTGGATACCGAACTCGGCTGGTTGTGGACGCTCATCAAGACCTTCGCCGTGTCGTTCGTCGTGATCTGGTTGCGGGTCGCCTATCCGCGGCTGCGCGAGGATCAGCTGCAACGGCTGTGCTGGCTCGGACTGGTCCCATTGGCCCTGCTCCAGCTCGTACTCACTGCCGGCGTCAAGATCGCGATGACCTGAGTCTCGCCCGCCGGAGGCGCTGAGTCTCGCCCGCCGGAGGCGCTGAGTCTGCTATTCGCCGGAGGCGCTGAGCCTCCTATTCGCCGCTGGCGAAGTGACGCGGGGTGATCCGGCCGATCGGGATTTTGATGGGCCACGGCTGCCCAATGTCGATGAGGGTCGTGAATAGGCCGTTCTCCACGTACGAACCGGTCGTCACGTCCAGGCGGTGAGTGTGCACCTCGATGCCGTCCACCGTCTCGATCCGCCAGTAAAAGGGGATTCCGGCCTCCGCGTAGAGCGCCGGCTTGGCGAAACGATCCATGGTCTGCGAACCGGGCGAAACGATCTCGATGACAACCACAACCTCGTGCGGCGCGAATCGAGATGGCCCACGATTGGCCGCTTCGTCCGTCGCCACGAGGACGTCAGGGATGAGTGACCGGCGCCGGTTCACACGGACCTCGACCCCTTGGGTCACGTTGAACTCGGCGGGGCATGACGCCTCCAGCGCGACCATCAGACGACCGGTGAGAGTCTGGTGTATGGCGGACGGACTAGGGGACACTATGAGCGCTCCATCGATGAGTTCCCGGCGGCGGCCGTCCTCGGGCAGCTCGTCGAGGTCATCGGTGGTCCACCCGTCCACGGGCGGAGACTCCTCGCTCAAAACTGCGGTCACGTCGCCATCCTAGTCAACAGATCCGCTTGGTGGCTCGCGCGGCGCGATCAAACCGGGCAGGATGGGTGCATGAGCAATGTTCCGGGTGTGGGGCTTGCGAAGGGCCTGGCGGTCACGCTGAAGACGATGACGCGCCGGTCGCACACCCACCAGTACCCGGACGTCGAGCCCGACCTGCCGCCGCGTTCCCGCGGCGTGATCGCCCTGTTCGAGGAGAACTGCACCGTCTGCATGCTGTGCGCCCGGGAGTGCCCGGACTGGTGCATCTACATCGACTCGCACAAGGAGGAGGTCGTGGTTCCGGGCGCTGCTCGACCGCGGCAGCGCAACGTGCTCGACCGCTTCGCTATCGACTTCTCGCTCTGCATGTACTGCAGCATCTGCATCGAGGCCTGCCCGTTCGACGCGCTCTACTGGTCGCCGGAGTTCGAGTACGCGGAGTACGACATTCGTGATCTTCTTCATGAGAAGGAGACGCTGCGCGAGTGGATGTGGACGGTACCCGCGCCGCCCGCGCACGATCCGAACGGTGAGCCGGCTAAGGAGCAGACCGCGGCCGCGAAGCAGGCCTGAGCTCTGCGGCAGGCTCCTCGGATGTGTCATAGGCGATGAAGTACGCCGGGCGGCCCTGCGATAGCGCATACATCCTTCCGAGGTACTCGCCGAGCAGGCCGAGGCTCAGCAACTGCACGGCGCCGAGGAACAACACCGTGGCCAGCACGGATGCCCAGCCCTGCACCGTCTTGTCCAGCGCGAAGGCGACGACGACATAGCCCAGCATGAGCAGGCAGAAGAAGAAGCTCACCAGACCGAGCCAGGTGGCGATCCGTAGCGGTGCGGCGGAGAAGCTGGTGACGCTGTCGGCGGCCAGCCGCACCATCTTGGCGAGGGGATACTTCGTACGGCCAGCGGCGCGGCCCGCGCGGGTATAGCTCACCTCGCCGCTGGGGAAGCCGATCCACGGCACGAGCAGGCGGTACACGGGTTGGTGCTCGGGCAAATCCCGCAGCACCTCGATGATCGCCCGGCTGAGGAGGCGGAAGTCGCCGGCGTGGGATCGAACCTGCACGCCGGCGAGTCGCTGCATGAGCCAGTAGTATGCGGCTGCTGTGCGCCGCTTGATCATGGTGTCCGACTTCCGGTCGGAGCGCACCCCGTACACGATGTCCAGCCCTTCGTCCCGGGCCAGAGCCAGCATCTCCGGGATCTTCTCCGGCGGGTCCTGCAAGTCGGCGTCGATGCTCGCCACGTACTGTCCCCAGGCGCGATGGAGACCGGCGGTCAAGGCGGCCTGGTGGCCGGAGTTCCGCCGCAATCTGATGATTCGCAGTTGCGGCCAGATCCGGCGAATGCCCAGCAACTGGGCAGGGGTGGTGTCGGTGCTCCCGTCGTCGACCGCGACGACCTCGTACGACTCCCCGATTCCGTCGAGCACCGGCCGAAGGCGCTCCACGAGCATCGGGAGCACTTCCTGCTCATTGAAGATGGGAATGACCACGGACAGCACCGGGCGAGCCTCGACCATTCCATCACTCCACTTCGCCGGAGGCGATCAACGTAGCAAGTGCCGGAGGCGATCAACGTAGCAAGTGCCGGAGGTGATCAACGCAGCAGGGTGCCGGAGGTGATCAACGCAGCAGGGTGCTGGAGGTGATCAACGCAGCGAGGTCGCGGTGCCTCCCGGGCACGGAAAACCCTATCGCCGCCCTCGTCGCACCGCCGGGGCGGGCTCTGTGTACGCGCCCCCGTTTGATGGCAGGATGTCGCCCATGACTGTGCTCGCCTGCCCCATTGGTCACGTGTAGGCGCCGGGCCATGACCACCGCCGACGTGCTGATGCTTGCCTTGGGGATCGTCGCGGTGGGGGCCGCGGCGGCCGTGGTGACCACCCGCCAGATCGTGCGAGCCGGGCTGTGGCTCGTGGTCGCTCTCGGCGCGATGGCCGGGCTCTACCTGGTGCTGACGGCCGAGTTGGTGGCGTGGGTTCAGGTGTTGATCTATGTCGGCGCGGTCGTCGTCCTGCTTCTGTTCGCGGTCATGCTCACCCGCGCGCCGATCGGCCCGAGTCCCGATCTCGACCGATCGCGATGGCCCGGCGTGATCATCGGAGGCGGCGCGGGCCTGGGGCTGGCCGCATTGCTCGCGGACGCCTATTGGTGGTCCACAGTGGATCCGACGACGCCCGGCGGGGCGGAGGCGGTCGGAGCGGCGATTTTCCGCGGGTGGGTGCTCCCCTTCGAGGTGCTGTCGGTCCTGCTGCTCGCCGCCCTGGTCGGCGCCATCGTGGTCTCCCGTCCGGACGTCAGCGCGGCCGACGATGGGAGGGTGCCGCGATGATGCACCCCGTCATCCCGTACGTCATCGCGGCCCTGTTGTTCGGGCTTGGCCTTTACGGCGTGCTCACCCGCCGCAACGCCGTCCTGGTGCTCATGTCGGTCGAGCTCGTGCTCAACTCGGTCAATCTGGTGCTGGTCACCGCCGACACGACGGTGCGCGTCGCGCTTCCCTCCACGGGGGCGGTCTTCGCGCTCTTCGTCATCGTGCTCGCGGCGGCGGAGGTCGGAGTGGGGCTGGCGATCGTCCTTCAGCTCTACCGGCTCAGGCAGTCCGTGCAGGTGGACACCGTCGCTCTCGCTGACGATGGCGGGCCTACCGGCCCGCCGGCACCTCCCTCGCGACCGAGCGCCGAGCCCGCAGGGGTCGCGCGGTGACCGGCGTCTTCGGGGCGGCGCTGCCGCTTGTCCCGTTCGGGTTCGCGCTTCTCGGATTCCTGCTGCCGCGTAGCTCCCGGCTCTGGGCCGGGTTCCTCGGCATCGTCGGCGCCGGCACGGCGCTCGTCATCGCGGTCATCCTGGCCGCTACCGTCGACGGCTTGGTCGAGACGAGCCGGGTGGTCGCGACCTTCGGAGAATATCCGGTGACGTACGGGGTACGGCTGAACTCGGCCGCGGCGTACGTCGCCGTGGCCGTCGGCGCGGTAGCCCTCGCGGTCCAGGTCTACTCCACGACCTACCTGCGCTCCGACGACCGCTATGCCCCCTACGCCGCCCAGGTCAGCCTCTTCACCGCGGCCATGTTGGTGGTGGTGGTCGCCGGCGACCTCATCATGCTGCTCATCGGCTGGGAGGTCATGGGTATCTGCTCCTACCTGCTCATCGCCCATGACCGGAAACTTCCGGAAGCTCCGGCCGCGGCCGTGAAGGCGTTCCTGGTGACCCGGGTCGGGGACGTCGGGTTCCTCCTCGGCGTCGTCATCCTCGGAGTTCGGGCCGGCAGCTTCCGTCTCGAGGACGTGCTCCAACCGGGCGTGCTGGATCCGACCACCGTCACGGTGGTCTGCCTCCTGCTGCTGTGCGGCGTCGCAGGCAAGAGCGCGCAGTTCCCCCTGCATACCTGGTTGCCCGACGCCATGGCCGGTCCGACACCAATCAGCGCGCTCATCCACGCTGCCACGATGGTCGCCGCCGGCATCTACGTGGTGACCCGGCTCTACCCGCTCTACCTGGCGTCGACGGTGGCGCTCGGCGTGCTCGCCGTCATGGCCGCCATCACGATGCTGCTGGGAGCGCTGGCCGCGACGGCGCAGGACGACATCAAGCGGGTACTGGCCTGGTCGACCGTATCCCAGATCGCGTACATGGCCGGGGCGCTCGCGGTGGGGTCTCCGGCGGCCGCGCTCTTCTACCTGCTCACCCACGCAGCGTTCAAGGCCCTGCTCTTTCTCGCGGCTGGGTCGATAATCCACGCGGTCGGCACGAACCTCATGTCGGGCATGGGTGGCCTGCGGCGCTCGATGCCGGTCACGTTCTGGTCGATGACGATCGGCCTCGGCGCGCTCGTGGGTCTGCCGCCGCTGGCCGGCTTCTGGAGCAAGGACGAGATCCTGCACGTCGCCGTGGAGGGCTCGGGCTGGCGCTTCCTGCTCGTGTACGGAGTGGGTCTCGCCACAGTGTTCGTGACGGCCGCCTACGCGACCCGGCTCTGGTTGCGGACCTTCTTCGATCAGCCGCGTACCGCCCAGGCGGCGCACGGGCACGAGCCGGATCGACCCATGGCCTGGCCGGTGGTCGCGCTCGCCGTGCCGAGCGCCGTGCTCGGATTCGCCGCGCTCTCGCCCGGGTTCGCCGAGGCACTCGGCGCTCCGGATGGCTTCACGATCGGAGCGTCGGCCGCGGCACCGCTGGCTTGGGAGGCCCTCGGCATTGCCGGCGTGTGGTGGGTCTGGCGGCGGCGACCCGCCGACGACCCGGCCCGCGTGCTCGGGCCGCTTCGGCCGCTGTTCGGCAACGGGTTCTTTTTGGACGCGATCCAGGACGCTCTGGTGGTCCGCCCGGTCACCGCGCTCGCCAGGGCGGTTCGGCGGGCCGACGAGTCCGGTGTGGACGGCGTGGTCGAGGCGACTGGCCAGGGGACGCTGAGTCTCGGCGGTGTGGTGGCCCGCATCCACCGGGCTGCATTGCCACGAGCGGTCACCGCTGTCCTCGGTGGCGCCGCCCTGCTCGCGGTCGCCGCTGTCGCGATCGTGGGGGTGTGGCCGTGATGCTCGAGGCGAACCAGATCCTGCTGCTCGTGACGCTGGTCGCGCCCGTGGTCGGCGCCATCGCTGCCGCCACGCTTCCGGCTGAGGGTGACCGTGCCGGTCGGATCCTCGCCACCGCAGCCGCGGCCGTGGCGTTCGTGGCCAGTGCGCTTTTGGTCCTATCGCGCTCAACGACGGTTCTCGTCGAACCAGGTCCCGCCTACCCGTACGGGATCGTCATCGCGCCCTGGGTCGAGTTGGATCTGCCCTGGGTGCCCGGCCTCGACCTACGGTTCCACATAGGAGTCGATGGCGTCTCGTATCCGCTCGTCGTCCTCACGACGCTGTTGACCCTGCTCTGCGCCCTGTACACGTGCTGGAAGGTGCCCGACTCGGGTGGAGGGCCGGTGCGCGGTCGGCACCTGGCCGCCCTCCTGCTCGTGATCGAGGTCGGGATCGTCGGAGTATTCCTTGCGCTGGACCTGGTGCTCTTCTTCGTGTTCTTTGAGGTCGTGCTGCTGCCGATGTACGCGGTGATCGCGATATGGGGCGGCGAGGGGCGCCGGCACGCGGCTCGAAAATTCGTGCTCTACACCCTGTTCGGGTCCGTGCTGCTGCTGGTGGGCGTCTTCACCGTCGTCGCCAGTGCCGGCACCGCCGACCTCGTCGCGCTGTCGACCTCGGCCGGAGCGGCCATGCCTCGCGGCATCCAGCTCACCGCGTTCATTCTGCTGGCCGTCGCCTTCGCGGTGAAGAGTCCATTGTGGCCGCTGCACACCTGGCTGCCGGACGCCCATACCGAGGCCCCGACGGTCGGTTCGGTCATCCTGGCCGGGGTGCTCCTGAAGATGGGCACGTACGGGCTGCTGCGAGTCGGCGTCGGTGTAGCGCCGGCCGGCGCCGAGGTGGTGGCGCCCGTTCTCGGCGTCCTCGCGGTGATGGCGATCATCGTCGGTGGCCTGGTCTGCCTGGCCCAGACCGACGTTAAACGTCTCATCGCCTACTCATCCGTCGGGCACATGGGCTTTGTGTTGCTCGGCATCGCGACGCTCACATCGGTCGGATTCCAGGCCGCGTTGATCGGCAATATCGCCCACGGGGTGATCACCGGCCTGCTCTTCTTCCTCGCCGGTGCGATCAAGGATCGCGCGCATACCGGCTCGCTTCGTGATCTGGGCGGGTTGCGGGAGACCGCTCCGGGGCTGTCCGGCCTGCTGGCGTACGCGGCGATCGCGTCGCTGGGACTGCCCGGCCTGGCCGGCTTCTGGGGTGAGGCGTTCGCGGTCGTGGCGGCCGTCTCGCGGGGCGGTCCATTCTGGATTGTGCTCGGCGTGGTCGCCGCCGTCGGTGCGGCCCTCGCCGCGGCGTACTTCATGCGACTGCTGCGACGCGTGACCCACGGTCCGGCGTCGCCGGCTGTCGCGTCGTTGGCGCCAGCGACGTTGTCCGGCACCGAGCTTGTCGCGTGGGCTCCGCTCGTCGTGCTCGCACTGGTGCTCGGCCTCGTGCCGGCGCTCGTCACCGGACTCTCGGCCGTGCCGGTCGAGGCGTTGGCCGACGTCCTGGCCGGAGTGGTGGGGTCAGGATGATCGACCATGTAGCCCTGCTGCCCGCGTACTGCGCCGCGGGCACCGCGGTCCTCGCCTTTCTCTGCGACCTCATCGCGCCGGGTCGGCGAACATTGGTCCTCTCGGCGACACTGGTCGGCGCCCTTGGCACCGGCGTCGCGTGCTGGTGGGCGTGGCGCGGCGGCGTCCGCCAGACCTTCTGCATGGGCGACGAGGTGTGCTCGTATCGCTGGGATGGCACGGCCACGTTGGCCGGGTTTGTGTTTGTCGCTGCCACAGTGGCGGTGCTCGGCCTGTCCGTGCCCGTGCTGCGCGCCCGCGAGGTTCCGGCCGGGGAGTACTGCTTCCTGCTTGCCTGCTCGATGACCGGTGGCGTCGTGTTGGGCGCGTCGCGGGACCTGATCACGCTGATCATCGCGCTGGAGACGCTGACGCTGCCGCTTTACATCCTGGTTGGACTGCGCCGGCGCTCGGTCGCGTCGGCCGAGGCCGCGGTGACCTTCTTCGTCGTCTCGGTGGTTTCCACGGCGGTGACACTCATGGGTGCGGCGCTGCTCTACGGCGCGACCGGGTGGGTCCACTTCGGGCCGCTTCGGGATGCACTGGCCGCGCGTGGCGAGCTCCGATCGGTGCCGCTGGTCGGCGTGGCAGTCGTGCTGGTTCTCGTGGGACTGGCGTTCAAGATTGCCGCGGTACCGTTCCACGCCTGGGCGCCGTCCACGTACGACGGTGCACCGTTGCCGATCGCCGCCTACCTCTCCACCGCCTCGAAGCTGGGCGGCGTGATCTCGCTGCTGCTCGTCGCGATTGGTGCCCTGGAGCCGTGGCTGGACGTCGCCGGGCCAGCGCTGGCGGCGCTGGCGGTGCTGACGATGACGGTGGGCAACCTGGCCGCGCTCCGGCAGCGCCGGATGGTCCGGCTCCTCGCGTGGTCGTCGGTCGCTCAGGCCGGCTACATCATCGCGCCATTGGGAGCCCTCGCCCTCTCCTCGGGCCGGTCGCCATCGGTCCTGCCGGTGATCGTGGCGGCCGTGCTGGCGTACACGGTCTTCTACGTCGTGCTGGAGCTGACGGCCTTCGGAGCGGTGGTGGCGCTTCGCGGCCCAGGCGACGGCGGCGCGTTCTCCGACTACCGCGGCGCGGCGCGCCGCCGCCCGTGGGTGGCGGCGGCCTTCGTGCTCGCCATGACCGGCCTCGCCGGTCTGCCGCCCGGGCTCGCCGGGCTCTTCGCCAAGGTCACCATCGTCCGCGCGTTGCTCGACGGGGGAGCGAGTTGGCTCGCCGTCGTCGTCGCCCTCAACGCCGTGATCGGGCTTGCGTATTACGTGTGGGCCGCCGCCTCGCTCTTCGGCCCGCAATCGGCTGCTCCCGGCGAACCGCCGGCTGTGGGCGCGCCGAGGCGGGGGGTATGGCCGCGTGTCCCGGTCGCGGTGAGCGTCGTCCTGGCCGCGCTCACGATTGCCGCGATTGTCGTCGGCTTCGCCCCCCAACTCGTCCTAGACGCCGTCACCCTCTAACTGACGCCCGTTCCTCCCGCCGATCATGACCTGCAGGTCATGATCGGCACGTTTTGGCGGCGCGCGAGTCATGATCGTGGCGATCTTGGTGGTGTTCGGGGCGCCTCCCGCCGTTCCACGCTTTGGAAACACCAAGATCGCGCCTGGGGTGCGCGGGAGGCTCACAGTAAATTCCCAGGGAGACCCTGAGGGCAACTCGGGGAGAGCGCGGGATTATGGATGGCAGAGACGAACGTTGCATTGGGTGCGTTTCGTCCCCGAGAAGGAGAGATTTCCGTGCATCGGCACCGCAACGGGCTGAAAACCGCTGCCCTGCTTGGCCTGCTCACATCGCTGATTCTGCTGATCGGTTACTGGTTCGGTGGCAGCACGGGCCTAGTGATCGCCGTACTCGTGTCGCTGGGCATGAATGCCGCAACCTACTTCTGGTCTGACAAGATCGCGCTCAGGACCATGGGTGCCAAGCCGGTCACTGAGGCCCAGGCGCCGGAGGTGTACGCGATGGTGCGCGAGCTGTCGGCGCAGGCCGGTCAGCCCATGCCACGCCTCTATGTCTCGCCGACGCCACAGCCCAACGCGTTCGCAACGGGGCGAAACCCACAGAACGCCGCGGTCTGCGTCACCGAAGGGATCCTTGCGGCACTCAGCCCCCGGGAACTGCGCGGCGTCATCGGTCACGAGCTCTCACACGTGTACAACCGGGACATCCTCATCTCGTCGGTCGCGGCGGCGCTCGCCGGCATCATCACGATGCTCGCCCAGATTGCCTGGTTTATCCCGATCGGACGGTCAGATGATGACGATGGCCCTGGGATGCTCGGCATGCTGATGATGTTGATCCTTGGTCCGCTCGCGGCCGCGGTCATCCAGATGGCTATCAGCCGGAGCCGGGAGTTTCAGGCCGATCAGTCGGGCGCGGCGCTGACCCAGGATCCGCAGGCGCTCGCGGATGCGCTCCGCAAGATTCACCGCGGTACCCAGGCGATGCCGCTTCCGGCCGACGGCCAGCTCGCTAGCACCGCACACCTCATGATCGACAATCCGTTCCGCGGTGGCGGTCTGCGCAGCCTCTTCTCGACCCACCCACCCATGGAGGAGCGGGTCAAGCGCCTCGAGGCGATGGCGCGCAACTCCGGCCCGATCCAGTATGCGGGCTGACTCCACCACTGCTGATCTACGCCAGCCCGACAGGTCTGCGCCAAGCTCGACAGGCCGCCGCCCTCCTCCCGGGCGGCGGCCGACTCCTTCTCAGCATGTCAGCGGGTCCGCGCAGCGGCGTCGAGCGCCGTCATAGGGTCGTGCGCCGCGACACTTGGGGCGGCGACGTCCGCAGCAGCGGTCAGATCGGCGACGAAGGCATCGATCTGGTCGCGGGTGATGCCGGGCATGCAGATCACGTGGCTGAGTCCCTGGCTACTGGCCAGATTCCATCGGGCAGTGATCGACGGCGGTGGCGTTTCGATGACGACGGTAAATGCGTGCGGATGGCGCCAGGCGGGCACGCCAGCGGACCAGAGGCGGTGCTGGGTGTAGGCGGCGAGGTCGCGACAGCGCTGGGCGCGGGCGCGCAACCCGTCAAGTCCGGCTTGGCGCAGCGCGTACCACAGCAGGAGTGGAGCGTGCCCGCTGCGGGAGCCGCCCGTAGTGGCGTCGAAGCTGGCGATGTAGTCGACCGGTCGGCCGATTCGCCGACGCAGGCTGTCCCGGGTGACGAACACTCCACAGGGGAACGGAGAGCCGATGAACTTGTGTCCACTCACCGAAATGGAGTGGGCGCCGTCGGCGAGGTCAAAGCCAGGGCGCGACCCACGGTCCATCAGCCCCAGGGGCACGCCGGCCAGGGCGGCGTCCGCGTGGATATGGCGACCGCAGACCCTCAACTCGTCGAGGATCGAGGCTATCGCCGTCACGTCGTCAACGGCTTCGGTCATCGTCGTACCGATGTTGGCGACGACGATCGCCGGGCGGTGCCGATATTCGGTAACGGCGAGCCGCAGGTCGTCGTAGTCGATCTCGCCGCCGTTGCCGACGCCGATGATGACGGCGGTCATCGCCAGCCGGTCGACCGCCTTGGACACGCTGTAGTGCGCGGCCGTCGAGTAGTAGACGACCGCCTCCGGGTGCAGCGCGCGAGCCAGATACAGGCCGAACTCGTTGCCGTCGGTGCCCCCCGTCGTTACGTATCCCCAGCGATCGTCCGGCGGCGCGTTGAAGAGGTCGGCGAGGATCGCGACCACCTCACGTTCGAGGTCCTTGGTGTGGCGCCCACCTACACCATCGACGTACGGATCACCGACGTTGTTGAGCAGATATCCGAAGAACGGCGCCAGTTCGGAGTAGTCGAAATCCACCGCGGCGGGAAAGCCGATCTGCGTGAAACGGTCGTGCTCGAGGCGTTCGCGCAGGCTGGCGAGCACGGCCGCTACGTCCTGGTGCGGGACTCCGGTCACGGGCGGACGTCCGGCAGCGTCAACGTGATGCTGCCCCATCGATGCAGCCGGTCGGGTCGGGCGCGAGTGACGAATCCCATCTGCTGTAGGTAGTTGAGCGCCCGCCCGAGTCCACCGGGCACGGCGTGAGCCCGCCGGAGCAGCCGTCGGTGCACATCGAAGTCCAGGTAGTTCAGCTGGAGTCTCATCGGATCTGCGCAGTCGGCGAGCGCCTGAGCGAGGTCGGCTCCGGCCGGCCATCGTTGCCTCACGGCGCCCATCCACGTGGCCAGGAATTTTCGACCGGGTTCGTCCGTGATCTCGTCGTGGCCAGGTTCGGCTGGTTCCGGACCTGACGCGGGAGGGCCGCCGGTTCGCATGGTGTCGGCTCCTGTCGTTGGGGTCGGGCCTCGTCGCCGGGTCAGCGACTGGCCTCGATGACGAGGGTGTGGAGTTGGGTGAGCCAATGCCATGTGTCCACGTCGGGCTCGCCGTGGAGCAGGTGCGGTCCGAACCGCCACGCGCGCATCGGGTGGCCATGGAGTATGTCCAGGCTGTGCGTGGACCAGATATGGAAGGCGCCGTATTCCCGCTCACCACGCCGGTCGCACAGCAGACGGCTGCCATCGGCGAGCAGCCCGAAACACCGACCCGGGGTGTTGAGCGGTCCATCGGCGGTCTGCCTCGCCTCGCGCCAGGTGCCTGTCGGCGTGTCCAGGCTGGACACACCGAGTCCGATGTACCGGGCATCGCGAGGCATAGGCTCGACCCGGTCGGCCATTTGTGCCCGCGGGTCGAATCCCCCCGAGCGCAGGAACTCGGATCCGATGCCGTGCAGCTGATACAGGAGCCGGGGCAGGTTCTCGACCTCGCCCCCGTCGAGGAACATGCGGGTGGCCGTCGCCAACTGGTAGCGCACCGGCTGCGAAGGCACGGCGACGGAGTAGAAGAATGCCAACCCGTGCGGACCGATCGGATCGCGGTTGCGTCGCTCCCAGGCGTGCTGGCCATGCAGAGCATTCATCTTCCGTAGCCGATCGACCACCTGGTTGCGTAAGTCCGCCTCGGCGGCCTCGCGCTCCGGGTTTACTGCCTGTGCGTGCGAGGTGGGAGCGGCCGGTGTCGGCGGACGTGAAACGGAGCCGGAGGGCGCACCCGAGGGCATGCTCGTCGGTGAGACCGAGGAAGGGCTCGTCGACGGGACCGAAGAAGGGCCCGTCGGCTGGACTGAGGGCAGGCCCGTGGGCGCGATTGACAGCGGGCTGAGGTGCCCGTTGGCGAGGCCGGGGAGATGTTCGGTCGGAGCAGCAGTTCGGGTCCGCAGGTGCGACGGTGGCTGGTTCACTCGTCACACCTCGACCTGGGCGAGGCGATGGTCCATCACCGCGAGCGGGTGGGGTCGTCCGCGACCGATGCCTTCATAGACGTCCGGGTGCCGCGCGCGCAGCCAAAGGCCCCAGAGCAGTCCCGCGACCGCTGCGAGGATGATGATGCCCGGCAGGATGAACGTCAGCGCGGATCGGGGTGGCACACCCAGCAAGGACTCCACATTGGACACGGTGGTGACCAGCACGGCCACACCCGCGATGACACCGAGCGTTGGCGCGATGCTCCGGGTCCACGCCCCCTCGTTGGTTCCTCCGCCGGCGCGGAAGTAGCGCAGCGCGGCCCACGATGCCGCGACCAGCACGACGAGCACGCCGAGTGCGCCCACCGTGGAGAGCCAGGTGAACAGGACCGCCAGCGGATCCGCGCCGGCCGTCGCGAACGCCGCGACCACTGTCGCCGCGATCGCGGACTGGACCACGGACCCGCCCGTTGGGGCGCCCGTCCGAGCGTCGAGACGCGAGAGTCCGGCCGGCAGTACGCGCTCCCGTCCGAGAGCGAAGAGGTAGCGGGCAACGCTGTTGTGGAAGCTGATCATGGCCGCGAGCACGCTCGTGACGAGCAGCGCGATCGCCATCCAGGCGACAGCGTCGCCGTACGACGAAGCGAGGATGGAGAAGGGAAGTCCGGCCGCAGGATCACGCGCGACGTCGACGACCCGGTCCGGGCCGGTCGCGACGGCGAGGGCCCAGGACGAGACGGCGTAGAACACGCCAAGGAACACCAGAGCCGCGAAGGTGGCCCGCGCCACGGTCTTGTGTCCCCGCGCCTCCTCGGCGAAGACCGGGCCGGACTCGTACCCGACGAACGCGGCAATGCCCAGAGCGAACACGCCGCCGACGCCGTCGACGAACAAATCGCCGGTACTGAGCGGCGCGAGGCTGATGGAGCCCTCCGCCGGGTTGGTGAACGCAGCGAGGTCGAGCAGCGCGATGACCGCGACCTCGGCCAGCAGCGCGACAGTCAGCACACGCGCGTTGATGTGGACGTGCCGCACGCCGAGGAGTGCGACGATGAGCCAGGCCAACGCCGCCCACAGCCACCACTCGCCGCCGGCCAGACCGGACAGCGTCACGCCGAACAGCCCGTACAGCGAGATCTGGATGGAGTTGTAGGCGACCAACGCCACCGCCGCGCCGGCGACACCCCATGCCCGGCCGAGGCCGTGGGCCAGAAGGGCGTATGCCGTTGCGGCGTGCGGTAGATGGCGGGACATTGCCACCCAGCCGACCGTGAGAAGCGTCAGCGCGAAGGCGAGGATGAGGAAGCTCAGCGGCACTCCGACCACACCCGTGCCGGCGTACGTTGCGATCACGCCGCCAGCGAGTACCGCCATCGGTGATGATGCGGCGACGCCGACCACCCAGAGTGAACCCGTTCCGACGGACTTGCGGGCAAGACCGCCCGTCGGCCTCGCCGCCGTCATGCCCGTGCCTCTTCCGGCCGTGCAGCGGCGACCGCGCTCGGACAGTCGGGTGCGCGGCATCCGCGCCGGGCAGCGTGCAGATCGAAGTCACGAATGCTGATCTCAACGACGCCGTGGGTCGGGCGCATCGGCGCCCGACGCCAGAACCTGCGGTCGCGCGCCAGGAAGTTCGCCGCAGCCTTGGCCGATATTCGCAAGCCGACGAATTCATGGGTTCCGTCGGGCCAATCGCGGCGTACCGAGTACGCGGCTCGCCACGGCTCTACCCGCCGCAGTCCGGCATCCATCATGAACCGTGCCTCCCCTGAGTCTCGGCGTACGCAAGAATTGACATACATGTACGGACGTCCGTCGTACGCCTGACTTCGCTGGCATGCGGAGACAGACGTCGAATCGGGCGTCTCGACGTCAGCAACTGTCAAGCGGCCTGCCGCTTCTCTTGGGCGGGGGCATCGACGTCTGCCTGACTCCAGCCGGCGCCGAGCAGGAGGCATCGGGCCCATCGCTGCCACCGGCATGGGTGAGCGGCACCGCAGCTCGCGCAGCGCCATCCCGCGCGCGTCATCGTTCCGGCATGGACCCGTGCTGCTCGCGTGGCGAGTTCGATATCGAGGTCCATGAGGTTGCTCAACGGTGCGATGTCTACCAGGTCAAGCTCATCGAGTCCGCTCGGTACGCCGTCAATCATCGTGTCCTCCTCGGCGGCGACCGCCCGCTGGGATGCGGCGGCCGGACCCCCTCTGACCACGGCCGCCGCATCCGGCGTACTGCGAGCGCTCTCGCCACAGGCGAACAACGCCGCACATCTCGCTCACCGGCCCGGGCCCCATCGACCAGGCTCCACCTCGCGCTACCGACCCGAGGTGCCTCACGGCAACTCGGCTTCCTGTGATCGCAGCGTCCCCGCAGCGTCTTGGAGCACTCGATGCACTCGCTCCGCGGAGGTCTGGGCCTGTTCGACGAGCGTCCGCAGTGGCGAGTACGACTCACGCCCCTCCAGGCCTAGGGCCGCACGAGCTCGATCGACGCTGGCGACAAGCTCGCGCGATCGATGGAGCGCATGGCTGATCTTGTCCATTTCGCGGGCAGCTTCGCCTGCGAGCTGTACATCCATAGCGGCTCCCCGATTACGCAACGGCATTTCGTTGTGATCGACGGTGACGTTGGAAACGTACCAACCATTCCATCGGCGACGCAAGGCTGTCCGGTGGGGAGTTAGATTTGGTTGGCACCCTTACTGAGAGGTAATTCGTGTGCCCGTCCTCTACCGCCGAATCGCCGCTGAACTGCGAAACAAGATTGCGCAGGGTGAGCTGAAGGCTGGCGATCGGCTGCCGACAGAGCCTCAGCTCATGGAGCACTACGGGGTCTCGCGCAACACGGTTCGACTCGCGGTCGGACAACTGATTAACGAGGGCCTGGTGGAGCATGTTCCGGGACGTAGCGGCGGCATGGTCGTACGAGAACGGTTGACGCTGACCTACCACGCGTCCCGGGCCGAGCAGCCTGACGGTCTACGCAGCGAGTCCGACGCGTACTTCACCGAGGTCGCCGAGCAAGGGTACACGCCGAGCCAGGATTTCGAGTTGCGCATCGTCCGGCTGCCCGCCGAGTTGGCCGAGCGATTGGAGGTCGATGAGCACGCGCCCGCAGTGCTGCGCCGATGCATCCGTTCCGTCAACGGCCATCCGGCGTCCATTCAGGACACGTACTACCCGATGGACCTGGCCGAAGAGGTGCGTGAGCTGTTCTCACCGACCGACATTGCGCAGGGTACGACGCGGCTGCTGGCCGAGAGGGGACACCTCCAGATCGCCTTCCGCGAGGAGATCTGCACCCGAATGCCAACGCCGGAGGAGGCGAGCCTGCTCGGCCTTCGGGGCGGGACGCCGGCGTTGGTGTACGTGCGAACGGCGTACACCGCTCAACGCCCGGTCCGGGTGACACTCACGATCTTCGCCGGCGACCGCAACCGGATCGTGTACACGCTCGGTGACCCCACGGTGATGAATCGCGAGGATGGTCGATGATCGTCACCAGGGCGGCGCTCGGCGATGTCGACACCATCATGGCTTGGCGCCGTGAGCGGGTTGCCTGGCTCGCCCGCGGCGGCGAGGACCAGTGGTCCATACCGCTTCCCCGGTGGGCTGTGGCCGCAACGGTGTTGGCCGGCCAGACCTGGATGGTCTGGGAGGGTTCGGCGCCAGTCGCCACGATCACCTTGAGTGCGTACACGGGGCTTGACGACATGTGGAAGCCCGATCGCGATCCCGAGGCGCTGTGGTACCCCGAGGACCACCCGGGTAACGCGATCTACGTCGCCAAGATGATCGTGCCGATGGAACATGCGGGTGAGGGGCTGGGCGCCGAGATGCTCGACTGGGCCGGCGGCCGCTCGTTTGATGCCGGTCTGACCTGGCTGCGCCTGGATGCGTGGACGACTAACCGCCGGTTGCATGATTACTACCGTCGAGCCGGGTTCCGACACGTACGTACGATCGCGTCGCGCGTCTCGGGCGCATGCTTCCAGCGGCCGTCACAGCCGTACGTCGGCGACCGGCTCAAGACCGAGGAGTAGTCCCAAGATCATCGCGATTGTTCAACACTGGCCCGTATCGACGCGGCGGACAGGGCGACTGACCGGAAAACAACACCTTAGCCGGACGCGGGTTATCGCCCCGGGGGTTGGCGTTTCCGGGGTTGGGTCGCGAGTTTTGGGCTAGGCGTGGGCTAGGCGGCTGTGGCTATGTCGAGTGGGGTGATGGCGACGG
>JAXIPB010000055.1:0-11399 GCA_045403155.1 Micromonosporaceae bacterium
AGCGCAGGGCGGCAGTCCGACGGTGGAGGGATACCGAATCTGGGCCAGAGAAAACGGACGGCCCAGTGATGCGTGGGTGCGGAAACGGCTCGGCGAGAAGTACGGCGGCTGGCCGGGCATCGTCGCCGCCGCCCACTAGCCGACTCTCGATGCCGCGTCGCCGAATCTGATGCTGGATCCGTGCATCTGACCGCATGGCTCAGTTGGCGGGCGGATCGACAACCTCGGCCACCAATGACACCACCTCGTCCAGGTGAGCTGGGGTGGTCAGATGGCCGACGCCGGAGAACACCCGAACGTCGAGATTCATGGTTCGGCGCACTGCCGGTGCCAGTCGATGGGGTGGCAGGAACCGGTCATGTTCTCCGACCCCGACGACACAGGGCCGCTCGGCGCGACGGGCCAGTAGTTCGGCGGACAGCGGCGGCGGGGCCAGAGTCGTGCGGCAACAACTGGCCATGAGGGCCATCCACTCCACCTCGGTCTCGGGCGGGTCCGCGCCGGGGGCCACGAACAACCGGAGCATGCGGCGGGTGTGTTCGGCCGTCGGACGCAGCAGCCAAACGGCCGAAGCCAGCGCCAGTTTCGGGTCCACTCTGAGACGGATGAAGCCGGCGGGTGAGACCAGCGCCCGCGCAGCGATTCGGGGCGAGCTGGCGGCCAGGGCCACGGCGGCGCCCAGTGAATTGCCCACCAACACAACCCCGTCGGCATCCATAGCCGCGAGAATTCCATCCAGCGCTCGGCCGTACCAGGCCAGCCGGCCCCGGCGAGGCCGACGCGGATCGCTGAGTCCGGGCTGACCCGGCAGATCCACCACCGTGGTCGCCCAGCGGACCGACAGCGCCTGCAGCCACGGCAGAGCTACCGCAGCGTTGAAGCCGGTCCCGGGCACCATGACTAGCCGCGGCCGCCCAGTTCCGGCGGAGGTGAGTTCCACTCGGCCGACGCTGGTGTCCAAGGTCGCGTTGGTGAGTGGGAAGCCCGCTCGCGCCAAGGCTTCCGAACACCATTGCCGCACCGCGTGTTGACCGCGTGGGTTCTTGTATACGGTCGGCATTGCGCCAGTGTGTCCGGCGGCGCGTGGTTCGTCCAGCCCCGATCAACCAAGGCCGGTCATGCGACCTCCTCGAGCAGGCGGCACGATGAAATGGTGCTGGTCCTGCGGGCGACGGCGAAACTGCGGCAACGTATCGGCCCACCAACATTGCAAGACGGCGAACGGTCGACAACGCTGCTCGGTGAGTGGTACGCCACCGCACTGCCGTGGAGACCACAGGTCGCGCTGCTGGTTAACGAGCTGACGTTGCTTCCGGTGTTGATGCCTCTCGCGCCGGCCGCCACGCTGCTGTCACGAGTAGCCGGGGAGATCGCAACTGTCCTCGCCGCGCACGGCACGCCGGGCGCGATTATCCACCGAGAGCTGGAGCACATGCGGGAGCACCGTATCGCCCCGACCGCCAACCGCAGCGTCGTCGGCATCATGAACGAGTTCGCCTTCCTCGCCGACACCTACCGCTACGCCGACTCCACCGGGAGCCTGGTCGACCTCGCCGTGCGGCTGGCAGCGACACCGTGCGGTCCCCTACATCGGAGGAACATCAGCCCCGACCGGGAACTCGCGGCCCACCTCCGCACCTTGGACGCATGACCGGCGGCGCGCTCACCCAAACGTGGCGCCACACAAAATAGGTGCTCGCTGTTTCGATCTCGGTGGCGTCCAAAGAGAGGGCGACGGGAGGCTCGCCGGCGTCGTGGTACGGGATGGTGGGCACCCTGTTGGCCGGAGCGAGCCGCCGACGTACGCGCGCGGTTGGACCAGACGCCAGCGAATGTGCCGGGTGGGCCCTTCATGCGGCGGGGAATGCTGAGCTCCGCGTCCACGACGTCGGATGGCGGTGCGGAGCCCGCTGATGACCGCTCAGAACAGTGTCATTGCGCCGATGTCCGCAGGCTCATTGGTGACAATATGTTTCAGGGCTTCGACGCTGAGATTGAGCGCGACAGCAGCATGATCGGTCAGGCGCAGCTCCCGCGTCTCATGAAGATACGTGCAACCCGTGATGCAGCCAGCCAACTCCCGCCCGACGTGGAAGTAGTCATACCGATACCCGTCTCCGGTACGGCCGATCCAGCTGTACGCCTGCTCCCCCGGCGAACAGTGCTCGTACGCGTCGACAAAGCCGCACGCCTGGAGGGCCTCAAGCAGGCCGAACTCGAACGGAAGGAAGCCTCGGTGTATGGGGCGGTGCGTCCGTCCAATGACGTTATAGTCTCCGCCGATCACCAGCCTCGGCCGCAGGTCGTCGGGTAGCGCCTCCAACGCGCGCAGCAGCGAGGCCACAAATGCCTGCTTCTTATGGGTCTTGTCGACGCTCCGATCCCGTGAGGGCACGTACACGCTGACAACGGCTACTGCGGGTCGAGTGTCGAGCAGTGCGGCCGCGCATCTGCCCTGAACTGTCACAGTGGCGAACCGCGCCGACAGCACCTCAGCGATACGAACCCGACTGACCAGCGCCGCGCCACGGTCACCGTTCACATCCTGCGTATGCACGACGGCGAAGCCTGCTCGACGGAAATGATCAAGAAGGTACGTCGTGCCAGCTCCGTTGCTCGTCTCGGTCAGCACGAAGACGTCCTCCGTGCGCTGGGCGAGCCAACGCAGTATGGCCTCGGCACGCTCGCGTGACGCAGCCCCGACATTGACGGTCAGGATCGCCAGCACCCGTCCTCCAATTGAGCTCGTCTACCAGCAGTGGCGTTATGCGCTCACCCCGTGTGGAAGCGGCGGTGAGGGCGCTCCGCCCCCGGCATCGTTACCCGGAAGGTCAGCACGCGTCCACCCCTTGCATCTTGCGGAAGACGGTCGATGACGTTTTACCGCTCCCAAACCATCAACCAGCGAGAGCGTTCTGGCACGACTCGAGCACCTGTGCGGCATCCGACCACGATGCCGATCGCAGGACTGCGCGCCCTGCCCGCGACGGGATCCGGGAGCCAACGCCAAGCCTCACGAGCCGGATGCCGCGGCGGGTTCGAGGTCTTGGGGGCGGCGGTTCGCAACGGTGCCCAAGCTCCCGCGCACGGCGAGGCTGCCTCGCGCGGCACGGTAGAACTCGTCGCGTGCGTCGTCAACGAGTCGGTTGGCGGCCTCCCAGCCGTCAAATGATGTCCCCGTCGCTTCGGGCTACCAGCTCAAGCTCGAACACCGCGTCGCGCCACCGCCGGCCGGCCGCGACCGTCTCGTTGTCCCCGAGCAGGAGCACCTCCTCCCAAGTCTTGGATCGCTTGGCCTCCGCGTCGTTCAACTGCAGCAAGCCGGAATCGCGGTCGACGGGAAGGGCGAGCGTGGCCGTCCGACGGTCGGCGGTCAGGCGCCCGCACAGGTGTCGAATCTCTTTGAGCGTTTTACCGAATTCGACGTACGCACTCAGCCTGCGCTCGTCCCAGCGTACGTTCTGCTCGCGCCGCCACCGGGACCGCTCCGCATACGTGGTCGCCAGGATTGTTCCGAGCGAGCCGACGACGACACCGATGAGCGCGGGCAGCTGCCCCAACAAGTCCGTCATGATCAGAGGATCTCAGAGGCGGTACGCCAGTGGTATGGCTCAATGTGTCGGAAAGGCGATGGACAGTGCTCGTCAGCGTCCCATCCGCGCCTCATCTGTCCACCGCGCGCGGGCGTACCGCAGGGGGTCGCGCTCGGCACGATGAATGATGCAATGAGGTCGGGACGGATCGCACGGCGGTGCTAACGCCGTCTCCCCGGACGCCGATCCAGTGAATCCGGCGGATGAATCTTCGCAAGCATGTTCGGCGAGAGTTCTGCCCCTTGCACGCTCCCCATCGAGCCTTCTTGATCGCGGTCGCTGCGATCCTGGACTCTCGCCACTTGAGCCGTACGCCCAGTCAACGCTCTCTGCACCACAGCGCGGCGGCGCGAGCGCGGCGGGCAGCATCTGCCCAGCCGACGCGGCCGCCCTTGGCTGCTTCTTCGGCAGTTCGCCGCCCACCTGCGACCAGAGGGTCAGGTAAACGACGTCCTTAACGTTGGCGTTGTCGTCGACGGGCACCCGCGGGATCTTCACGACGCCGGCTTCGATTGCGTCGATCAGCGAAAAGTCGCTTACCACCCACGGGAATAGGTAGCCCTCCGCGTAGCCGGAGCCCTTGAGGAAGTAGGGTGTGGCGGAGAGGTCGTAGATCCTCTTGATGCCGATCTTGCGGCGGATGTTCTGCAGCCCGGCGAACCAGACCCGCGCCTCCTTCTCCCGCTCCTTGACCTCGGCCCGCTCCTCCGCCGTAAGGTCCGCTGCGACCGCCACCTCTTCATCGTCCGTCGCCGCAGCGCGACCGAGGTAGCAGTGATGCGCCTCGTCGTTGAATACCACGATCTCTGAGCCTCTGCCCGAGAACTGCCTCAGCACCCGGTTGACCATCTGCTCCGGCGTCTCAGTGAAGGGATCCTCGGACTTTCCGGCGGTGAGCAACAGCTTGGTGTTCGTGGAGATGGCCGCGCCCTCCTTCGTGGTGCGCAGCAGGAAGGAGTGGAAGTTGGTGATCACCAGCTCGGCGCGGTGCAGCGCTCCCCACTGGTCAGCCGGTACAAGGTCGCGGAGCTTGTAGTAGTTCTGCTCGTCGTTCGGAATTAGGACGCGCAGCCGGTCCCGGATCGTTATGCCGGGTGTGACGACCAGGAACCGCTTGGCAAAACGGCCGTCCTGAGGGCTGGCAATCTTGTTTAGCGTCTGCCACGCGACGAGCATCGCCATAACAACCGTCTTGCCCGAACCGGTCGCCATCTTCAGTGCGACACGGGGAAGGCCATCGTTGTACTGGTGGTTGTGGCCGTCGAGTGCCGTTCGGAGCCAGTGCGCGCCAAGTTTGGGCGCCGCTTCGGCGATGTAGATCGCCGTCTCGACCGCCTCCCGCTGGCAAAAGAGGATGGGGTTGTCACGGTCCGGGCTCGACCAGTACTCCAGCAGGCGACGGCTGGTCGTTGTGACGCCCGCGTACCCGTCCCGACGCCAGGCATCCACGGCGGCACGAACATCCTTGACCTGGTCGTTCTGCCTGCGTCGTTCGAACGGAACATCGTCAAGGCGGGGCTGAATGAAGTCGTTCCGACGCTTGGTCGGCTGCGGAATCGGAATCCACGACTCGCTGAGCCGTCGGCCCTCGATGATCTCGGGCACCACGAGGCCGTTGTCGTCGAATTTCCAGTGTTTCGACGGTTCCTCGTACGGCTTGTTGATGATCGGGTTCTCGATCACCTGGCGTGTCACTGAAGCTCCTCCGATTGGACACGGACTCTCACAGTTCGCAATCCGGTTGGAACACCATCGGGTTCAGCAGCGAATCCGAGCGGATGTTATGTGGGTTAAGAATGACTGGTTGGCTTCCCAGCCGTCGGGGAACTTGACCGGCACGTTGAGGTGGACCGGCTCTGTCGAGGGGTGGGCGTCCAGTAGTTCCTGAATCCCTGCCCGCGCCACTACCATGCAGGCGTGCCGGTGTCGTGACGTCAACACGCACAATCTCCCGGACTCCAGATGGAAGGCGGTCGCATCAAGCCGCCCCGAGAGCGGGTGCAACACGATGGTCACGTCGTACTCCCGCCCCTGGAGCCGGTTCGCGGTGTCGACCGTGATTCCCGCCGGACAACCCCGCTGATTCAGAGTAGAACGGACCGCCGCGGCCTGGTCTCGGTGCGCCGTCCCGATCGCGATCCGGTCGGGCGTCACGGCCGCACCCTCCGGCGAGCGATCAACGGACTCTGCGACCGCGCCACGATCCAGCAGCCTGAGGGCCACGTCTACACACGCCGAAGCCGCCTCCCCATCCGTCCGCAACGCATGCCGCGCCGGCAATTCGTACAACGCCCACCCCGTCTCCGCCGCCGTGGCGAGGACCTTGTCTACCACCCCTCGGCCGATCGCCGCAGTCCGGAACGAGAGCCGTCGTTCATCCAACGTCGTCCCCGACACGAACGGCGCGAACGGGTAGAAGGCCTCCGACACCACCGGCGCCGCCGACGCTGGAAGCCGCCACGACAGCGGCAGCCGGTGCTGCCGCAATCCGGGGTTGTGCCGAAGCAGCGCGGCCACCGCGCTCTGCATCGGGTCCCACATCAGCCCGTTCCACCGCTCCGTCTCGATCGTCGAGAAGGGGTCCAGCTGCCCGGGGTCACCCACGAACAGCGCCCGCTCAAACCGGTTCGCGATCCGCAGCAGCATGTCGGAGCGCATCTGGTACGCCTCGTCCACGATCGCCCACTGCCACGAGCCCTCGGTCACGAAGGTCCACTTAGCCGCCGTCCCCACCACCACGGCCACCGATTTGAGATCAGCAATCGACGAGCGGACCAGCACCTTCGGATGCTGCGCGACCCGCAGCGACGGCAGATAGTCCCCAGCGGACAGACGGCCAATCACCAACGCAGGCGACGCAACCGCGAGTCGGTGCACCAGATCGTCCACCTGCTCGTTCGTCTGCGCGATGACCATCACCTGCGCACCGTCCTCGGCGAGCGCCAGCGCCGCCTTCACCACCAGCGTCGACTTCCCCGCTCCCGGCGGCGAGTCGACCACGACGCCGAGATCCGATCCGTGCCGCAGGTCCTCGAGCACGGCCGCGACTACCCGGTCGGCCTCATCGGACGGCGACGGAACAGGCGGCGGCGCAACCAGAGTCATGACCACGCCTCCACCGCATCCTCATTCGTCGGCACGTACTCCGCCGGCGGCCCGCCGTGGGTCCACGGCGTCTCCTCCCGCTTCGGGAAGGTCGGCCACTGCCCGCCATCCCTGGCAAGCGTGCTGTAGCAGCGACTCCGACACGAACGGGACCGCGCCGGCCTTCGCGACGTGCCCACCACCCATTCCCTTCGCCAGCTCCAGCTTGACGTCGATGCCGTCCTCCCCGGCCGCCACCGACACGATCGTGGCCTCCTGGCTCGGCCGGCTGGCCGCCTTCAGTGTCGTACCGACCTCAAGCCGAACCGGGTCGCCCGTCCGAACCGTGATCAGCGGACGGAGCACACGCTTCGCGGCGCCCTGAACCAAACGATGCGGATCACACTCGATCACCGTGCCGGCGAACGCCTCACCGCTGACACGGAACTCTGCCATCTGCAGCTCATCGTCGAAAGCCAGGTCCACTGTGTACGCATCGAGCTCCCGCTCCAACGTGCTCAGCCGCCGGGCCGCCGCCACCGCGGAATCCAACCGCGCCTGCGGCAGACCACCCCCGCGCCAGTACTCCATCCGCTCGCTGAACTCTCGCCGCTCCTCGAGCCACCGCCGCTCCACCGACGGCCCCGGCTCCAACGATCGCAGCAGCGACACCGCCTGCCACATCAGACGCCACGTCGGCTCCATCTGCGACCGCAGCGCCGATTCCAACGCCGCTACGGCCCGAGCCTGCGCCCCAGAGTCCGCGCCGGCGGAGTCGTACGAACGAATCAGATGCGACAGCACCTCGTTGTCAAAGCTCGGATCCGTCGTCGGGCCGGCCGGTGGCCACCGCACCGGATCCTCCGCCTCCAGCGCCGCCTCTGGCCCGGTCAGCCCGGACCACGGCGCGATCCAGCCCATCAACGCGGCCAGGTTCGCATCCTCGAGCGCACTCTGCCCGGTCGCCCAGTGCGACGCCAACACCGAGGTCAGCGAAAGCATCGCAGACGACCCCGGATGCTCCGTACGCTCCGCGAAGTACGTGAGCCACCGCCCCAACAGAGGCACGGACGGGTCGACCGCGTACTCTCCCTCCGTCCGCCGCAGCCGCGTCGACCGCCCCAACAACCGCGTGAACGCCACCCCACCCGGATTCGCCACCAGCAGCTGCGGCGCATCCATGTACACGTTCTTGTCCCGCACGGTCTCCATCGAGCCAGTGAAGCTATCCACGTAGTCCAGCACCACAGACGCCAGCGAAGCCGCGAACGCGAACCGCAGATCTCTGTTCCGCGGCTGCGGCACGATGAGCATCGTCGGCGACTCCTCCGCCGACCCCACGAGGCACGCCAGAGGAGCGTTCGCCTCCCCCGCCAGCGTCAGCGGCACGAACACCAGCGGCCGATCACTCAAATGGACATGCAGCTTCGTCGCGATAGGCACCGCCCGCCCCAGTTCCAGGGCGCGCGCTCGGGCCAGCGAGGTCAACACACTCATGCCGCGCTCCCGAGACACTCTTCCCGGATCGACCACGCCAACCGCAGCAGCGCCGCCGCCTCGTCCTGCTCCGGCGACGGCGCATACGTGTCGCGCGCCAGACCCAGCGCGGTTGCGACGTACTCCACCCCGCCGAGATCCTCAGTGACCGTCCGCCCCATCACCCGGGTACACCCTCGCGACTCGTCTCGGCAGAACCGCGCCAGCTCGCACGAGTTCAGGCACTCCGGCATATACCGCGCCTCGATCTGCCCGAGCGCCTCCGCGACCTCCGCCACAGGCCGCACCAACGACAGCGACAAAGCGGACGGCAGGAACGACAGCAGCACGTCGATCCGCGCCAACCGCGACAGCTGCCGCCGCAACACGGTGAGCTGTTTGCGTACGTCCACAAAGGTCGCCACCGGTCGGTTGGAGAAATCCTTCGGACAAACGAGTACGACGTCGTGTGCCACCGCATCATCCGAGAACCCCTGCTCCGACAGCAGCGCGCGCATAGCCAGCACGTACACGGCCGACTGGATCGCCGCCGCCGCGACCTTGGCACCGTCCGCCTGCCCATCGATCACCGGGAACGACTTGATCTCGACGACGTGGAACTGGCCCTTCCACTGGAACGCGATCAGATCCGGCTCCAGGAACACCGACCGACCGCCGACCTCCAGTTTCAGCATCGGGTGGTCGAACAGCGTCCCCGCGTCCTCCGCCGATGATGCCGCCCGGCCCAGCAGCTGCCGCGTCCGCACATGCCGCATCTCCGGGCTGAGGTTGCCGCCAACCGACTCCAGGTCGTCGTACGCCACCTCGGGCAGCTCCAACCCCAGCGTGTCCCGCAACAGCGTCAGCAGCTCCGCGCACCCGTTCGCCTTCACCTGCGCCTCGAACGCATTGCCGCGAGCCATGGCGAACTGCGACTGTCCAAACTGGGCCGGGAAGCCGACGTACGCGGCCAGCTTCTCCTTGTCCACGCCGGCCGCGTCCATGATGGCGCGGCGATTGCAGCCCGGATTGCTGGTCAGCGCCGAGATCGTACGGGCATTGTGGTTCTTCGCCGGCACGTCCCCACGGATCCGCTCGAGGGCGGTTTCGGTCCAATCGCTCATCCCACCGCCTCCCCCGCGGCCGCGAAGCGAGCGCCGAACAGCTGCTGAACCGCGGACATGCGAGCGGCCCGCTCCGCCGCCAACTCCCGGTCGTACAGGTCCGTCTCCTCGTGGATGACGAGCTCGGCCCGCGCCGCCTTCGCTACGCCATCGGGGCTCGGCGCACCGTCGGAGGCGCCGGGAATGTTGGCGGCGAACCGCCACAGCAGCCGCGCCGCGGCGGGCCGCACGTCATCCAGGCGGTCGACGTATTCGGCCACCTGGATCGCCGACCTCAGATAGTGCACCCGCGGGCTCAGCGGCCCGACCATGCGCCCGGCCATGTCCCACGTGGACACCGCGAGCAGCCCGCGGGCCGGCGCGAGCAGGTCGGCGGTGAGCGCGGCGCACAGATAGTAAGGACGGGCGTGGGGCGCGGTCTCGTACGAGCGCTGCTCGTCGCGGCGCAGGCTGGTGAGGCGGGCGGAGATCATCTCGCCTGAGAAGAACGCCTCGTGCACCGCGACGATGAGCCGGGGCGCGGCCGGCACGGTCAGCAGCGTGAGCGTGTGATGGACCTGCTCGCGCAGGGGCAGGAGCGGGCCGGCCAGCTTCGGCGGCGTACTCTCCGGCGCCGCGTCCTCCTGCAGCGCGGCGAGCGCGTCCTCCCACGCGTCCTCGGCGCGGCGCAGCTCGGCGCGCAGAGTCCGCGCCTGGACCCGATCCCCCGACATCGCGGCGCGACGCACCGAGGACCGCAGCTCGACGATCCTCCGCTCCAGAACCTCTATGGACTCGCCCACGGTCGTACTGTACAGTCTTCCAGTGTTTTCCAGCAAATGCCAGCATGATCCGCTGTGCGTGGAGAGCACATTACTGCGTGTGAGCACTGGGAGGAATGGCGGAATGGACGACGAGGGGACGCTAGTCGACCTGTTGTCTAGGCAACTGGTCAATGCCGGTATGGCCGAAGAGGTGGCCGGCCTCGTCCGTGCGGCCCATGCGGGCGATCACCAGCTGCGCGCGGTGCTCGGCTGCCTTCGACGCACGTAGCGCACCAACGTCGAGGTGGTGATCGCCGACCTCGGCACTGTGTAACGCGCTCATCAGTACCCGGCCTTTGGCCAAGATTTTCTCAACCGTACGACGAAGATCCAAGTATTTCCACTCATAAGGAGCATCAATGTCGCAGCCACCTGTCAATCCCGGCGCGTCTACGCCGGATGCGCCGAGCGGCCCTCCGCCTGGCCATCCCCCGCTCTGGGGGAGCCGCTCTTCCCGTCGCCCACGCCACCACCAAAGAAGCGCAAAACGACGCTGATCGTTCTCGCCGTCGTGGGTAGCTTTGTCGCGCTGTGCTGCGTGGGCGGCATCGTGGCTTTCGCCGCGAGCAACGGCGGCAAACCTAATGCGGACTCGAACGACTTGGTCGGACCGCCGGCAACCTCCTCGTCGACGGAACCCTCGATCCAGCATTCGACCGCACCCGCGCCCGAGCCGGCCGACACCCTTCCGCCCGGAAGCATCACCGATCAGGGCACGTTGCTCGTGGGTCCGGACATCAAGCCGGGCACCTACGTCGGATTTGGTCCGTGTTACTGGGCTCGCTTGAAGAACGCAGACGGTGACATTGACTCGATCCTTGCGAATGACAATGCCGGCAGCGAAGACCGGGTTACCGTCACGATCAGCAAGTCTGACTATGCCTTCGAGCACGGCTGCGGAACGCTGATTCCCCTCTCGGCACTCCGAGCTGTGCCTACGACAACGAAGCCCAGCGATGCCCATGGCGTCCTGGTCATCGGCAAGGACATCCACGCGGGAACCTGGCGCGGCACGGCCCTGGGAAGCTGCTACTGGGCACGACTCTCCGGATTCTCCGGGGGCTTTGATCACATCATCGCGAACGACAACGTGACCTCGGGTGCAAAGTTCACGATCAACGTCAAGGCAACTGACAAAGGCTTAAGCCTGGGCGGTGATTGCGGTCCGCTGACTAAGGCCTAAGCCTGAATCCGTGGACCAAGTCGGCTCGGTGATGCCCGAATCGCCGTGAAGATGCAGTGAGAGTGCCCTCTGGGCTGCGATGATCTGGTTTGACTAGAACCTAATCAATGCCTGCCGGAAGGGCACTCTCGGTGCA
>JAXIPB010000114.1:0-5067 GCA_045403155.1 Micromonosporaceae bacterium
CTCGATCGCGAGCTCCGCGACCGTCGTGTGGTCCTGCGGCGGACGGTCGAAGGTGGAGGCGATGACCTCACCCTTCACGGTCCGCTGCATGTCGGTGACCTCTTCGGGCCGCTCGTCGACGAGCACGACCATCAGGTGGCAGTCGGGGGTGTTCTGAGTGATCGCGTTCGCGATCGCCTGCTGGATCATCGTCTTGCCGGCCTTCGGCGGGGAGACGATCAATGCTCGCTGACCCTTCCCGATTGGCATGATCAAGTCGATGACCCGGGTCGTCAGGATGTGCGGCTCGGTCTCCAGACGCAGACGTTCCTGCGGATACAGCGGAGTGAGCTTGTAGAACTCCGGCCGCCGGCGAGCCTCCTCGGGATCCATCCCATTGATCGTGTCCAGCCGGACCAGCGGGTTGTACTTGTCCCGGCGCTGCTCGCCCTCCCGGGCCGCCCGGACCGCGCCAGTCACCGCGTCACCGCGACGCAACCCGTACCGCTTGATCTGGGCCATCGAGACGTACACGTCATTCGGCCCGGACAGGTAGCCCGAGGTGCGAACGAAGGCGTAATTGTCCATGACGTCGACGATGCCCGCGACCTGCACAAGTACGTCGTCGTCGCTCACCTGCGGTTCGGGACCGCCGCTCTCGCCGCCGCGTTCGCCGCGCCCCCGGCGACGGTCACGGAAGCGGCTGCGACGGCCGCGACGCCCGCCGCCTTCGCCATCGTCATCGCCATCGCGCTCACCCGGTCCACCGCGGTCGGTCATCACGCCACGCTCGCCGCGGTCGCCGTGCGACCCATTTCGGTCGCCGTGCGACCCGTTCCGGTCGCGGTCGCGGCCGTCGCGGTCGGCGCCGTTACGCTCCGATCCATTACGCTCGACCCGCTCAAGGCGATCGGCACGCTCGATCCGATCACCGCGGTCGGCGCGATCACCGCGGTCGGCGCGATCACCGCGGTCGGCGCGATCACCTCGGTCGGCGCGATCACCTCGGTCGGCGCGATCACCGCGGTCGGCGCGATCACCTCGGTCGGCGCGATCACCTCGGTCTGCGCGGTCGTCCCGAGACTCCGGCGGTCCACCGGCTCGAGACGCCCGGCGCGGCGCGCGGTGCTCGACGGGCGCTTCAACCTCGGCATCACGAACCTCCGCGCGTACCTCAGTTCGCGGCGATTCGCCGCGGGCGGGAACGTTACCGCGCTGCTCGGCTCCGCCGAGGCTCGCGCGAGTCGGCGCCTCCGCGCGCGCCCGCGGCACCCGGCTGTCGGCCTGGTTTGCCTCGATCGCGGCGATGAGGTCGCCCTTGCGCATCTTCGCAGTCCCGGAGATGCCGAGCGACGACGCCATCGTCTGCAACTCGTTGAGCAGCATCCCGTTGAGACCGCCTCCGGCCCGCCGACGGCGGCTACCCGCCGATGAGTCCGGGGTGTTGGGGACGTCCGACGTGACGCCGGTGGTGTCGCTCAATGGATTCCTTCCCTCGTTAGGCCGGGGCGGCCCGGGTGTTAGGGATCGGGGGCCGGGCAGCCCGCGGATACACCCGCGTCGCGCGAACGTCGCGGGAGTCTGTAACACAGCCGTAGCGGCAGATCTGCGGCGGGCATGCGCCACCGGGCGATCGGTACGGACTGCGACCGTGAAACGTGCGTTGCGGTCATCTCCTCGCGGAGCGCCGCGCGGCCAGAGTTGTCACGGGGTTGCAGCCAGCGCGCCAGGCGGAGTCTGTCTCCGCTGTCTTTTCGATGTTGACTGCGGTCGCGGGTTGACGGCTGGTGTTGACGTTCAGCGTAATCAACTCGGTGGACCTGCGGCAACAGGGTCGCCTTCGGCGTGTCTTGCAGTCAGGATACGCGCCCCCGTCGAGGATACCGACAGTGACCTGGCACACCATCCGTTTGGTGCCTCGGGCGCCTCGCCCAGCGCCAGAACGCTTGGCCCCGCGCCGCTGACAAACGCGGGCACGCCCGCTTGTCTCAGGTCGTTCAACAGCGCCGCGGTCTCCGGCATTCCGGGTGCCCGGTATGGCTGGTGGAGGCGATCCTCGGTCGCCGCGAACAGCAACGACGGCTCCACTGTCAGGGCATGGACGAGAAGCGCGGCCCGCGCGGCATTGAACGCGGCGTCGGCATGCGGCACCGACGAAGGCAGGGCGGCGCGAGCCTCGGCGGTTGATGATCGGGTTGTCGGAATGAAGACCGTCGGGTGAAGGCCGGGCGCGGGTTCGATGCGCACCGCGCGGGCCCCCCGCTTCTCCAACCAGGCGATGGTGAGCCCGCCGAGCAGGCACGGGGCGACATTGTCCGGGTGTCCCTCGATGTGGCTGGCCAGGCGCAGCACGGCCGCGTCGCTGAGGCCGGGCGCTGCCCCCACGACAAGAGCCTGGGCCAGCGAAATCCCCGCGACGATCGCCGCCGAAGATGAGCCGAGTCCGCGGGCGTGGGGGATGCGGTTGGTGCAGCGGAGCTCCAGCCCGGCCGGACGGTCGGCGCCGAGCACGTTAAAGGCCCGCAGCATGGTGGCGATGACCAGATGATCCTCACCAGTTGGCATCTCGCCGGCGCCCTCGCCCACAACCTCGACGTGGAAGCCGTCATCGGTCACCCGTGCCGACACCTCATCCTCGAGCAAGAGCGCCAAACCTAGCGAGTCGAATCCGGGACCTAGGTTCGCGCTCGTCGCGGGGACGACCACCGTCACCCATCCGGGATGGAACCGCATGGGCGTCATGCTATGCGCGCGTCGCTTGCCGACTCCGACTCCGCCTCCCCGATCGATTGAACATCGCCATACCGTCCCGCGGCGCGAAGTGCGCGCCGCAGGGCGTACTCAATCTGCGCATTGACGCTGCGTAGGTCGTCCGAGGCCCACCGGGCCACGGCGTCGTAGACCTGCGGGTCCAGGCGCAGCAGCACCTTCTTGCGCTCGGCCATATCGGCGGGTTACCCGTAGAGCGTGCCGGTGTTGACCACGGGCTGGACATTCCGGTCGCCGCAGAGCACGACGAGAAGGTTGGAGACCATCTGCGCTTTTCGCTCCTCGTCGAGTTCGACGATCGACTCCTCACGCAGCTTCTCGAGGGCGTTGCGGACCATCCCTACCGCGCCCTCCACGATCTTGAACCGGGCCGCGACGATGGCGTTGGCCTGCTGCCGGGCGAGCATCGCCTGGGCGATCTCCGAGGCGTACGCGAGGTGCGTGACCCGGGATTCGAGGACCTCCACGCCGGCCAACTCGACTCGTTCGCGCAGCTCAGTCGTGAGCTCCTGGCTGACCACAACGCTGTCGCGCAGGCTGGCCCGACCAGAGTCGTGCGCTTCGTACGGATAGCTCGTGGCCATATGGCGGACCGCCGTCTCGGCCTGGACCGCGACGTACTGGATGTGGTCGTCGACGGAGAACATCGCCTTGGCGGAGTCGACCACGCGGTAGACCACGACGGCGGCGATCTCCACGGGGTTTCCATCGGCGTCGGAGACCTTGAGCCGTGCCGTTTCAAAGTTGCGTACGCGCAGCGAGATCCGCTTCTTGGTGGTGAACGGGATCGTCCAGTGGAATCCGGCGCGCTTGATCGAACCCACGTACCGCCCGAAGAACTGGATGACCCGCGCCTCATTGGGGTTGAGGACCAAGAATCCGGAGGCCGTCAGTACGAGCACCAGCGCGGCGGCCGTAAGGCCGACGGCCAGCCGCCCCTCGGCCTGCTCGGACGTGAGGCCCTCAGCCTGCAAGCCCCACCACACCAGCGCCCCCGCGCCGGCCAGCAGAACCACGAGCATCAGGAACCCAGGAACCCGAAACGCCCGCCTCTCCATTGAAACTCCCTTGCTATCGGTATGATATCACCACGATAGCATAGCGGCGCAGCCCAGAAGGCCGGCAGTGGACGCGTAACCGCGTCAGAACGCCGTTTCTGCGCGGTCACGCGTCCAAGGCCGCCGCGCCGTTGCCCCCGCGCCGTACTTGTGCCCCCGTGCTGTAGTTGACGCAACCAGCTGATTGCAATAGTGTGAGTAGCAACCGAGTAGTTGCTATTTACAGGAGGCTGTCATGGGATTCCCCAACAAGATCGTGCGGACTGTCGAGCTCGCGCACCCGCCGGCCAAGGTCTGGGCCGCGTTGACCACGGCCGAAGGACTCGGCACTTGGTTCGGTCACGCGGCGACGATCGACCTGCGTCCCGGCGGCACCGCGCACATGACCTGGAACAGTGGCGACAAGGCGGACCTGCGCGTCGAGCGGGTCGAAGAGCCGACGGTGTTCGGCTTCACCTGGCACATCTACGGTCTGCCGGAGGACGACCCGCGCCGCACCTACGTCGAGTTCACGCTGGAGCCGGTCGGCGCCGGGACCCGGCTCACCATGGTGGAATCCGGTTTCGCTCAGTTGCCGGAGGACGACTACCGCAAGGCTTTCGACGGCAACACCGAAGGCTGGGCGAGCGAGCTGGGTGAGTTGGTCGAGTACCTCAATGCCGCGTGACATCGAGGTGCCGCCTGACATCGAGGTGCCGCCTGATATCGAAATGCCGCCTGATATCGAGGCGATGGCCGAACAGGTCTTCGTCGCCCTGGCCGACCCGAGCCGGCGCGGCATCCTCGCCGCCCTGGCCGCTGGTGGCCCAGCCACGGCAACGGACCTCGCCGATCGCCTGCCGATCACCCGGCAGGCGATCGCCAAACACCTTGCCCTGCTGGCCGAGGCGGGGCTTGTCACGGCCGAACCGGGCGAGCGCCGCCGGATCCGATACCGGCTGCGCTCCGCCCCGATGCAAGTGGCACAGCAGTTTCTCGCCGCCCTGGCCCGCGACTGGGACGGCCAGCTCGACGCGTTACGCAAGCACCTCAACGCTTGAGCTCGGTGATCGCCGCCTCGGCCAGGCGCGACCGGTAGCCAGAAGTGTTCGACAGTTGCCCGGCAGCACCGAGCAGAACTGGGCGACTGACCGGAAAACAACACCTTAGCCGGACGCGGGTTATCGCCCCGGGGGTTGGCGTTTCCGGGGTTGGGTCGCGAGTTTTGGGCTAGGCGTGGGCTAGGCGGCTGTGGCTATGTCGAGTGGGGTGATGGCGACGG
>JAXIPB010000307.1:0-18198 GCA_045403155.1 Micromonosporaceae bacterium
GGTGGTCATCGCCGGCGCCGTCGGCAGCAGTCCGGCCACGATCGCGTCGGTGTGCTCCCGGGACAGGCCGGCGGTCCAGGCCGAGAACACCCGCGCCCGCGGCTGGTCCAGCTCGCCGGTGCGCATTGCGGCGAGCACCGCTGGTAGCCGGGCCTGCAGGTCCCACACCAGCTCACACAGTTTCTTGGCCGCGGCTCGGGTCAGGCGCAGCGTGGCCCGGACCTCGTCGGCGGCGAACTCGTCCGGCTCCCGCCCGATCGCCTTTCCGCCGGGCACCTCGTGCAGCAGCAGTGCTCCGACGGTGGTCAGCAGCTGCCCCTGTTCCCGGTTGGCCTGCCGCTGGCGGGCCTGCATCACATAGGTCAACGCCAACCCGGGCAGCCGCTCGGCGTCCAGCTCGGCCAGGGCGGCGGCCAGCTCCGGCCCGGCCGGGATGTCGGCCAGCGCGTGCACCCGGGCCATCAGTGCCTCCAGCTCGGCCACCGCGGCCGGGTCGAGCCCACCGACCGTCGTGGGGATGGAGGACTGGGCTGCCGGCATGCCGCCATCCTACCACCGCGCTGCAACATGCGTTCGACAAAAACGGGCGTGTCGTCACACACGCCATAGAATTATTACGAAGATCGACTATCCAACGTGGATCCCCCGCGAGAGTCGCCCCGATCGCGCCACCAGCGCTGCGCCACCCGCAGTGATCGATCTCATTGGCCCTTCGCTACGGCTACCCTGGGCTGGTGCAACCGACCGTCCTGTCTCGCGCCGGGTGGACGGCCCGCGCAGCCGCCCATCGGGCCCGGGTCGACGGCTGGCTCGCCGCCCACCTCGAACGTCGCGACGGCGGCATGACGCACCCGGTCGAGGACTTTCTCTTCACGTACTACTCCCACCGCCCGGCCCGACTGCGGCGCTGGCACCCGGGTGCGGGCGTCGTCCTCTCCGGCGCCGATCCGGCCGACTTCGGCGTCAGCTACGTGACAACGGTGGGTGGGGCCACGCTCGATACGCCGACGGTGCTCGGTCGGCGACGCGGATCCGTGACGGCGATCCGTGACCTGCTTGCCCGGTCGGCCGCCAGACCGGCCCAGTTCGGATGCTTCGGCATGCACGAGTGGGCGATGGTCTACCGCCAGACGCAGGACCAGCTACGTCACAATGCGTGGCCGCTGCGGCTCAGTCCCGACGAGACCGCCGAGGTGGTCCAGGCCAACCGGATCCGGTGCAGCCACTACGACGCATACCGGTTCTTCACTCCGCCTGCTCGCCCGCTCAATCTGCTGTCGCCGACCCGAGACAGCCAGCCCGCGATGGAGCAGCCTGGCTGCCTGCACGCCAACATGGATCTCTACAAGTGGGCGTACAAGCTCTCCCCGCTGGTGCGCAGCGAACTGGTGGCCGACTGCTTCGAACTCGCCCGCGAAATCCGGGGACTCGACATGCGGGCCAGCCCGTATGACCTGGAAGACCTCGGCTATTCACCGATCCGGGTCGAAGAGCCCGACGGCCGGGTCGAGTACGTGGCCGCCCAGCGGGGCTTCACTGACCGCGCCGCGGTCCTGCGACACAGGCTGCTCGACGCGGTCGCCGCGGCCGAGCGATCAGCTCACCCAGCCGTACACCTGCCAAGCGATCCCGGCGACACCGGCCAGGCCGATCACAGCGAGATATGACAGCACCAGGCGGGTGTCGCGGAGCACACACCGTGACCGCGTAAGGCCGGCTCGGCGCGCCCGCCAGTATCCAGCGAAGCCGAGGGCGGCGAACCCGGCGACCGCGAGCGGTCCGAGAATCCAGGCCAGGAGCGCCACGGTCGCGTACACGCAGAGCCGGAGTGGATCGAATGGTGCGCTGCCCTCACGCGTACTCATCGTGCCTCCACAATGCCTAGTGATCTCCCTGCCGCCGGCGACCAGGCCAGGCGCTGGCCCGCCAGGGCCGGCCACGCCTGTACGGCACAGAATGGCGCGCACTGGTGTGCGTCGTCCGCGCCGCGCGTCGCCACGTGGACACAGCACTGGGCCAATCGCTCCTCGATCATCGTGGCCATGTCCATGAACGGCTTCACGGTGATGCGCTTGACCCGCTCTCCCAGGAGCTTGCGAAGCCGGGACTTCCCGCCGGGAAGCGCCGAGGAGGCGAGCGTCATCAGCGTCGACATCCCGAGGTCACAGTTCTCACAGATGTCCCGCCACAGCTCGCCGACTCGCGGGTGGGACAGCGACGACTGCTCCGACAGCAGGCCTAGCAGCGAGTCCTTCACGGCAACCCTGAGCGCTGCCGGAAGCTCGACGTCCGCGATCCGGTTCGCCACCACGTCCGGGGCGAGGTCGAGGAACTCGAGCAGCTTCTCATGCCCGATGATCGCGGTCAATGAGCGCCATTCGCCCGCGTCGTCGCGCAGCAGGTAGCCCACTGAGCAGCAGTGCGGGTGCGAGCACGGCAACGCGGTCAGGTCGCGCCAGGTGACCAGATCCCCCGTCTGCGGCCCAAGCCGGGCGAGGACACCGGTGTGAGTCAGCCGATCCGACCAGTCGATCGCGCCGGACCGGCCGGAGCCGAACTGCGGCTGGATGCTGACGCCGCCGACGTACGGCGTGTCCAGCGCCCGTTTGACGACGGCCCCGATCTCCTCGTCGTTGGCTCCGAGTGCTGCGGTCATCGTGAGCGTAGTGAAGATGCCCCGCGCGCTCAAGCGCTCGATCGCGTGCTCCTTCAGCGAACGCAGGTCGCCGCCGCGGTGGTGCCTGCTCGCGTCGCCAGACTCGCCGTCGTACTGGAGGTAGACCTCCACGCGTTCCCGGTGTTCGGATATCAGGTCCAGCAGATCGTCGTCGCGAGCGAGGCGGACCCCGTTGGTGTTGATGAGGACGCGTACGACATTGCGCGCCGCGACCTCGCGAAGCAGCGCCGCCAGGTCGGGGTAGAGCGTCGGCTCACCGCCGGAGAGCATCAGCACGTCGATGCGGCCGTTCTCCCGCGATAGCCTGGTGTCGAGGCTCTTGAGGACGTCAGCCAGCGGCGCCACCCCGGTCAGTTCGGGCGATGAATCGGTGAAGCAGGTTGGGCAGCGGAGATTGCACTCTGCCGTGATGTCGGCGAGCAGGATGCACGTGTGCTGGGTCTGCATCTCCGGCAGACCACGCAGGTACGCCGACGGAACCGGATCAAAGTTCCCGCGCACATCTGCCCTGTGCCGCTTGGTCGGCGCGGTCCACTGCTCCAGATAGCGCAGGATCTCGGGCGACTCGTCGTACATCGTCGTGACGAGGCCATGCTCCGGGCAGCCGCGCTCCAACCAGATCCGATCGTCGCGTTCGACCAGCCACCCTGACAGCCGCGCCACCATCTGTAGTGGACGGTTGGGCTCCTCTGCATGGCACTGAGGGCAGAACGCGTTGACGTAGCGGTGAATCCGGTCGCCTCGCAATCCCATCCCCATTCCCGGCGCTGTCATGACTGCACCTCCACCGAGTGATGGGACACAACACGGCTATAGACGCCTCTTCTCGTTTGGCGGACGAGATGCCAGACGAGAAGCGGCAGGCAGGCGAGCAGAAACAGCTGCGGCCGGGTCAGGCCGGCGAAGGCCACCTCGTTGCCGCGTACGAACTCGACTGCGAATCGGAATCCGGCGTACCCGGCGACGTACAGCTTGAACAGCTCACCCGGTTCGCTGATATGTTCGCGCAGCCACACCAGGGCCGCGAACGCCGCCACGTGGAACGCGATCTCGTACGCGAACGATGGGTGCAGGGGCACGCCGGCGACGGCCCCAGGGATCGCCGCCGCCGCCTGCGGCGTGAGCGTGATCGCCCAGGGCAGGTCGGTCGGCGTGCCGGGAAGTTCGGTGAGTAGGCAGCCCACGCGACCGACCGCCATGCCGATCGCCACCGCCGGCGCGAACAGGTCGCCCGTCTTCGTGCGATACCCGGTGAGCCTCTTCGCCGCGAGCGCCCCGAAGTAGGCGCCAACGAGCCCGGAGAGAATGCTGCGATTGCCGTAGAGCCACTGTTCGATAAGGGAGGCATTCTGGCGAATATCCAGATGCTGCATCCAGGTCCCGAGCCGGCCGAGCAGGGCGCCGCCCAGGAGCGCGCCGGCGACGACGACCCAGATTCGATCATCGGCGATCCCCCGCCGCCGGACCTCCGCTAGGAAGACGAGGGCCGCGGCGAGGACGCCCACACCGACGAAGAGGTCATGAGTGCCGATCGGGATCGGCCCGAGATGCCCGAGCGTCGGGACCACCGCCACCCCCTCGTGTCGTCGGGCACACCGTTGGCCTAAGCGGTCCGGAGCAGCGCGATACAGACGCCACCGCCGACGAGCACACCTATCGCGATGCTGATCAGTAAACCGGCGCCAAAGCCCCGGGTGCGCTCCACGATCACCAGCACCAATCCGGCGGCGAACAGCACAGCGCTGGCGAGAGCGCCGAAGACCACCAACCCGATCGCCCAGTAGCCCTGGTCGTCACGCCCGCTCGCGACCGGCAGGAGATACGCGATCAGGTAGAGCAGCAGGCCAACGCCGATGCCGACCAACGGAGCGTATCGACCGAGCCACTCGCGAGGCGGCGGGGGACCACTCTCGGTCGTAGAGACCTGTGGCGCGCTCGGCAGCGGCGGGGGCTGTGGGGGCTGCGGCGGCTGCTGCGGCGGCTGTTGCGGCGGCTGTTGTGGCGGTTGCTGTTCGTCGGGGTGCTCTTGATCGGAGGGGCCGGGCTCGCCGGCCGGATCGGACATCAGCCCGCCCGGACGACGAGGAGGCCGGTGCGGCCAGATCCTGGAATCGCCAGGACGGCTGCCTGGACGACGATGCCGATGAGCGTGCCGACGAGTGGCCGTCCAGCACGAAACGTTGGTGTCTCGATCACGGCCGCACGCTAGCGGACAGCCGATCGCCCGGACAATGGGCTTAAGGGTTGACCTGGCCGGCTCGATGGGACTCGTGAGCCAATCCATACGCGAGGGCGTCGACGAGGGCCTGCCAGCTCGACTCAACGACGTTCTCGTGAACGCCGACGGTTACCCAGTCGCGCCCGTCGTCGCCGTGCGTCTCCACCAGCACCCGGGTGATCGCGCCGGTGCCGTGTGAGCCCTCCAGGATTCGTACCTTGTAGTCGGCCAGCTCGAACGCGGCCAGGCCCGGGTAATGCCGCGACAGCGCCACCCGAAGTGCCTCGTCGAGGGCGTTGACCGGACCGTTCCCGTCGGCGGTGGCGATAACCCGCTCCCCCTTCACCCGCACCTTCACCGTCGCCTCCGAGACGACGGCACCGTCCTCGCGGTGCTCGACGATGACCCGGTAGGACTCCAGGTCGAACGGTGCCGTCGCCGCCCCTAACTCGTCGCGCACCATGAGTTCGAAGGACGCGTCGGCCGCCTCGAACGACCAGCCGGCCGCCTCCATCTCCTTGACCCGTTTGGTCACGCGCGACAGTGTGTCCGGATGGTCGGCCAGATCCAGACCGAGCTCGCGCGATTTGAGCTCGATGCTGGCCCGACCGGCCATCTCGGTAACCAGGATCTTCATGTCGTTGCCCACTATGGCCGGGTCTATGTGGTTGTAGAGCACCGGATCCACCTTGATCGCGCTCGCGTGCAGCCCCGCCTTGTGAGCGAAGGCAGCCGCCCCGACATACGCCTGGTGGGTGTCGGGGGCGAGGTTCGCGATGTCCGCGATGGCGTGGGAGACCCGCACCATCTGTTCCAGGCATCCATCCGGTAGGACAGGCAGCCCGAGCTTGAGCTGAAGGTTGGCCACGGTGGCGAAGAGATCGGCGTTACCGGGCCGCTCACCGTAGCCGTTGGCCGTGCACTGGAAGTGGCGCACGCCCGCCTCGACGGCGGCGACGGTGTTGGCGACCGCACACGAGGTGTCGTTCTGGCAATGGATGCCGAGCCGGCGTACCGCGTCGTCGGATGTGGAGCCGAGGATCGTCGCGAGGCGCTCTGACACCTCCGTCACGGCGCCCGTCACCATCGACGGAAGCATCCCTCCGTTGGTGTCGCACATGACAGCGACCTCGGCGCCGGCCTCGAGCGCGGCGGCGGCCACTGAGGCCGTGTACGACGGGTCGAAGCGGAAGCCATCGAAGAAGTGCTCGCAGTCAAGGAAGACGCGCCGGCCCTCTCTGCGAAAGAACTCCACCGTGTCGCGGACCATCGCGAGGTTCTCCTCCCGCGTCGTCCGCAGCGCGCGCTTCACATGGCGCACGTCAGACTTCGCCACCAGGCAGACTGCCGGCGTCTCGGCGTCAAGCAGCGCCCTTACCTGCGGATCCGACTCGGCCGTCAGGTCGGCTCGCCGGGTCGAACCGAAGGCCACGAGGACAGCGTGCTTCAGGTCCAGTTCGGCCTTGGCCCTTCGGAAGAATTCGGTGTCCTTGGGCATCGCGCCCGGCCAACCGCCCTCGATGAAACCGACGCCGACCTCATCGAGCAGGCGCGCCACCGCCAGCTTGTCGACGACGGAGTACGTGATGCCCTCGCGTTGGGCGCCGTCCCGCAGCGTGGTGTCGAATACCTGGTACGTCATGCTGGGTTCCCTATTCTCGCAACGTCATCTGGGCTGGGTCGACGCAAACAAAAGACCCCCCGCGGAGTGCGGGAGGTCTGCGCGCGCAGGTCGTGCTGGTCTGCGCGCGCTACTCGATAATGATCTGGCTGGTCGGCCGTGTCACGACCTGGATTCTGCCACCCGCGACGCGAGGAGGCTCGGCCGTCCCAGATCCTGGTAGTTGATCAACGAATTTTAGATCGCGATCCGGGTGTATGTCCCGCGTCGCTGGGTAGAACGCCAACGGCAGCACGGACCCGATTGGACGGAGGAACTGCCGTGGACACGATCGACCCACGTGACGAGCAACCGCCGCCGCGCGCACAGCAGGACTTCAACGCGTGGAACTTCCGGCCCGATGCGGGCTGGACCCCCGAGTTCGACATCGTCGGATATCACCTCGAGGCCACCGATGGCAGCATCGGCAAGATCGACGAGGCCAGCCACGCGATGAACGAGAGCTACCTCATCGTGGACACCGGGCACTGGATCTTCGGCAAGAAGGTCATGATTCCGGCGGGCACGGTGACTCACATCGACCACACCGACCGCAAGATCTACGTGGACCGGATGAAGGAGCAGGTGAAGTCGTCGCCCGAGTTCGACCCCGACATGCATGACGAACCGGTATACCGCGAGAAGATCGGCGGCTACTACGACGACACCTACCGGGACGGCCCCGAGTTCGGCAGCAGCTTCATCCGCTAAGAGGGCCATCGCGGGGAAGGACGGCCGGTCGGTGCTAGGTGCGGATGTACCGACCGGTTTCCCCGGGCCGGTCTCCCTGGGCTGGCCCTGGGCCCGGCCCGTCCGGTTAGGCTCGTCGAGTGGGCAAACCCGTGGTCGTGGTGATGGGCGTGTCGGGTTGCGGCAAGACGACGATCGGCAGCCTGCTCTCGGCTCGGACCGGCTGGCCATTCATTGACGCCGACGTGCTCCACCCAATCGCCAGCCTGGAGAAGATGCGAGCCGGCATACCGCTGACCGACGAGGACCGGTGGCCTTGGCTGGAGGAGGTCGCGGAGAGTATCGGTGAGTATGGCGCCTTGGGCGAGCCCGCGGTGGTCGCGTGCTCGGCGCTCAAGCGCTCCTATCGCGATCTGCTCCGCGAGGCGGATCCGGACCTCAGAATCGTCCACCTCAGCGGCGAACGGGAGCTCCTCGAGAAGCGGTTGGCTCACCGACACGGACACTTCTTCCCGCGACAGCTGCTCGAGTCTCAGCTCGCCGCCTATGAGCCACCCACGCCCGATGAGAACCCCATCGTCGTCTCCATTGGACTGTCGCCCGGGGAAGCGGTGGATACGATCATGGGTGCACTCGACCGCTAAGGTAGAGGTGTGGGACTCAACGGGGTGGCCTTAACCAACATCTTCAACTTTCGCGATCTAGGCGGACACCGCACCAGGGATGGGCGCGTCATCCGTAGTCACCGGCTCTTTCGATCCGATGATCTGTCTCGGCTCAGCGAACACGACCGGGAGTCCTTCGCGGCACTCGGCATACGGACCGTAGTCGACCTGCGCCGTCCGAACGAGGTCGTGGCCGATGGGCGGATTCCGCAGTTCGACGGTTTCGCGTATCACCATGTGCATCTCGTCCACCCGATCTGGCCTCGTCGTCAGTTCACCGACACCGATGAGCGAGCCACCTTCGTAGCGGAGCGATACCGGGAGATCAGCGTTGAGGCCGCCGATGGCATCGCCGCGACGCTGCGACTCATAGCGGACCCGGACGCCACCCCGCTCGTGTTCCACTGCATCGCCGGCAAGGACCGCACCGGCGTCATTTCGGCGCTGACGCTGGCTCTCCTCGGCGTATCCGACGATGACATCGCCGATGACTACCAACTCAGTGAGCTGGCCGAGCCGGCCGCGTGGGCGTACCTCACCCGGGATCTGCCGGAGTTGAAGGCGAGCCGATGGCAGCACATCATCGTGTCACCCCGGGAGGGCATGTTGCGCTTCCTCAGCGAGCTACGCACAGACCACGGCTCGGTAGACGGCTACGCGGCCCGCGTTGGAGTCACCGCAGATCACATCGCCGCCATGCGCGCCCACCTCCTCACCCAGCCGCCCTGAATCCGCGTCGATCATGAGCTGACCGTCCCGAATCCGCGTCGATCATGACCTGGAGGTCATGATCGGCATGGTTTCGCAACACTCGCCTCATGATCGAGCGGATCTTGGTAGCGAGAACGGATGCGGGCCGGAATCGGTGACTCACGACGCGGAACCCCCGTGCCCGCCGTCAAGATCGCCGTGATCATGATTTGAGCATCGCAGAATCGCGCCGATCATGACTTCCAAATCATGATCGGCCGAATGGGGGGTTAGAGGACGCGGTGAACCCATCCGTAGGGGTCGGGGACGCGTCCCCTTTGGATGTCCACAAGGGACTTCCGCAACTGCTTGGTGACCTTGCCGGCCCGGCCGGTGGCGACCGTGAACGATCCGTCGGCCGAGCGCACCTTCCCGATCGGGGTCACCACCGCGGCGGTGCCGCAGGCGAACACCTCACGAAGGCGACCGCTCTGCGCGTCGGCCCGCCACTCGTCGAAGCTGATCGGCCGCTCCTCGACCGTATGCCCAGCCGCTCGGGCGAGCGTCATGATTGAGTCGCGGGTGATCCCCGGCAGGATCGTGCCGGATAGGGGCGGGGTCGCGAGTGACCCGTCGTCGTAGACGAAGAAGATGTTCATCCCGCCGAGTTCGTCAACGTAGCGCCGCTCGACCGCGTCGAGGTAGACCACCTGATCACAGCCTCGCTCGATCGCCTCGGCCTGCGCGATGAGGCTCGCGGCGTAGTTTCCGCCACACTTCGCAGCGCCGGTGCCACCGGGCGCCGCGCGTGTGTAGTCGGTCGACACCCACACGGTCACCGGCTTGACGCCGCTCCTGAAGTAGGAGCCGACGGGCGATGCGATGAGCACATAGAGGTATTCCGCCGATGGCTTGACCCCGAGGAAGACCTCACTCGCGTACATGAACGGCCGGAGGTAAAGCGAGCCGTCCGGATCGGTGGGAACCCACTCCCTGTCAACCTTGATCAGTTCATGGATCGAGCCGAGAAAGAGGTCGTCGGGGAGTTGGGCCATGGCCATGCGCTCGGCGGAGTCGCGGAACCGGTTGGCGTTCGCCTCGGGGCGGAACAGGCTCACCCCGCCATCCGGCATGCGGTAGGCCTTGAGCCCTTCGAAGATCTCCTGGGCGTAGTGGAGCACGGCGGTCGCCGGATCCATCGGGATCGGCGCCCTGGCCTCGACTCGCGCGTCGTACCAGCCCTTCCCCTCCGCATAGCGGACGGTAACCATGTGATCGGTGAATACCCGACCAAAGCCGGGGTTCGTGAGCAGCGCCGACCGCTCGATGGCGGATACACGGCGCCGGGTCGGGCGAATATCGAAGTTTTGGCGCTGATCGCCTCCGGCGACGATTAGGCGCTGATCGCCTCCGGCGACGATTAGGCGTTGATCGCCTCCGGCGAAGGTGCGCTCACCACCGGTCATCGCTGCCTCCGAATGCTCTTTCCGCGCCGCGAAGAAACGGGCGCCGCGATTGCAACTTACCCGAACGACCGTTTAGCCGAAACTAGACACACGACGGTAGTGCGTGCACTCACGCGGCGGCGGACGCGAGGCGGTCGCCGACGTCCTCGGTCCGCAGCGGGTCACGACCGACGCGAGTGGCGAGTTCCGCCGCGACGGCCCGCTGGACCTGGTCCGCGGCCTCGGGGTGTCCCAGATGTTCCAGCATCATCGCGACGGAAAGGACCGCCGCCACAGGGTCGGCGACACCGTGACCGGCGATATCCGGTGCCGACCCGTGCACCGGCTCAAACGTCGAGGGAAAGCGTCGTTCCGGGTTGATACACCCGCTCGCCGCGAGCCCGATGCCGCCGCTGACCGCCGCGGCGACATCGGTCAGGATGTCACCGAACAGGTTGTCGGTCACGATCACGTCGTAGCGCTGCGGCTGGGTCACGAGGAACATCGCCGCGGCATCGACGTGCTGGTAGTCCGTGGTGATCTCGGGATGTTCGGCCGCGACCTGAGCGAACGTACGGGCCCAGAGTCCGCCCGCGTGCGTCAGCACGTTGGTCTTGTGAACCATCGTGACCTTGCGGCGCGCCCGCTTGGCCGCGCGGGCGAAGGCGTCGCGGACGACGCGCTCGACGCCATGCCGAGTGTTGATGCTCTCCTCCGTGGCCACCTCGGCCAGAGTGCCCGGATGCATCGCTCCGCCGGCGCCGGCGTACAGGCCTTCCGTGCCTTCCCGAACGATGACAAAGTCGATCTCTCCGGCCTTCACGTCCGCCAGCGGTCCCGATGTGCCGGGCCACAGGCGCGCGGGACGGAGGTTCACGTACTGGTCAAAGACGAAACGCAGTTTGAGCAGCAGGCCACGCTCGAGAACACCCGACGGTACGGCGGGGTCGCCCACGGCGCCGAGCAGGATCGCGTCGTGCCCGGCCAGCTCGTCGATGACGGACCGTGGCAGGACCTCGCCGGTACGCAGGTAACGGGCGGCGCCAAGGTCGTACTCGGTCGCCTGCCAGCCGGGTAACACGACGTCGAGGACCTTGCGAGCTTGTGCGACGACCTCGGGGCCTATGCCATCGCCGGCCACCACCGCGATTCGCGCCATTCCCACGCCGCACCTCCGACCGAACGTTAAGGCAAGGATCCTACACTCCGGTACGTGAGTCCCGCCTTGTGGACGTCGCCGCTAGTCGGTGAGGTCGACCGTCGAGGCGGCGCCGGCGCCGATCGCCTCGGCCGCCTTCGTCAGCAGCTCGGGGGCGACGGGATTGTCGACGGTCAGGGTCATGAGCGCCTCACCACCGGCCTCGCGGCGAGCAACCTGCATCGCCGCGATGTTGACGCCGGCCTCGCCGAGCAGTGTCCCGATCGTGCCGACCACGCCGGGCCGATCGCCATATCGGAAGAACAGCAACACCCCGTGCGCGTCAAGTTCGAGGTCGAAGCCGTCAAGCTCAGTAAGCTTCAGCGCCTCGCGTGGCCCAGACAGGTGGGTGCCGGAGACGGAGACGATACGGCCGTCCGGCAGCGCACCACGCACGGTCACAAGGTTGGGGTGGTCGATGGTCTCGGGAGCGGTGACCAGGGATACCTCCACGCCACGATCGGCCGCCACGTGAGGCGCGTTGACGTAGGTCACCTGCTCCTCCACCACCGGGGCGAAGAGTCCCTTCGTCGCGGCGAGTTTGAGCACACTGACGTCGTTGGCGACGATCTCGCCCCGTACCTCGACGGTGATGTTCGCCGCGACGCCGCCGGCGACGGCGGTGAACACCCGGCCGAGCTTCTCCGCGAGCGGGAGCAGCGGGCGGACATCCTCGGCGACCACACCACCGGCCTGAACGTTGACCGCGTCGGGCACAAACTCGCCATCCAGGGCGAGCTTCACGCTGCGCGCAACGGCGAGGCCGGCCTTGTCCTGCGCCTCATGCGTGGACGCACCGAGATGCGGGGTGGCGACCACGTTGTCGAAGCCGAACAGCGGTGACGCGGTGCAGGGCTCCTTTGCGAAGACGTCGATGCCGGCGCCGGCGACCCGCCCCTCCGCGATCGCGTCGGCGAGCGCCTGCTCGTCGACGAGGCCACCCCGGGCGGCGTTGATGATCCGTACGCCGTGCTTGACGATCTGCAGCTCCTTCGGCCCGATCAGGCCGACCGTCTCCGGCGTCTTCGGCAGGTGAATCGAGATGAAGTCAGACTCGCGGAGCAGCTCATCCAAGCCGACGAGCCGAATGCCCAGCTGGGCGGCCCGGGCCGGCTGAACGTACGGGTCGTACGCGACGAGGCGCGTGCCGAAGGCCGCGATCCGCTGAGCGAAGAGCACACCGATGCGGCCGAGCCCGACCACGCCGACCGTCTTGCCCTGCAGCTCGACGCCCGTGTACTTCGAGCGCTTCCATTCGCCGGCCTTCAACGCCGCAGACGCCGAAGCCGTGTTGCGCGCCACGGCGAGCAGGAGGGCGACGGCTTGCTCCGCGGCGGAGACGATGTTGGAGGTTGGGGCGTTGACCACCATCACGCCGCGTGCCGTCGCAGCGGGTACCTCAATATTGTCAAGACCCACGCCCGCCCGGGCGATGACCTTGAGCCTCGGGGCGGCGGCAACGGCCTGCGCGTCGATCTGAGTCGCGCTACGCACGATGACGGCGTGCGCCTCCGCGAGTGCGGAGAGGAGAGCCGCCCGGTCCGTGCCATCGACATGGCGGACGTCGAAGTCATGAGCGAGAACATCGATCGCGGCCGGGGCGAGCTCCTCGGCGATGAGTACGACGTGGGTCACTGTCTTCCTCGCGGTTGGTGGGTTTCGACCGCCCCGGAACGCACCCGTGCGCAACCGCGGCTCACCCGATCGTAGGCGTACGCGTGACTACGACCGAATGTGGCGCGGCGTGACGGCCCTCACGCTCCCGACGAGTCGGGTTCGGCGCCGTGGTCGGACTCAGCGTCGTCCAAATCAGCGCCGTTGAACTCAGCGCCGTTGAACTCAGCGTCGTGGAACTCAGCGCCGCCCGCGGGGAGGCCGGTCAGTTCGGAACACCGGTTCCACAGCCGTCGGGCCAGCTCCGGGTCGCGGGCGAGCGGGGACGGCGCCACGTCGACGCCCTCCTCAAGGTAGCGGGCGCTGCCCGGTGACCCGACGAGCGACATGATCACCCGAGCCGCCGTCGCCGGTGACGCTTCGACGGCGAGGCGGCCGGCCCAATGCTCGGAGGGCACCCGCCGGAACTGCATCAGGAGCTCTGTCGCGACCACGTCCGGACACAGGGCGTTCACTCGCACCGATGTGCCAAGCCGCCGAGCGAGTTCGAGAGTGAAGCTGACGTTGGCGAGCTTGGACCGCTTGTACGCCTCGCGCATCTCGTACCATTGCACCGAATCAAGATCCTCCACGTTCTCGACAGCGTCACGGTGATTGGTGGCGGCCACGTTGATGATCACTCCGGCGGAGGACGCCAGCACGCGGTCGAGCAGGAGCCGAGTCAGTAGGAAGTGCGCCAGGTGGTTCACCGCGAACGTGAGTTCCCGGCCATCGATCGTGACCTGCCGGCTCTCCGAGACGGTCGCGGCATTGTTCACGAGCACATCGAGACGATCGTGGCGCTGCTTGAACTCCTCGGCCAGATGGCGGATCGACTGCTGCGACGCAAGGTCGGCGATGAGGTACTCGCCGAGATCAGTTCCGGCGGACCGGCGAAGCCCGACGAGGGCAGCCTCCGCGCGGGCCTCGTCCCGGCACACCATGACGACGTGCCCGCCGGCCCGCGCGAGCGCGTCGCAGGTAGCCAGACCGATGCCGCGATTGGCGCCCGTCACGAGGCAGATCTGGCCGCGTAGGTCCGGCCCGGCGATTACCTCCATCTTGATGCTCTCCTCCGACCCGTTGTTGCCCCGCGCACCTCACTGGAGACGGTTATCGCGGACGCCGGTTCGGATCCGGTGCCAATCCGGCGGCGACCCGTTCGAACTCGTCACGACGTGCTCGGAATTGAGCACGTCGAGCCAGTCACGATAGCCGGGGCTACGGATCCCAACCTCCGCGCGCTCGGCGAGCTCGAGGTACCAGTGCAGATGACGGCGGCGGCACTCGTGTGCCTCATCCGGTTCGAGCTGCGCTCGCCCGTACTCGCGCAGCGTCTCTAGTAGACGGTATCGGTTGGACCCCGCCCGCCGGTCAACGACCACAAGGGAGCGTTCCACCAGCGCGGGTAGTAGCGTCACGGCGGCCCCGCCCTCGCCGAATGGCGAGGTCATCACGTACTGCCGCATCGGCAAGCGGTCGTCGCACACCTGGTTCGCGCTGACCGAGCTGCTCGTTACCGGAACGTACGCAACTACGACGGCTCATGGACCGAGTACGGAAGCCTGGTCTACGTACCGGTCGAAGTGGGCTAGCCGAGTCCCAAGTTGCTCGCGACTGTACGACACTTGCCCGGCCCGAGCGCGCAGGACCGGGCAAGTGTCGTACAGCTGCGATGATCTTGGGGCTAGGCGGTCTCGGTGATCGGACGATCCACCCAGGACATCATGCCGCGGAGCTTGCGGCCGGTTTCCTCGATCGGATGGGCCGCGCCCTCCTCGCGCCACTTCGTGAAGTTGGGCCGACCGGCGTCGTCCTCGGCGATCCATTCGCGGGCGAACTCGCCGCTCTTGATCTCACCCAGGATGCGACGCATCTCCTCCTTGACGTGGGCGTCGATGACCCGTGGGCCGCGCGAGTAGTCGCCATACTCGGCCGTGTCGGAGACCGAGTATCGCATGCGCGCGATGCCACCCTCGTACATCAGATCCACGATGAGCTTGAGCTCGTGCAGGCACTCGAAGTACGCGACCTCCGGCGAGTAGCCGGCCTCGGTCAGCACCTCATAACCCGCCTGCACCAGAGCGGAGGCACCCCCACAGAGCACGGCCTGCTCGCCAAAGAGGTCGGTCTCGGTCTCCTCGGTGAAGGTGGTCTTGATCGCGCCGGCCCGCGTGCCGCCGATCCCCTTCGCATAGGACAACGCGAGCGGGAACGCCCCGCTCGAGGCGTCCTGCTCGACCGCGACCAGACACGGTACGCCCTTGCCATCCACGAACTGCCGCCGCACCAGGTGACCAGGGCCCTTCGGCGCGACCATGGCAACATCCACATCGGACGGTGGGCTGATGAAGCCGTACCGAATGTTCAGCCCGTGGCCGAAGAAGAGCGCCTTGCCGGCGGAGAGCGACGGCGCGATGGCCTCGGCATAGACCTTGCGTTGGGCGGTGTCCGGGGCGAGCAGCATGACCAGGTCGGCCTCGGCCGCTGCCTGGGCCGGTGTGACCACGCGCAGGCCTTGCTCCTCCGCCTTCGGCCGGCTCTTCGAGCCCTCGGGCAATCCGATGCGTACGTCCACACCGGAGTCCCGTAGCGACAGCGAGTGCGCGTGGCCCTGGCTGCCATAACCGATGACCGCGACAGTACGGCCCTGGATCACCGACAGGTCGGCATCGTCATCGTAGAAAACCTGAGCAGCCATCAGTAACTCCCTCTCTCATGAAGCCGCGCGCAGCATGGGAGCGGTGATCGAGCGCGAACCACGCCCGATGGCCACCATCCCGGACTGCACCATTTCCTTGATTCCGTACGGTTCGAGGTCGCGCAGGAGCGCGTCGAGCTTCTCCGCGGTGCCGGTCGCCTCGATGGTCAACGCCTCGGGCGAGACGTCCACGACGCGGGCCCGGAACAGCTGCACCGTCTCCAGCACCTGCGACCGGATCGGCCGATCGGCCCGGACCTTGACCAGCACCAGTTCCCGCTGCACCGACGCAGACGGCTCCAGCTCGACAATCTTCAACACGTTGATGAGCTTGTTGAGCTGCTTGGTGACCTGCTCGAGCGGGGAATCCTCCGCGTTGACCACGATCGTGATCCGGGAGACCTCAGGGTGCTCGGTCTCCCCCACGGCGAGAGAGTCGATGTTGAACCCGCGGCGGGAGAAGAGTCCAGCGACGCGAGCGAGGACGCCTGGCTTGTTCTCCACCAGCACGGAAAGCGTGTGCTTGCTCATGCCGCCTCCTCGCTGCGCTCGCATGCGGCATGAGGCACACATGCTCTGAGCTTGATGATTCGCTCGCTTCGCTTGCTCATAGGTCGTCATCCTCGAAGGTTGGCCGCACGTCGCGGGCGAACATGATCTCGTCGTTGCTGGTGCCGGCGGCGACCATCGGCCACACCATCGCGTCCTTGCCGACCACGAAGTCGACCACGACCGGCGCATCGTTGATCTTCATTGCCGCCTCGATCGTGGCGTCCACGTCGGGCTGGGTCTCGCACCGGAGACCGACGCAGCCCAGCGCCTCCGCGAGCTTCACGAAGTCGGGGATGCGGTGCTTGTGTGTACCCAGATCCGTGTTGCTGTATCGCTCCCCGTAGAAGAGTGTCTGCCACTGGCGGACCATGCCGAGGTTGCCGTTGTTGATGATCGCGACCTTGATCGGGATGCCGTCGAGGGCGCAGGTCGCGAGCTCCTGGTTCGTCATCTGGAAACAGCCGTCGCCGTCGATCGCCCAGACGACCGCGTCGGGCCGTCCGACCTTGGCGCCCATGGCCGCGGGCACCGCGTACCCCATCGTGCCGAGCCCTCCTGAGTTGAGCCAGGTGCCGGGCTTCTCGTACGAGATGAATTGCGAGGCCCACATCTGGTGCTGGCCGACCCCGGCCACGTAGATGGCGTCCGGGCCGGCGATCTCGCCGAGCCGCTTGATGACGTACTGCGGGGCGAGTGTGCCGTCCGGCGGTTCCTCCCAACCCAGCGGGTATCGGCGGCGGATGTCGTCGAGCTGGCTCCACCAGTCGGAAATGTCGGCCCGGTGGCCGGCCTTGTGCTCGGCCGCCACGGCAGTGACGAGCTCGTCGATGACGTAGCGCGCGTCACCGACGATCGGCACATCGGCGGCCCGGTTCTTGCCGATCTCGGCTGGGTCGATGTCGGCGTGGATGATTGCCGCACCCGGCGCGAAGCTGTCCAGCTTGCCGGTGACCCGGTCGTCGAAGCGCGCGCCGAGGGCGACGAGGAGATCCGCCTTCTGCAGCGAGTAGACCGCACCGACCGCGCCGTGCATCCCCGGCATGCCCATGTGCTGGCGGTGGCTGTCGGGAAAGGCGCCCCGGGCCATCAGCGTGGTGATCACGGGCGCGCCGGTGAGCTCGGCCAGTCGTTTCAGTGCCTCCGAGGCCCCCGCCCTGAGCACACCGCCGCCGACGTAGAGCACGGGCCGGCGAGCCATCGCGATGAGCTTGGCCGCCTCCCGGATCTGCTTGCCATGCGGCTGCAGCGTTGGACGGTAGCCGGGCAGCTCCATCGTGGGCGGCCACGCGAACTCGGTTCGCGCCGTGAGCACGTCCTTGGGAACGTCCACGAGCACGGGCCCCGGGCGACCGGTACTGGCGAGGTGGAACGCCTCGGCCAAGACCCGCGGCAGGTCCTCTGGCCGCTGTACGAGGTAGTTGTGCTTCGTTATCGGCAGGGTGATGCCGTGGATGTCGGCCTCCTGGAACGCGTCGGAGCCGATCGCCCCCCGGGGCACCTGTCCGGTGATCGCCACCATCGCCACCGAGTCCATGTAGGCGTCCGCGATCGGCGTCACAAGGTTCGTCGCACCCGGTCCCGACGTAGCGATACAGACACCGACCTTGCCGGTCGCCTGCGCATATCCGGTGGCCGCGTGCCCCGCACCCTGCTCGTGGCGGACCAGGATGTGCCGGACCTTCGAGTCGAAGATCGGGTCGTACGCGGGCAGGATCGCGCCACCGGGAATCCCGAACATGACCTCGACGCCGAGGGACTCCAGCGAGCGCACGAGTGACTGTGCGCCCGTGACCGACTCGGGGACGGCCGCCTTGGACGGCGCGGGGGTAGCCACGCCGGGGTGAGTGTGCGCCCGTACCCCGGCCGCGACAGTGAGTGGCGAAGGGCCAGGGCGGGGGGTCGCTTGGTCGGATGGGGGCTTCGTCATGACCGTGCCTTCGGTTCGGCGGATGTTTCCTCTGCGGTCGAGCGTGAACAGAGGGGTAAAATAGGCGGGGGGTTAAAAACCACCGCTGAATATATGGCGGGGGGGGGGGGAACCAAAAAAAC
>JAXIPB010000326.1:0-9369 GCA_045403155.1 Micromonosporaceae bacterium
TGTGGAGTGAACGCGATCCGCAGGTCCGCCAGCGCATGCTCGAGGAACGCAAGGTCATCTGGCGCATCGCCCAGCCGATCTATGGTCTCGGCGCGATCATTGCCGGGGTGGGGGTTGGCTACCTCGCCGTCGATGCAACAAACGGGGGCACCCGGACAGCGTTCGCCGTCGCCGGGGTGGCGATGATCGGGGGAGCGCTGGCCTGGGGCTGGTCCCTCTATCTGCGCGGAGCGCGCATCGCCGACTTCGTGTTCGGCCGGCAGCCTGGCTGGCCGTTCATGACGTACGTTCTCCTAACGATCGGCGGTCTGGCGCTCCTGGGCTTGGGCCTGCTCACGGGTGGCTTCCCGGTCTGGCTCGGTTGGCTGACCATCGTCGCCGACCTCACCTTCCTCGCCGGCTATCTGCGGACCAAGGACATTGTTCCGTTCGTCTTCTACCTTCTGCTCACCGTGGTCGGAGTAGTGCTTCTCTGAATTTTGAAAGGGGTCTAGCGACATGGCTGTTGAAACAATGCAGCGATCGGCGTCCGTGTTCCGTACGACCGCATTCGCCGGGATGGCCGCCTTCCTCTTGGTCTTCGGCGGCCAGGGCCTGATCCAGATCGGTGGCGCCGAGCCGCCGTTCGACGCTCCCGCGGCGGACATCGCCAATTTCTTCGCCACTCGTCATGAGATGCTGTTCGCCATCGGCGTCTACCTATCCGTACTCAGCCTCATCGCGATGCTGTGGTTCTTCGGTGGGCTGTATGCGGTGCTGAAGGACGATTGGCGAGCAATGATCGCGCTGATTTCTGGCGTGGTGTTTGTCGCGGCCACGATCGCACCCGGTTGGGAGCTCGCGTCCTTCCGCGAATCCGAGGGGCTCGATCCGCAACTCGCCCGCCTCGCCTTCGACATGGGCAACATGGAGTTCGCGTCCGCCTGGGTGGCGCTGGGCAGCTTCGCGCTCGCGACCGGATTGGCTCTGCTCTCGTCACGGATGCTGCCACGATGGCTGGGCTGGTTGGCGATCGCCGCCGGGGTGTGTCTCGTGGCGGCCAAGGCCGTGTGGACCACGTCATTCTGGCTGCTGGGCTTCGGACTATTCTGGGTCTGGGTGATCGCGCTGTGCGTGGTCCTCCTCAGGCGGGCGAAGGATCGCAGTTGACATGCGACACTTGTCGGCGATGCTTGAGCCGGAATACAGCGACGACTACACCGACCCGCGCCTCGCGGTTTTCTATGACCAGCTGAACCCGTGGGGGCCGGATTGCGACTTCTACCTCAGTTTCGTCATGTCGGCCGCATCCGTGCTGGACATCGGTTGCGGCACGGGCAGCATCCTCCGGCAGGCCCGCGCGGCCGGCCACACCGGGCGACTGGTCGGCCTCGACCCCGCGGCGGCGATGCTGAACCAGGCGAAGACCCGCACCGATGTCGACTGGATCCTGGGCGACCTCGGGACCGTCTCGTTCGACTCGGAGTTCGAGCTGGTCATCATGACCGGTCACGTCTTTCAGGTGTTCCTCACCGACGACGAGATCGCGGCGGCCCTCACGGCGGTCCAGGCAGCGCTCGCCGACGGTGGCCGGTACGTGTTCGAGACGCGCAACCCGCGGCTGCGCCCGTGGGAGAAGTGGACGAATTCGGCAGAGGTCGTCGCCGCCGATGGTGCGGTCGTCACCGCCGCGAACACAGACCCGCGGCTGGTGGGCGGTGGGATCGTCGAGGTGGTAGGCAAGTTCTCCAGCCCGAGCTGGGAACGGGAGGTGCTGTGCCCGAGCAGCTTCCGGTTTGTCGAGGTCGAGGCGCTCGACGCCTTCCTGTCGGACGCGGGGTTGACGGTCGTCGAGCGCGATGGATACTGGGATCGGCGTCCGTTCACCGAGCAGCTGCCCGAGATCATCACAATCGCAGCGGGCACTTAATCGGCCGCGGTCGCCCGGCCGAGGATTTCTTGGACGACCGTGGTCTTGGCGTCGGCGTAGTGCTGAACATGTCGCCACACCCGCTGAGCCAGTTCGCGCTTGACCGCCGCGTACCGATTCCGATCGGCGTCCGTGACCCGCAGCCAGTCGCGGAAGCGCAGCAGTCGGTCGATCTCCGCGGCGCCAGCGCTGAAGACATGCAGGTTGATTGCGGTGTCCGGGCCCTTGAAGACGCGATGCTCGAACCAGTCGGGCTCGCGGATCCGCAGCACGTACCCGGCCGCCTCCATCGCTGGGACATAAGACGGCTCGTCCGAAGAGTCCGGCACGACCAACAGGACGTCGATGATCGGCTTGGCGATCAGTCCAGGCACCGACGTCGAGCCGACGTGTTCTATGACCGAGGCTGTGGCGCCGAGTGCATCGCGGATCCGGTTCGCCTCACGAGCGAAGAGCAGGGGCCAGGCGGGGTCGTACTCGGCGAGGGCGATCGGGGCGTTGTGGGGTACCAGCTCGCCGAGCCGCACCTTCCGGAGCTCCTCGTCGCTCGTCAGATCTTCAGAGTCTTCATCTGTCGACGGCATAACGCATACTAGGCGAATACTTGGTTGCCTAGGTCGGCAGTGGGGCCAGTTCTGCGTTCCCTCGAAGTGCGGCCGAACGCGAATGAGTGGCACGATCCATCTATGCGTGGACGCAACGAGTCTGATGACAGTGTGGACCGCTGGTCGCGAAGTGATTGGTGGGGCGTGGTCCTTGACGCTCCGGACGGTCGCGCGCTGGCTCACTTCTACGCCGACCTGCTCGGGTGGGAGATCTCCAAGGAGGACGAGGGCGGCGCAGGGCTTGGTCCGACCAGCGGCGTGGCCTATCTGGCGACGCAGACCTCGGAGGGGTACGTGAGGCCGACGTGGCCGAACGTCGAAGGGCAGCAGCAGATGATGCTGCACATCGACTTCGAGGTGTCGGACCTCGAGGCGGCCGTGGCTCACGCCCTCGAACTCGGGGCCGAGCAGGCCGCGTACCAGCCTCAGCGAAATGTTCGCGTGATGCTCGACCCGGCCGGTCATCCATTCTGTCTCTACACCGGTGGGGACTAGCTCGGGCGGGTGTTCAGCACTGACTGCGGAAAGGCGACCACACCAGAAGTCCGACCGGCTCGATGGGTGCCCACCACCGCCGCGGACCCGCAACCCCGCGCTCGGCCCGGCCCCCGCAGGCGGTCTGGCTGGGCCGGCGGCTCGGGTGGTGGCCCAGGTCAGCTGTGCCCTGGGCCGTCGCCGCAGCCCCGGTGGTTGTCGTCGTTCGCGTCGCGGTCATCACCGTCGTCGTCGCCCCGGTTGTTGTCGTCGTTCGCGCCGTGGCCGGGGTTGTCGTCGTCATCGAGGATGCCGGCGCCCGGGGCGATGCCCGGCGCATCGTCGTCGATGCGTACGTTGCCAGTCTGAGCGTCCACCTTGACTTCGACCGTGCCGGTGGAGGTGGACAGGTGCACGTTCCACACGGTGCGGTCGTTTTCGATGTCGAGGCGCGTCTCGGTGACCGTGCTGCCCGCCACCGTGGCCATGGCGATCTGCTCGGCGTCGGCCCGGCTGATCGCGGTCGTGGCGGTGGACTGCCGCGGCGAGGTCGCGGCCGAAGACCCGGCGGACCCGTTGGCCGAGGCGATCCCGGCGACCGCGAGCACAGCGGCCGCTGCGAGGCCTAGTCCAATTGTCAATGACGTGCGCATGATGCCCTCCCTTTCCTGTCGCCACTCGGTGTGGCTGCCATGACGGTGCCGGGAAGGCCCGTAGCGAGGGGCAGCGCCACCGATAACAAACGGCAAAGGGCCGCTTAGCCATGCAGAGCACCGGCTCGGGGCCGGCCTGAGGGTCAGGCTCGCGCCGGTCGGCCCGGGCCGTTCTGCGGCGGGCCGAGGTCGACCACAATCCGGGCCCCGCCGGTACGGGTCGTGCCGAGAGTCAGATCACCGCCGCTGGACCTCGCTATACGCCGGGCGATGTCCAGGCCCAGCCCGGTGGACCCGGCGCCGCTGGCGCCGCGACGCACCGCGCCCGGCGTGGGAAACCCTGGACCGGAGTCCTCGACGACTAGTCGAGCCCCACCGCCCGGCCGGGCAGTGACCGTGACGCCGAACGAGGTGCCCTCCGTCGTGTGCGCGAACACGTTGCCCAACAACGCGTCCAGGCTAGCGCGCAGGTCGCTCTCGGCCACGCCGACCGGCAGCCGATTCCGGGGGACCTCAATGCGAGAGTGCCGACGCTGGTCCTCGGCCAGGGCCGCCCAAAACGCGCACCTCGTCGCGATCACATCGGCGGCGTCGCAGACCGGCACCTCCGGCGTGCCCGCCTGCCGGGCCTGCTCGATCACTTGGGTGACCGCGCGCTCCAGCGCCTCGACATGCTCGGTGATCGCGTCCGCGCCCGGTGTCGCCTCCACCTCCAGGCGCAGCGACGTGAGCGGGGTACGCAACCGGTGCGACAGGTCGGCCACGGACTCGCGTTCCTGGCGTAGCAGATCCTGAATCCGCCCGGCCAAGTGGTTGAGACCGGCCGCCACCGCCTGTACCTCGGGCGGTCCATGGACACGCGAGCGGGCCTCGATCTGGCCAGACGCGAGCTGATGCGAGACGTCGGCCAGTTCCCGGATCGGGCGGATCACCGCCCGAGTCAGCCAGTCCCCGGCCAGCACGGCGAGGATCAACGCGCCCAGGCCCAGCATCGCGAGGATCAGCCACGCCCGGCCAACCCCGCGGTGGAGTTCAGCGTCGCTGACGAACACCCGGACCACGAGGATGCCGTCGCTAACGGCCACCGCTGCCACGACCTCCCAGCCACCCGCCCCGACCGCCGTGAAGCTGGAGCCCCGCAAGGCCAGCTCCACCGCTTCGGACCGAGCGGCTGGCGCCCCCACTGTCTCGCCGCTCAGCAGGTACACCGTCGCGGGGTACTGCGGTTCCGCGCTGTTCGCCTGGCCTACCGCGGCCGCCAGGTCGTCCGGGTCCAAGGTGGCCACCAGAAAAGTCAAATTGCGCGCCTTGTTGGTGGCTGTGCTGCCCGCGCGGTCGGCGGCGGAGGTCTGAACCAGACGAGCCAGCGGTACCAGCAACGCTGCCAGGACGATTGTCAGCGCCCCGACTAGCAGTGCGGCCTGGCGCAATCTCATGATTCGCGCGCACCGGAATCCGGTACGCCCTCACCCTCCGTCGGGCCGCCAGGGTCCTGGTCGTCCGGAGCGGACAACCGGATGCCAACCCTGCGCAAAGTGTGCAGGTACCGCGGATCCAGGGCGGTCTCGCCGAGCTTTCGGCGCAGCCACGACAGGTGCACGTCGACGGTCTTGTCAGCGTTCGAGTACGGAATCTGCCACACGTGGGTGAGCAACTCGCCCTTGGTGATGACCTGCCCTTGGCGCAGCGCCAGGTAGTGCAGCATGTCAAACTCGCGTGGGGTGAGACTGAGGAGCTTTTCATCCAGTGTCGCCTTCCGGGACCGGGCGTCCAGTTCCAGTCCACCGACGGTGACCACCGTTTCCTTCGTATCGGCGCCGAGCCGGCGTAGAACTGCCCGGATGCGCGCGTCGAGTTGCCCGCCGCCGAACGGTTTGACGATGTAGTCGTCCGCGCCAGCGTCGAGCGCCCGCACCATGTCCGATTCGGACTCAGCGGCGGTGACCACGATGATCGGCACCGGGCTGACGGCGCGCAGCATCCGCAACATCTCACGACCGTCCAGGTCGGGCAGGCCCAGATCGAGCAACACCACATCGGGGCGCTCGGTCACAGCAAGCTGGAGACCGGTCAGCGCGTCCGCTGCCGTGGCTACTGCGTGGCCGCGCTCGCCGAGTGCCCGCACCACCGCCGTACGAATCACCAGATCGTCCTCGACGATCAACACCTTGGCCATTGGCTCACGCTAACGGCCAGCCCGCGCGTCGGCCAGCGACGCCCGCAGCGATTACGCTCCTTTCCCATTCCATAGCAGCCCGTTATCGCTTCCTTATCGGTCCGACGCCGATACTGGAGCTGTGCGTAGGGGTCCCATCATCGCGGCCGGCTGGATCGGCGCCGTCGCTGCGTCGGCCGTGTTCGGCATCACCACCATCAGCGCGCTCGGTGCCGGCGCCGGTCCAGGCGGGCCGCTGACCCAGCAGGAGGTCCGCGACCGGTTGGCGCAGACCCCCCCGGCCACCCCGACTGGGTTGGCGTCGCCCGGACCGCGACCGTCTCCCACGACCGGTGTGGTTTCCGTACGGCAGTACTTCACTACGTCCGGTGGTGGCGTGTGGGCGTCGTGCGCCGGCGGCCAGGCGAGGCTGGAGTCCATGACTCCACGTCAGGGATTCCGGCTTGACGGATCCGACGCGGGCCCAGCGACCGCGGCCTGGGTACGGTTCAAGCAGGACGTGGAACATGGACACGGCGCCGAGTATCAGGTCACGATCACCTGCGTGGACGGCGCGGCGCGGGTGACGGAGTCCGCCGACAACTGACGCCGACAATCGCATCGGAACTCGTTTCGCGGAGCGCCGCCGTCTTCGATTCGACCGGCAGCGTCCGTGCCCGGACGCCCGCCGGCCGGGCTACGGTGGTGGGATCAGCCGCGCCCCGAGCCGGCATCCTCGCTGGTGGCTGTGGTACTCACTGGCTGTCCACGTGCACCGCGCCGGTCTTCGCATCGACCTTTACCTCGACCTCGCCGGTCGGGGTGCTCAGGTGCACGTTCCACACAGTGCGGCCATTGTCGGTATCCAGCCGCGTCTCCGTGACCCGGCCCCCCGGTACCGCGGCCACCGCGAGTCGCTCCGCGTCGGCCCGGCTGACTGCGGCGGTGGCGGTAGGGGTGGGGGTGGCGGGTGCGGTGGTGGTGGCGCTGGGTATGGCCGATGGCGAGCCGGGCCCGGGGGACCGGGTGGTGCCGCATGCCGCGAGGCCCGCGGCCAACACCGCGGCGGCCGATGTGACCCCGACTCCGATCATGACTGACTTGCGCATGGTTTGCCCTCCTGGGACATGTGGCCACCGGATGTGGTCGATACGACTGTGCCGACGGTGTCCCTAGCGGGGGGCAATGCAACTGATAACAAACTGCTACGGGCGCGTCAACACCGGGGCAAGGGGCTGCGGCCCGGCAGATCTTGGCGGTCGTGCGAGAGCTGGACGTGCCCGCCGACGATTCCGGCGCGCGGCAGATTACCGTCCCCATCGACGCGTCGGGCCAGCCCCTAGCGCGCACCTCGTGCAGTTGACCGAGCGGTCGCAACGCTGGTCACTTGCGCATCGCGTGATGCTCGACCCGGCCGGTCATCCGTTCTGTCTCTACACCGGTGGGGACTAGCTCGGCGGAGTGTTCAGCACGGACTGCGGAAAGGAGAACACGCCGTCCGGGTCATAATGCTGTACGACGCTGCGCAGCCGCCGAAGGTTGGCGCCGTAGTAGGCCTGCGCCCAGTCGGGCTGGCCAGCGTTGATGTAGTTGACGTACGCCCCACTGCCGACGATTGGCGCCAGATCACGTTGTACGCGAACGACGGCGCTCTTGCCGTTTGCGGCTCCACTGTAGATCTGAACGGATGCCAACGCCCGGCGGTGGGGAAACGCGCTCTCGTCCGGGTTGACCTGGCCGACTTTCCCGCCGAGGGCGTCGAAGAGGAGCACCATGGGCGGTCCACCTTGGACCAGCGCGACGACCTTGGCGGCCGAGCTTGCGCTGAGTGGGTGATCCAGCATCCGCGACGCCGCGAAGAAGGAGTTTCGCCGGAGGGTGCCCCCGGCGAGCGAGGCCAGGTGGCAGGCGGCGATGGTGCTGTCGCATCCGGCGAAGAACTTCATGGCGTCCAGGTATCCCATCCGCCTCGTGGACTCACGGGTCGGTTCGGCTCCGACCGCGTCGATGAGCCGCGCTAGGTGGCCGGAGAGCGCGTCGGCTGGACCGATCCAGGTGCCCGCGATGCGGTTGGTGGGTGTCACCGCGGCGGTGACGGCGCACAAAGACCACAGCGCGTCTGGCGCCGTTCCCATCCAGTCCTGCCAGGCCGTGAGCGCACGAGCGGTGCGACTCGCCGGGAAGCTGAGAGAGAACGTCGAGATGACCGGGGCCGGCACCGTGTCGAACGTGAACGCGGTAACGATGCCGGCGTTCCCACCGCCGCCGCCGCGCAGCGCCCAGAACAGATCCGCGTCGCGGTTCGCATCGACCGTGCGTACGTCGCCGTCAGCCGTGACCACCTCGGCCGCGCGGACGCGATCGCAGGTCAGTCCGTAGGGCCGGCACAACACTCCGATGCCACCGCCGAGCGTGAGGCCCGCGATGCCGACCGACGCGCACGAGCCGGCGGGCAGTGCGCGACCCGCCGCGGCGAGCGCCGCATACACATCGATCAGGAGCGCGCCGGCGCCGACGATCGCCGTGCCGTCCGGCCGTACCTCAACGGTACGAAGTGCGGCGAGGTCCACGACGATGCCCCGGTCCGGGGTCGACCAGCCCTCGTAACTGTGGCCGCCCGAGCGCGCCGCGAGCGGTAACCCCCGCCCGCCCGCGCTGCGCACGCAGGTCGCGACGTCGCCGGTATCTGCGACCCTGATGACCGCGACGGGCCGTCGGGTGCCAAGCGCGGCGTTGTACGGCATTGCTGCGCCCGAATAGCCTGCATCGCCTGGCAGTAGCACTGTGCCGTTCAGCGCTCTTCGCAGGCCGGCGAAGTCCACGCCCGCGCCGTCGGGCGCAGGTGTTCCGCCCGTCGGCGTCGCGGCAGAGGTCGGGGGCTGGACAGGCGGCCGGTTGGGCTCACACCCGATGGCGGTGCCCAAACAGGCAAGGCCGGTGAACCCGAGTAGCTGTCGGCGATCCATCACGTGGCCCTTCGGCGAAGCGTCAGGTTTCGAGTCGGCCAGATGCGGCCGACAGCAATATCAGTATGCGTGTGTTGGGAAGGATGGGCACCTCACGCATTGCGGCAGGTCAGGGGGGTGCCATCAATCCACAGTGGTCCAATTTGGCGATTACTTTATTTCAAACCTTGCGTGTGCGCGTGAACCACCTAGAATAGAACACACGTTGGAGCGCCAGGTGTTGCCGGTGGGGGTTGGCCGAGATGCCGCCGGAGCCGGATCTGGCGGTGGTTTGGCGTCGGTGGACCGGTCCCGGCTGGGCAGCGCCGACCTGCACACGCTGGCGCAGCCCGGACCCGGCAGGTCGCGCACGAGGACGCGCGCTGGCTGCACCCCGCCGCAAGCGCACAGTCGGGCATCAGCAGGACCGGAGCCCCTGGCCGAGGTGGGGTTCGGATCGGCTGTCCCGGTCCCGGACCGCGAATCCCGCCGACCCGCACCGCCACGGCGGCTAACGGACAGAGGTGCGCTCATCTGATTGATGCGAGAATCCTCGTGGCGTAGCTCCAGTCCTCCGTGGCCTTACGCAGGACTCTATGTCCCAGTGTTCTTGGCGGAGTACATCGCG
>JAXIPB010000329.1:0-22979 GCA_045403155.1 Micromonosporaceae bacterium
TACCTTGCGCCAATCGTACTCCGTCGCCCAATAGCGGGCGAGCTTCTGCATAGTCGCGAGCCGCACACCCTGCGAGTCATCCGCGACCGGTTCCTTTTCGGGCCACCTGGTCGCATTGATGCGCTTGCGCAACTCGACGAGGTCCGCTTCCGGAAAGTTCACTTCAAACGGGCGGATGGCTGCCGTATCACTGTCACTCATGGATTTGCCTCCCCACTAAGGATTAAGGCTTGAAGACCAGCGTGGCGGCAGCATCAGTTGTTGCTGCTTAGCACCGTCAAAAGCGAGGGCTATTGCGGCTCGGCGTCTTCGACGTGCCGACTTCCTTGTCGCCTGATGGCTGATCGGGTGTGCTCGAAACGGCTTACACCCCACAAGGACGCTAGCAGATGCGCTGTCCCTCGGAGGGCGTATCGCCGGTACGCGGCTCGGCACGCGTTGAAGCGCCGCCGGTCAACTCGTGAGCTTCGCGCGGCTTGTGCGGCTCGTGCGGCGGACGGGACTCGTGTCCTTCGCGCCCGTCGCGCGATTCACGACCCTCGCGTCCGTTGCGCCGATCTGGCGAATCCCGGTCGCGACCGACTCGTGTCGTTCCGGACGGCGCCCGCGCGGCGCTCGGATCCACCCGCGTGCGGCGGTGGCTTGCGCCATCCACGATCATCGCCGCGGCTCCGCGCCTCCCGCGGCCGGTGGCCTCGATATGACGACCGGAGCCGAAATGGCAGGGAGCATGAACTGGACCCGACGTCGGTACGAGATCGCCGCCGTCGTACCGGTCGTGGCGGTGTTCGTCGCCCTGCACGTCTGGTCCCCTCCCGACCGAAAATCCAAACAGGTCGGCGGAGGTGTACGGGCACATTGCGGCGCTGTTCGCGTTGCCGATAATGCTCGGCTGGTCTACCGGAGACCTGCTCGGCCGTCAAGCGCGAGGCGCCACGGTGGGTTGGCGGCCACAATCGTTCGCCAACCCTCGCTTCCCGCACCGGCGGGCGACGTGTGACCTAGTAGAAAGACTTTTGGCTGTCACCTGCTGCCAGGTTGATCCCTACCGGGCGCGCAGGTCCGTCGCGGCCCAAGCTGCTCATGCTGAGCGTCCTAGCCGCTCACGCGCGCGACGCCAACGGGGAACGTCAGACCGTTCGGCCCAATACCACATCATCCGTTAGGGTTCTTCGCGTTCAAAAGGTGCTGCTGGTGGTTATGGGGTCCGTGGGAGGCTCCGGCCGTGCCGGACCAAAGGGGTTAATTCGGTCCGGCGCGTGTGCCCGACGATGCTCGGGTGGCTTCCGGCGTGCTAAAGTCTTACTTGCGGGTTGGTCCTAGACCACCTGCACAGCCTTAGGGTCCGCGCAAGCGGGCCCTTTGTGCATGTGTGGCTACAGGACGTCTTGTCCCCACAGGTGCCGCTGCCCGTGCTGCGTGGAAGGGAACCAGCACAGCTCGTGCTGCACGCGAGGGAGCAGCCGGTTCCACATCGTCACCTTCGCCTTGCGCGGTCGCTCATCGCTTTCCACAACGGTGAACACTCGGCGGTAGAGGAACGCGATCACGTCGACGGCTTGTACCAGTCGGCTGGCGTGGCTCGGCGCGAAATGGAGAGTGTCGACGATTCGTGTGATCTTTCTGTGTCGGTAGCCGCTGTTCCGACATCGCGGTAGCTGGAGAGATCTGCGCGGTGCCGGTCTTGGCCGTCGACTTCGTCTGCGATCACCAAGGCGTAGTCACCCAACCGAGTCGCGCTGTTGCGCGCCACTGATCTTGAGGATGGGTGCGTCGTTGATGGTGCAGCCGGGGTGGGTGTGAGAGAGCCCCGCCGGGTTGTCCGGCGGGGCTTGGTGTGGTAGGGCCCTCGGGGGTTGGTCAGGGGGTGGCGTGGTCGCTGGTTTCGGTGATTGCGCTGCGGGCGCTGGCTTCGTCGACGATGGGTTTGTCGTTGGCGCGGGCGGCGAGGAGGGCGGCGAGGGCGAGGTTGTTCACGGCGCGGGGTTTGCCGCGGCTGTTGGTGTGGATGAGGGTGATCGCGTCGTCGCCAAAGAGGTGATCGCTGCGCCCGGCGAGGTTGAGGTGGTGACGGATGTAGCCGGCGGTCTCGTCGGCGGTCATGCCGGTCATGTGGTGACGAACGGTGATGCGCTGATCGAAGGCGGCTAATATTCCGTAGCGGGTCTTCTGAGCGAGGTCGGGTTGGCCGAGCATTACGGTGGCGAACGGTGCCCCTGTATCGAGATCGTGGTTGGTCAAGAGCCGGATGGCGTCGAGTCCATTGTGGTCAAGGATGTGACCTTCGTCGATGAGTAGGATCGGGGTGCGGCCGCGTTCGGAGGCTTCGGCGGCGAGAGCGTTGCGGGCTTGGGGGATCAACGCGGCGGTGTGGAAGCTGGGTTTGCCGCCGAGTGCGGTGACGATGTGGTGGTAGACGCCCCGGGCGCCGACGGTGGGATCCGGGATGTAAATGAGGTGGTGGCGGGCGCGGTCTATGCGGTCGAGGGCGGCGCGTGCGGCCACGGTCTTGCCGACGCCGACCTCGCCGGTGATCACGGCGATGCCGCGGGTGTCGATGCCGTAGGCGATGCGGGCGGTGGCTTGGGCGTGGTCGGCGTGGCGGTGCAGCATGCCGGCGGCGAGATCGCGGCCGAACGGCATACGAGTGAATCCGTAGAAGGATTGGACTCGATCCAGCACGGGTGGCTCCTGTGGGTGAAGGCGGGCTGTGTCTGTTGTGGACGGTGGTTGGCTAGAAGGGGTGGACGGTGGCGGTGAGGGTGACCAGCAGGCCGTTGATGTGACGGTGAGCGTGTAGGTGGACCGTGCCGGTGGCCTCGTCGACGGGTTCGGGGTGGCGGGTCAGGTCCAGGGCGGTGACCCAGGTGGTGAAGACCCGCCGGTCGCGGTCGGCTTCCACGTCGCAGAGGTCGATGTGGGCGTGAAGAAGACCGTCGGGGGCGATGGTCCAGGTGAGCATGGGCAGGTCGGTGTGCTCGCGCAGGACGAGGACCAGGATGTCCGCGGCTTGGCGCTGCCGCCGGGCGAGCTCAGGCTGGTTGCTCATCATCGCCGCCGGCAGTGGTGTCGGTGGTTGTGGTGCCGGCGAGGAGGTCGAACCTGATGGCCTCGCCGAGTTCGGCTTGTTGAGCGGTTTCCAGTAGGCGTAGGTAGTCGATTCCGGTTGCTTGCGCCGGTTCCTTCTTCGTGGCCGGCTTGACGTCGGGGTGGACGTGGCGGGTGACCTTGTGCGGGCGGGCTTGTCCCATCGGCCGGCCGTGGTACTCGACGTCGATGCGGTCGAGGTCGAACGGGTTGAACAGCAGGTCGACGTCGTAGCCGACCAGGGCGGCGTCGACCTCGTAGCGGTTGCCGAGCAGGGATACGGTGCGCCACGACGTGACGGTGCGGGTCTGTCGCCAGAGGAATGCCCGGCGTAGCGCTTCCGCGCCGGGACGCCGCGGCGGGGGCGCGTCGTCGGCGCGGTGGTGGTAGCGCGCCGCCGGCGTCCGCCCGGTCTCGTTGTGCACCCGCTGGTGGTAGACCTGATGCAGCCACGCGTGGAACAGCCGGTTGAGCTCGGCCAGCGACGAGATCGGCGACCCGCCGGTGCCGGCGCCGGTCTCGATTTCCACCAGGAACTCCTCGCGGCAGGTCCGGTTCCAGCGCTCGAGCTTGCCCCGGCCCTGCGGCCGGCCCCGACGACTGTGGACGATCTTGATGTCGAGCACGGCGAGGGACCAGGCCAGTTGGTGGGAGCTGTAGGCGCTTCCGTTGTCGCAGTAGAACCCGGCCGGGCAGCCGTGGACCTTGACCGCGGCGTGCAGGGCGGCCTGCAGGCCCACGGTGTCCTCGGCGAACCCCCATCGGCCGGCGACCACATACCGGGCGTGGTCGTCGAGGATGGCGACCAGCACAGTGGAGCGGCCCTCGATCGTCGGGCCGCGCACCGCGCCGGCGTGCAGCCCGTCGGAGATCCACAGTTCGTTGGGGAAGTCGGCCTGGAACCGGCCGAACACCTCCGGCTGCCCGACCGCCTCGGGGTGGCGGTGAAGGCCCAGCCGGGCGAAATGGCGCTGCAGCGTGCGCGCTGACGGGCCCCGGCCGTGGGTCTGGCGCATGATCCGGGCGACCTGGGTGGCGGTGCGCGCCGGGCGTTCCCGCTTGAGCGCCACGGCCAGTTCCAGCAACGCCGCGGCGGTGCGTGGGGTCACCTCGCGGGGCCGGGGCGCCAGCGCCTCGAACCCGTCCAGGCGCAGGATCCGCGCCCACCGGTCCAACGTGGACCTCGATACCCATACCAGCTGCCCGGACGGGCCCACATGCTGCTGCTCGGCCAGCGAGCGGACCAGCTCGCCCCGCTCCGGTGCGGTCAGCCGTGGGTCGACCAGCGGCCGCACCAACGAGTAACGGAACAACGCCACGTCGCGGCCGGTCACGCCCGCCGGTCTTCTCCTGGACATCGATAGCAGTGCCTCACCGTTGTGGTCGATACGAGACCCGGCGAGGCTCCCACCTCCATTCGAGAACTTGAAGATGTCTTCTTATGTTGGAATCCCGAAAGCAGGGACCGCAGAGTTCGAGTGCCAAGCAGCCACCCGCCCGACAGCACCGTCACCGTCCGGGCCACGCTCATCGCCGCCAGCGCCGCCGGCCGGGCGCGGCGCAGCGCGGCCAGGCACACCCCGATCTGAGCCACCGCGTCACCCAACCCGCTACCGGTGGGCGCGACCCGGGCCATATCGTCGCCGTCCGCGGCCACCAGCAGGTGCTCCAGCTGCGTAAACCGGTCCCGGATCATCCCCGCCCGGCCCCGCGCCCGAGTCACCCAGCCACGCACCGTCGAGGCCGGCCGGCCCACCAGCGCCGCCAGCCGGCGCCACCCCAAACCGTCCACGCAGGCGCGCAGAGCCGACCAGATCACCTCCACCACATCCAGCCGGCGCCCCAGCAGGAACACGGGCAACAGCACATGGGTCCGTCCGCAACCACCCTCATCGCCCAATGGACAGATGGTCCGGCGCAGCCGGATCTTCTCCACCACCCCGATCGCGTCGCGCACGAAGCGCCGCGCCACATGCCCCCACCGGGCCAGCACCCCGGCGCAGTCCGGGCACCGCAGCAAGCCATCGGCCAGCATCTGTTCGACCACGGCAGGGTCAGGGCCTACAGTAAGCAACGCAGCCTCCGGGCGGCGTTAGGAACGGCCCTTCCCCAACTGGCCTGCAAGCGATTTGGGGGGAGGGCCGTTTGGCCGTCAATGACCGGATCACCCTAGACCCGACCGACCCCGCCACCCGCCCGGGGATGTCAATAGCTCGATGACCCGCCCGTCCGACTCACCCCAAACACCCGCCAAGATCATGCTCATCTTGAGTGACGCAGACGAGCCCACAGGGCCGCATCGGAAGTGGCGCCTAACACCGCGCACTCGTCGATACGTTCAAGCAGGTGCTGGAGCACCACTGCATGGGGTTGATCAGGGGAGTGATACCGAGCGCGCTGGCCAACGGCGTCCATCGCTCTGGCGATAACGTGGACATCCTGCGCGGCGATCGCTTCGATGACGTCGTCGAAGACGCCGACACGGGCGCGAGACCTTGTCCCATTCTCCCTTCGCATGGAAGATCTCGTGGCCATGAAGCTCAACATCAGCTCCGAGGCCGTACGCATTGGCGGCGGCCATTGCCACACGATCGAGCTCTTCGGTCAAAGAAACGGCAGCCGGTCCGTCAACGAGTAGTGCAGCCATTGCGAACCAGTCGTCCGTGTAGGACTCGTCCACATAGGTCAGCAGCACCAGAACAGCTTAGGGCGGCTGATGTCGGGCCTTGAGGACGACACGAGGGTTGGGCTGGGCGATACGGATGGCCTCCCGTTCGGGTCGCCCTCGCGCCTAACGAGCTGTTATCGGACTCCTAGCCACGCCAACGGGGCACGTCAGGCCGTTCGGCCCAATACCACACCATCCGTTGGGGTTTTTCTGACTTGAAAGGTACTGCTGGTGGTAATCCTCGGCGTAGTAGAACGGGCCCGCCGGGGCGATCTCCGTCGTGATGTCGCCGAGCCCGCCCGCCTTCACGGCGGGCGCGAATGCGTCTCGGGACGCCGTCGCCGTTGCGAACTGCTCGTCGGAAGTCGTATAGATGGCCGAGCGATACTGCGTACCAATGTCGTTGCCTTGGCGCATGCCCTGGGTCGGATCGTGGTTCTCCCAGAAGACCTTCAGTAGGTCCTCGTAGGTGACCTTCGCCGGGTCATAGACGACCTGGATCGCCTCCGTGTGACCGGTCCGGCCGGTGCAGGTCTCCTCGTAGGTGGGATTGCGCGTGAACCCGCCCTGGTAACCGACGGAGGTCGTGTAGACCCCGGGCACCTGCCAGAAGAGCCGCTCCGCCCCCCAGAAGCACCCCATGCCGAAGTACGCGACCTGCAACCCCGCCGGCCACGGCCCACGTAACGGCGTACCGAATACGGTATGGCGGTCGGAGACGGGAATCTCGATCTCCCGCCCCGGCAGGGCGGCGTGGGGCATGATCATGTCTACCTTCGTGCGGCGCAGAAACATGTGCCAAGCATGTCGCGCCGCCGCCCCGGCGACCATTACGGGCCACGAACGATCGACGCTGCCCCCCACCCACGTGTGGGGAAAGTGGCCTTCGAGCCGTCGAAATTGCCTACTTTCCCCGAAGTGGCCGGCCCAAAGCGTGCGCTCAGAGCGCCGCGGCGATCCGAGCTCCGTACGACTCCGCCTCCTCCGGCGACTCGTACTTCGTACGCGGCCAGAAAAACCCCCGAAGTCCGTCACCCTTCGTCCGAGGTACGACGTGCGCGTGCAGATGTGGCACCGACTGGCTGACCTTGTTGTTCAGGGCGACGAAGCTCCCACCGGCCCCGAGGCCCTCCTCGACCGCGACGGCCAAGCGCTGCACCACGACAAAGAACGGCCCAACGTCGGCCGGAGGGAGATCCGCGAGCACCGGGACGTGTGCTCGGGGCACGACCAACACGTGCCCCTTGAACACCGGCCGATGATCGAGGAACGCGACCGTCTCCGGAGAGGAGAAGACCGTCACGACAGACAGGGTTCCAGCGATCGCGGAACAGAACAGGCACTCGCCCACGGCGCTGACCGTACAAGGCTGACCGTACAAGATAACCTCGGGCCATGACCTTCGGCTTTGAGACGCTGGCCATACACGCCGGCCAGGACCCCGAGCCCCGGACCGGGGCGGTGGTGCCACCGATCTATCAGACGTCCACGTACGCCCAGGACGCCGTCGGCGCGCCCCGCGAGGGGTACGAATACGCGCGGACCGCCAACCCGACCCGGGACGCGCTGCAGGCGTGCCTAGCCGCCCTCGAGGGAGGCCGCCGCGGTCTGACGTTCGCCAGCGGGCTCGCCGCCGAGGACACGCTCCTGCGTACGGTGTGCCGGCCCGGCGACCATGTCGTGATCCCCGACGACGCGTACGGTGGCACTTTTCGCCTGTTCGCCAAGGTCGCCCATCGGTGGGGCCTGGAGTGGACCGCCGCGAGGATCTCCGACGTCGAGGCCGTCCGTGCCGCGATCAGGCCCAACACAAGGATCATTTGGGTGGAAACGCCGACGAACCCGCTGCTCGGAATCGCCGACATCGCGGCGCTAGCGACGCTGGCCAAGGAGAACGACGCACTGCTCACTGTGGACAACACCTTCGCGAGCCCTTACCTGCAGCAGCCCATCGCGCACGGGGCGGATGTCGTGGTCCACTCGACCACGAAGTACGTCGGTGGCCACTCCGACGTCGTTGGCGGCGCCCTCGTTGTTGCCGATGAGAGCCTCGGCCAGGAGCTCGCATATCACCAGAACGCGATGGGCGCGATCAACGGGCCGTTCGACGCGTGGCTGACCCTGCGTGGTGTAAAGACCCTTGGCGTACGGATGGACCGTCACTGCGACAACGCGGAGCGCATCGTGGAGTTTCTCGCCTCGCATCCGAAGGTCGCGCAGATCCACTACCCGGGACTGCCGGAGCACCCCGGACACGAGGTCGCGGCGAAGCAGATGCGCCGATTCGGCGGCATGATCAGCTTCCGGGCCGTGGGGGGCGAGGACGAAGCGATCCGGATCTGCGACCGGGCCAGGCTCTTCGTCCTCGGCGAGTCCCTCGGCGGCGTCGAGTCGCTGATCGAGCATCCGGGTCGCATGACGCACGCCAGTGCGGCGGGCTCACCGTTGGAGGTGCCCGGCGACCTCGTGCGGCTATCGGTCGGTATCGAGACGGTGGACGATCTCGTCGCCGACCTGGAGCAGGCGCTGGGGTGATTGGTTCTCGGTTGGCTCGTTAGGTGAGTGAGACTGCGGCGATGGCGAGCGGGAGGCGCCGGTATGGGTCAACACTCATGGGTCGGAGCCACCGCACAACAGATCGCGAGGGCGGTCCAGCGCGGGGATGCCACGGCCATTGAAGTCGTGGCCGACCACATTGATCACGCTCGGATCGCCGATCGGGTCCTCGACGCGCTCCGGGTCCTGCGAGACGCGGAGGCGATCGCCGAGGCGGAACAGGTCGACGCGCAGCCCGACCTGGCGCACCTGCCATTGGCGGGCGTGCCGGTCCTGGTGAAGGAGAACACCCCCGTCGCCGGCCTGCCGACATGGAACGGCTCGGCGGCGGCCCGACGCGACGTCGAGACCTCGGACCACGAGGTGGTGCGACGATTGCGGGGCGCGGGAGCGATCGTTCTCGGCCTCACCCGCATGTCTGAGCTTGGCCTGTGGGGGATGACGGACGACGCGTCGGCCATTACCCGCAATCCGTGGCGCAGTGACCGTACGCCAGGTGGCTCGTCGGGGGGCTCCGCATCAGCGGTGGCCGCCGGCGTCGTACCCATCGCACATGGCACGGACGGACTCGGCTGCGTTCGCATACCGGCGGCGTGCTGCGGCCTGATCGGGCTCAAACCCGGCAACGGCGTCATCCCGTACCGGCTGGGCCTCACCGACTGGTTTGGCCTATCCGAACACGGGATTCTCGCCACGAACGCGGCAGACGCCGCTCTGGGTTTCGCCGTACTCTCTGGCCGTTCGCCTGCGCCGGCGCCCGAACCGCAGCGACTGCGCATTGCCGTCTCCGTCCGAAGTCCGGTCCCTGCCGTCCATCCCGACTCCGACGTCCGCGAGTCGGTGGCCCTGGCGGGCCGACTTCTGGTCGGACTCGGGCACGACACCGTCAAGGCAGATCCGCCCTACCCGGCGCGGCTGGCGATGATCGCCACAGCCACCTGGTCGGCCGTCGCCTCACGGGAAGCGATCGCCGCCCATACCGCCGGTCTGCAGGGCCGCTCCCGGCGACATGCCGCGCTGGGCGCGCAGGCGATCCGGCGGGGGTTGGTTCGCGAGGGTGAACGAGCCGATTGGAGGGCGCGCTGCATCGAATGGTTCACCGACGGCGGCTTCGACCTCATTCTCTCACCGGTCCTCTCCGCCGCTCCGCCGCCCGCGGTGTCGTGGTCGGCCCGGTCCTGGCGGGCGAACATCGCCACCACCGCGCGCTATGCCCCCTATACAGCGGCGTGGAACCTTGCCGGCCTGCCGGCGGTTGCGGTGCCGATGGGGCTTCGCCGCGACGGTCTGCCCGGCTCCGTTCAACTCATCGGGCCGCCCGGGGCGGAGGTCCGGCTGCTGGCCCTCGCGGCCGTACTCGAGCGGGTCGCGCCGTGGCGTCCATACGCCCCGACGTGGCCACGACTTGACCGCGTCGACCGCGTGGGCCGCCGAGATCGCATTGGTCGCGTCGAGCGATCCGCACTGGCTGCCCGATACCGGTGACCCGCGGCCGCCATCCCTGAGGCGATACCGCGGCGGGGGACGGCCTGGGCGATCGCCGCGTCGTTCGTTTCCGTTGCGTCCGTGCTGATCGGCCCAGGCTTGGTGGCCGACGCCCGGCTTCTCTCAGTGAACATTCGAGGCCGCGTCGTGCGACGATCTGGACATGAGCGCGCAGCAGCCCGACGATCGGCTCGCAAGCTTCGCCGCCCAGCCCGACGATCGGCTCGCAAGCTTCGCCGATGAGCCGGCAGCGGAGCTCGTGACATTGGACGAGGTCGAGCAGGCTCGGAAGGCGCTCAACGGAATAACCCGGATGACACCGTTGGAGCCGAGCCGGCCGCTCACGGCGGCGCTCGGCGGTCCAGCGTTTCTCAAGTGCGAGAACGTCCAGCGTGCCGGGTCATACAAGATCCGCGGTGCATATCTTCGGATCTCCCGGTTGCGTCCCGACGAGCGCGAACGTGGCGTCGTCGCCGCGAGCGCCGGTAACCACGCCCAGGGGGTCGCGCTGGCGGCGGGCCTGCTCGGCACGGACGCCACCGTGTTCATGCCGGTGGGCGCGCCACTGCCGAAGGTCGCCGCGACGAAGGGGTACGGGGCGAAGGTTGAGCTCGCCGGAGCGACGGTCGACGATGCGCTGGCCGCAGCGGCGGAGCACGCCGACCGGACGGGCGCCGTCTTCATCCACCCGTTTGACCACCCCGACGTCATCGCGGGACAGGGCACGGTGGGACTGGAGATCTTCGAGCAGTGCCCCGATGTGCGCACGATCGTCGCCGGAATCGGCGGTGGCGGCCTCATCTCCGGCATCGCAGTGGCGGCGAAGGCGATCAGCCCACGGGTGCGGATTATCGGCGTCCAAGCGGCCGGGGCCGCCGCCATGCCGGCCTCATTGAAGGCGGGCCGTCCCGTACGTCTGGAGTCCTTTTCGACGATCGCCGACGGCATCGCGGTCGGCCGGCCCGGGGACCTCACCTTCGCTCACGTCAGCAAGCTGGTAGACGATGTCGTCACGGTGACCGACGAGGACATCGCACGGGCGCTGGTGACACTCCTTGAACGGAACAAACTCGTCGTCGAGCCGGCGGGCGCTGTCGGCGTCGCCGCGCTCATGACCGGCGCTGCCGGCGACGTCGCCTGTCCCGCCGTGGCCGTCCTCTCCGGCGGCAACATCGACCCGCTGCTGATGAAGGGGCTCATCGAGCGCGGACTCGCAGCGGCCGGCCGATACCTTCGGGTCACCGTCCAGTGCATCGACCGTCCCGGTTCGCTCGCCGCTCTGCTGACTCTGATCGGACAGCACGGGGCAAATGTCAATGACGTGGCCCACCGTCGACATGATCCGCGGCTCCGCCTCGGCGAGGTCGAGGTCGAGCTCTCGGTCGAGACCCGAGGCGCCGAACACTCCGACCGGCTGGTGTCGACCCTGCGCCAGGCCGGTTACGTCGTCACCCTCTAACCCCGCCCCCCACCCCTCGCCCCGCGCCGATCATGATTTGGAGGTCATGATCGGCGCCGTTTCATGACCGTGAAGTCATGATCACGGGGATCTTGGTCGGGAGCGGCAGCGGGAGCGGGAGCGCGGGTCAGGCCCCGAATGCGTGGAATGACACGACGGTGACCTTGATGTCCGCTCCACTAGGCGCCTTGTACGTCACGGTTTGGCCGGCACGGGCTCCCATGATCGCTTGTCCGAGGGCCGACTCAGGGCTGTACACGGTCAACTCCGTGGTCGCCGAGATCTCACGGGACCCGAGCAGGAAGGTCTCTGTGTCATTCGTATCGTCGTCGAAGTAGATCGTCACGACGGTGCCGGGCGCGATGGCATCGGCCGCCGGAGCCTCGCCCACCTGCGCGGTGCGCAGCAGTTCCCGCAGGTAGCGGATCCGGGCCTCCATCTTGCCTTGCTCCTCGCGAGCAGCGTGGTAGCCACCGTTCTCGCGCAGATCGCCCTCTTGGCGCCGATCGTTGATCTCGGAAGCAATGGCGGGGCGCTTTGCGATGAGCTGATCAAGCTCCTCCTGCAGCCGGTCGTGAGCGTCCTGCGAGAGCCAAGTGGCGGACGCGTCGCGGTCGGTGGTGGACACGGGGAACTCCTCGGCAGTGGACAGTCGGACTTACCAAAATACCAGCGACTCCCACCCTCCAACCGTCAAGATCGCCACGATCATGAGCCAGCCGTCGCCAAACGCCGCCGATCATGACCTCCAGGTCATGATCGGCGCTCGGTGGGGAGGGGGCCGCAGCCGGGGACCTCGCCGGTGACAGGGCGTTTCGAGGTCTTGAGGGTGTACGTGACGCGTCTCGTTGACGCCTGTGGCCCGCCGGCGGGCACCTCGATCGCGGCCCTGCCGACCTCCTCGCCGTCCCGGGTATGGGCCAGGATCGTGCATGACGCGCCACGACCAGCGGGCACTCGAACCTCGAACGTCACGGTCACCGCGGTGTCCGTGACGCTGGTGACGCTGATGATTCGGACCTCGTACGGAGGGTCGGCGTACTGCCGATATAGCTTGACCGCGATGGCTGCTCCGGCGACAAACACCGCCGCGGCGAGCAAGTAGGCGACCCACCGCCGTCGGCGCTGGCGCGCCGGGTCGCGTCGGCGGCCGTACCGCCCGGCGGGGAACACCGGTGCCGCGTCGGGCGTCTGTGTCACGGTGTGGGTGACCTCTCGTCTGGCGGGTGGGCTAGCGTGGACATTCCGCGAAGCCCCGCACGCGGACCAAGGCCCAATATCCCAGCAGATCGTGGATCACCTGCACCCGGAGGAGACTTCCGTGCCAGAGAAGCGCGAGACCCTGCGCCTGATGGCCGTGCACGCCCATCCCGACGACGAATCGAGCAAGGGCGCGGCGACGATGGCCCGATACGTCGCGGAGGGCGTCGATGTCATGGTGGTCACCTGCACCGGCGGCGAACGCGGCAGCGTACTGAATCCGAAGATGGATCGGCCCGAGGTCGTGGCGAACATGCCCGAAATCCGCCGCGCCGAGATGGAGCGCGCCCGAGAGATCTTGGGGGTTCGGCAGGAGTGGCTGGGTTTCGTGGACTCGGGTCTTCCTGAGGGTGATCCGCTTCCGCCGCTGCCCGAGGGATGTTTCGGTCTGGTCGACGCGCAGACCGGTGCGGAGCCGCTGGTGGCACTGATCCGCGAGTTCCGTCCGCATGTGATGACGACGTACGACGAGGAAGGCGGTTATCCGCACCCCGACCACATCATGTGCCACAACGTGAGCGTGGTGGCCTTCGACGCGGCCGGGGATCCGGACAGCTTCCCCGGCGCCGGCGAGCCCTGGCAGCCGCTCAAGCTCTATTACCACATGAGCTTCTCCAAGCAGCGGGTCACCGCGCTACACGACGCCATGCTCGCGGCGGCGTTGGAGTCGCCGTTCACCGAGTGGCTGGAGAACTGGGGGAAGAGCGACGACGCGCGCGACAAGGGCCCGCGCATCAGCACCCGGGTGGTGTGTGACGACTACTTCCATGTCCGCGACGACGCACTGCGGGCCCACGCCACGCAGGTCGACCCGGACGGGTTCTGGTTCCGCGTTCCTATGGACGTCCAGCGCGCCGCCTGGCCGACCGAGGACTACGAACTCGCCCGGTCGCTTGTGGATGCGAGGTTGCCGGAGGATGACCTGTTCGCGGGCGTGCGTGAGACCGTCGACTGTGGCGAGCCTCTATCACGACCTTGATCGGATCGGCGTAGCGTTGAACAGTCGGGAAGGGACACAGTCATGATCGAGCTGCTCGCCGAGAACAACTTCGGAGACACCCGTTCCGGTGGGCTCGCGGGGCCGACCGGCCTGGTCATCATCCTGCTACTGGTGATCGGCACGATTCTGCTCATCCGCAACATGAATTCGCGCCTCCGCCGACTCCCGGAGCGCTTTGAGCAGCCACCAACCGAGCCGCCGACCATCGCGGGTGAATCCAACACCGCGGAGAAGGAAGACACGAAGTAGGTTCGTGTGTTAACAGCGTTGCGCTAGTTAACAAATCGGCTCCCCACAGATTGTCGATGGCTTTACCCGCCCGGAGGCGCTAACGTGCCGACGGGGTGGAACACATCGGAGGGGGCCAATGGTGGGCTCCGTCGGGCGGGCGGGCGTTGAGAGCGGACGGCTGCGCGCGTTTCCAAATACCCGCCGCTGCGTGCTCTTCTACTGCGTTCTCACTGCGGCAGTGGCGTCCGTCGCCTCGTCGCTCATGATCGCCGATGGCTCGGGTGTGGCCTCAGCTGGCTACATGCTGGTGGCCGTCGCAGCGTTCTCGATGTCGCAGCTGGCTCGCTTCCCGCTGCGCGTCGGAAGTGATGTCGTGCTACTCGGCTGGGGCGAGGTGGGTGCGCTGGCCGTGTTGTGCCTCGTTCCGGCGGTCTGGGTCCCGACGGCCGTAGTTGCCGGTGGGATACTCGGCCATGCCAACCGGTTGATCGGCGCTGACGCGTTCACCCGCGCCCGGGTCCTCTACGGAATGTCGTCGATAGCGGTCGCCGGCGTCGTCTCCAGCGGGGTCCTGCTCGCGGTCGGTGGCGCGCCCGATCCGGTGCCGGTCCGGCTGGATCGGCCTGCGACGTTCATCCCGATCCTGCTCGCCTCGTTCTCATACTTCCTGGTCACCAGCGTGCTCACCTCTGCGTGGGTCGCGAGCACCACTCATCGTCGGCTCGTCGTGGTCTGGTTGAAGGTGGCTCGGGCAAAGAAGATCATGCTCGCCGGCAACGTGGCCATCGGGTTGGCGGTCGCCCTGGTCATCGCGGTCCACGTCGCGTGGTTGGCCATCCTCGCGCCCGTGCTGTGGTTCCTACATCAGGCGTACGCCAACCAATTGCGTTCCTCGCACGAGCGGCGAATATGGGTTGTGCTCGCCGAGGCCACCCGTCGGTTGAACCAATTGGACGAGCGAGGGGTGGTGACTGCGGCCCTCACCGGTTCCGCGCGGCTTTTCGCGCCTGACGAGGTCGAACTTGTTGTGCAGCGACGGTCCGGGCGGAGACGTTCCTACCTCGCTCGCGCCAGCGACCTGAATGGGTCGACAAACACCGGGATCGATGGCGGCTCGGGGATGGCCGATTCCGCGACCACGGAAGCTCGCAATGTTCTCGTCCGCCGGCTGCTCGTCGGTGACTCCGATCTGGGAGAGCTTCGACTGCGCTTTCGCCGTCGGGTTGTGCTTGGCGTCACCGAGCAGCATGTGTACTCGACCTTCGCCGGCGCGGTCGCGTCCGCGCTGCACGACGCGGCGACGCATCGTCAACTGCAGGCCATGACCGCCCGCAGCGCGTATGACGCCATTCATGACCCGCTCACCGGGCTCATCAACCGCTCGACTCTGCTGGCGCGCGGCAACAGTGAGCTGCGTCTGGCCGAGGCCGATCGGCGAGTGGGCATGGTCGTTTTCAACGTGGACGGGCTCCGATCGGTCAACGACACGTTCGGCTACTCGGCCGGAGACGAGCTGCGCCGCCTACTCGCCCGTCGCCTGGCCGATCGCCAGCTCGTGGGCGAACTGATCGGGCGCCTCGGTGGTGACGAGTACGCGCTGCTTCTCGCGGGTCCAGCCCCCGCACGCACCGCTGCCGAGAGTTGGGATCACGCCATCGCTCGCGCACAGTTAATGATCTCGGCGCTGTCCATTCCGGCGCAGGTCCGGGGGGTGACGATCGGGGTGGAGACGTCTGCCGGTGTCGTCGTCGAAGAGGCGGGCCGGTGCGACGTAGCCGAACTGTTGCGCCGAGCCGACGTCGCTCTGCACCGGGCAAAACGCGAGGATGCCCGGGTGGCGCGGTACGACGCCCCGAATGACGCCGCGAGCGCCGACCGGCTGACGCTGCTCGCGGAGTTTCGGGATGCGCTGTCGACCACCGAGCAGCTGACGCTGCGCATACTGCCCACGGTGGATCTGATCACCGGCGCTCCGCTGAGCGCCGAGGCGCTCGTGCGCTGGCACCATCCTCGTCGCGGCTTGTTGGCGCCCGGGGAATTCATCGGTGCTGTCGAGCACAGTGACCTGGCCGCGGGGCTCACCCGTCACGTTGTGGAGATGGCACTGCGGATCGTGGCGGGCTGGGCGACCCAGGGCGTTCACGTCCCGATCTCCGTCAATCTGTGCGCCCGGTGCCTGGTCGATCCGGAGCTTCCGGCCCGGATCGGGGCCATGCTCGCCGCGCATGCGGTCCCCCCGAACAAGCTGATCGTCGAGATCACCGAGGCCGTCATGACCACGGAACGCGATGCGGTCGAGCGGGTCATCGCCGGACTGCGCGCGGTCGGTGTGCAGGTCTCGGTCGACGACTTCGGGACGGGCTCGGCATCGCTATCGTTCCTTACCCGGTTCGCGGTGGACGAGGTGAAGATCGACCGTGCCTTCGTCGCCGCGATGGTCGACTCGCCAGAGACCGCGGCGATCGTGCGGGCAACCGTTGACCTCGCCCACGAGCTCGGCCTTCGCGTGGTGGCAGAAGGCGTCGAGTCGGCCGCCCAACGAGCTGAGCTGATCGCCATGGATGTGACCGCGGCTCAGGGTTTCCTGTTCCACCCACCGCTTCGTCTCGATGAGGCCACCGCGGTCCTTCAGGGTCTGGCTCACTCCGCGACGTCCAGGACGATCCCGATTGTGCGTGCCCCAGGTTGACGATGCGTTACGAGTCCTGAGCGGCGAGATTCGGCCAGTCGGCCGTCAGGCCGTTTTGACGGCATTCTAGAGTCATTCTGTGAATCGGCTGGGCGACGCGACCTCTCCGTACCTGCTGCAGCACGCGGACAATCCGGTGGATTGGTGGCAGTGGACCCCGGAGGCGTTCGAGGAGGCGCGCCGCCGTGACGTCCCGGTGCTGATCTCGGTCGGGTACGCCGCGTGCCACTGGTGTCACGTCATGGCCCACGAGTCGTTTGAGGACGCTGCTGCGGCCGACATCGTCAACGCGCTGGTTGTGCCGATCAAAGTGGACCGTGAGGAGCGACCCGACGTCGACGCGGTCTACATGACCGCTACGCAGGCGATGACGGGCCAGGGGGGCTGGCCGATGACGGTCTTCGCCACGCCGGATGGCGAGCCATTCTTCTGCGGCACTTACTATCCGCGGGATGCGTTTCTTCGGCTGGTGCAGGCGGTCTCGCAGGCGTGGCGCGACGATCGGGAGGCCGTCGTGCGGCAGGGGGCGGCCGTGGTCGAGGCCGTCGGACAATCACAGGGGCGGGGCTTCGCCGCCGTCCCCGGCTCGGTGAGCGTGGAGCTGCTCGACGACGCGGCTGCAGCACTGAGCCGTGACTACGATCCCACGAACGGCGGCTTCGGCGGGGAGCCTAAGTTCCCTCCGCACATGGCATTGCTGTTCCTACTCAGGCATTATCAACGAACCGCCGACCAGACGTCGCTGGACATGGTGCGCCATACCTGTGAGGCGATGGCCCGCGGTGGTATGTACGACCAGCTGGCCGGAGGGTTCGCCCGGTACTCGGTCGACGAGAAGTGGATCGTGCCGCACTTCGAAAAGATGTTGTACGACAACGCTCTCCTCCTGCGTGTCTACACCGACCTGTGGCGACTGACCCGCGATCCGCTGGCGCGGCGGGTCGCGGCCGAGACGGCGGAATTCCTCATCCGCGACCTGTTCAACGATGGTTTCGCGTCGTCACTGGACGCCGACACGGACGGAGTGGAGGGTGCGACCTACGTGTGGACGCCGGCTCAGCTATGCGACGTGCTCGGCGACGACGACGGGGCCTGGGCCGGGGACCTCTTCGATGTTACGGAGGCGGGCAGCTTCGAGCACGGGACGAGCGTCCTGCGACTTGCCCGCGACATCGACGGCGCCGACGCGGACCTCGTGTCTCGGTGGACCTCTGTGCGCCGACATCTTCTGGCCGCCCGAACCACGCGCACGCAACCGGGCCGCGACGACAAGGTGGTCTCCGCCTGGAACGGCCTCGCGGTAACGGCCCTGGCCGAATTCGCGACGCTCGCGGATGGTGATGGCGCGGCGAAGGCCCGGGAGTACGCGCGGCGGGCCGCAGCCGTGCTAGGGGATCGACACATCGTCGACGGCCGGTTGCGCCGCGCTTCCCGCGACGGTCTTGTCGGGGCGCCGGTCGGAGTGCTCGAGGACTACGGTTGCGTCGCGGAGGCCTTCTGCGCGGTGCATCAGTTGACCGGTGAGGCGCGCTGGTTGGTCGTGGCGGGGGAGCTGTTGGACACCGCGCTGGAGCACTTCGGCGACGGCTACGGCGGCTTCTACGACACGGCCGACGACGCGGAGAAGCTGGTGACGCGCCCGGCTGATCCGACCGACAACGCCACCCCCTCGGGGCTGTCGTCGATGGTGGCGGCGCTCGTCGCGTACTCGGCGCTTACCGGCGACAGCCGGCACCGCAAGGCGGCCGAACGAGCGCTGGACACGATCACCCCGGTGATGCGCAGCCATGCCCGCTTTGCTGGATACGCCTGCTCGTCGGCGGAGGCCGTGCTGTCGGGTCCCTACGAGATCGCCGTCGCCGATCCCGACGGCGGATCCGAGCTCGCCGATGCGGCGCGCCGGCTGGCCCCGCCGGGTGCGGTGGTCGTCATCGGCGCGCCAGACGCCGCCGGTGTCCCGCTCCTTGCGGGGCGCCGCATGATCGACGGCCGGCCGACCGCGTACGTCTGTCGGGGCTTTGTCTGCGACCGGCCGGTCACCGCGGTCGAGGAGCTGACCGAACAGCTCGGGGGCGTGCGCTGAACGATCATTTGGCGGCTCGCCTCGCCCGGCGGCTCGCCTCAGCGACGGTCTCGCTTCATCGGCGGTTTCGCTTCATCGATGGTTCCGCAGTGCCGCGTCCTTCTCCTCGACCAGCGCACGCAAACCGTCCTGGAAGGCGGTCATGCGCTCTCGCAGTGCGGGATCCGCTGCGCCGAGGATGCGCACGGCGAGCAGGCCGGCGTTACGGGCGCCGTCGATGGAGACGGTCGCAACCGGGACGCCGGCCGGCATCTGCACGATCGAGAGCAGCGAATCCATTCCCCCGAGGTGCTTTAGCGCGACGGGGACCCCGATGACCGGCAGCGGCGTCGCGCTCGCGACCATCCCGGGCAGATGGGCCGCGCCCCCCGCACCGGCGATGATGACCCGAAGTCCCCGGCCGGCTGCGTCGCGGGCGTAGCCGAGCATCGCCTCGGGGGTGCGGTGGGCGGAGAGGACCCGAACCTCGTGAGCCACATCGAACTCCGTCAACGCCTCGGCGGCCGCGCGCATGGTTGACCAGTCCGAGTCGCTACCCATGACGACGCCGACAACCGGATCACTCACCTGCGCCCTCCCTCAGCCAACGTGCCGCGCGGGCGGCCCGCGTCCGCACGGACTCCATCTCGTCGCCGAGCACCGTGACGTGCCCGATCTTTCGTCCCGGTCGCAGCTGCTTTCCGTAGAGGTGCACCTTCGCCCCAGGGTCCTCGGCGAGGAGATGGTGCACCCGCTCGTCGATGCCCATCCCGCCGGATGGCCCAGCGAGAACGTTCGCCATCGCCACCGCTGGAGCGGTTAATGACGTCTCGCCCAGCGGATAGTCGAGCACTGCCCGCAGGTGCTGCTCGAACTGGGACGTGCGCGCCCCCTCGATTGTCCAATGTGCGGAGTTGTGCGGCCGCATGGCCAGCTCGTTGACCACCAAGCCACCACCGGCGACTTCAAACAGCTCCACCGCGAGCACTCCGACGACATCGAGGCCTTTCGCGATCCGGATCGCGAGTTGCTGCGCCGTGGTGGCCGCCTCCGGTGCGAGGCCGGGGGCGGGGGCGAGCACCTCCACGCATACGGCTCCGCGCTGCACGGTCTCCACGACCGGGTAGGCCGCGATCTGACCCCACGGCGAGCGGGCGACGACCGCGGCCAGTTCGCGGCGCAGCGCTACCCGTTCCTCGATGATCAGGTTGAGATCCTCGTCGAAGAGGCGCTGCGCGTCGGCCGCGTCCTTCAGCATCCATACGCCGCGACCGTCGTATCCGCCAGACGTGGCCTTGGCCACCACGGCGCCGCCGACAGATTCGGCGAACTTGGCGACATCGGCGATCGTCGTGACCGCCGACCAGGCCGGGACCGGGACTCCGAGCGCGGTGAGTCGTTCCCGCATGATGCGCTTGTCCTGCGAGTGCAGCAGCGCGTCGGCGCCCGGACGGACCGTGATGCCGTCGGCGGCGAGGGACCGGATGTGCTCGGTGGGGACGTGTTCATGATCAAAGGTGATGACGTCGCATCCCTTGGCGAAGCCGCGCAGCACCTCAAGATCCGTGTGATGGCCGATCACCGTATCCGCGGCGACGAGTGCGGCTCCATCCTCGGGCGTCGCCGCGAGCACCCGCAGCGACTGTCCAAGCGAGATCGCGGCCTGGTGGGTCATCCGGGCGAGCTGGCCGCCCCCCACCATGCCGACGACGGGCAGACCGGTCCGGGAGTCCATCGCCGATTAGCGTAGCGAGTGGGCTCGGCCGGTCGCCGGTCAGGACATCCGGCGAATCGCCCCACGCAGTCGCCGCTCGGATACGGCGCCGAAGATGATGAGCACGACTCCGGCCACGGCCACTAGGATCGCGGGGGCATTGACCCCCTTGACGAGCAGACGGATCATCTCGGTCAGGGCGACCACGATGGCCACCGCGACGCCGGTTACCACCGGCGCCTGTCGACGTCGCAGCGTACCGACGAGGACCGCGACGATCGCGGCTGCGAAGAGCGTCGTCCACCGCCACAGCTCGTCCTCGCCGACCAGAACCAGGACCAGGCTCGGCAGGAAGCCACCGGCCAGGGCCGGTCCATACGCGATCCATGAGGACAGCTCCTGGCCCATCTTCTTCCGCTCCCGCAGTTCCAGCGCCCCGCCTACCAGGGCGAACGCGGCAAACGGCAGCGTGTACGACTCGGGCAGTCCCGCCTCGATGGAGTAGAGCAGCGTCCAGCTCGCAGCGACCTCGGACGTGAGGGCCGCGCGTGCGAGCCATTGACGGCGTGACCCGGTCCGGTCGCGTCGAAGGGCCGCCGCGCCGAGCAGAAGCCCCCACACAACGAGGACGGCCGCCACCTGCCGGACTGACCCCAACGCGAACACGAGCGCGAGGGCGGCGCCGACAGCGGCACACAGCTCGACGCCCGCCGCCTCCGCGACCGACCGAGTGGCGGTACCCGCGACCGCGCGGGCCGAGGCTATGAGCACGCTGGACACCGCGAGAATGCCAAATGCGGCGGGCCACAACGGCCGGTCGGCGGCGGCGAGTGCGGTAACCGGCAGAGCGAATCCCGCCGCCGAAGCGACGATCCATGCCACCATGCGAATCGCACCATCAAGCCCGAACCCCGCGGCGATCGCCGCCGAGCAGAGAATGATGGCGAGCGCGGTGAGCGTGGCGCCGCGCGTGGCGAGGCATCCGGCCAGGCCGGCCGCACCCGTGACGGCACAGAGGATCCCCGCAGTGCCACGCAAGAGCCGGGTCGCCGACGGTGCGGTCGGCGGTGCGAGCGAGGCACCGAGCCCACTGATCACCGCGATGCCGATTGCGACCCACGGGGTTACTTCGCGCGGCGCGCCTATCGCGGTCGGCGCGACGAGTGCAACAGCGGCCAGTGGCGGTAGGATCGCCGCGAGCAGGTGGCCCGGCCCGCCCAATGTCAGTGCCGCCGCGGCCGTCACGGCAGTAAGCAGCAGCAGCGTGACGATCGCTGACTCCGCGCCCTCCGGCACCGGAGTCACGGCGTACCCCTGCCAGATCTGGCGAAGGGTGCCATAAGGCCCGATGAGGGCGGTCAGCCACGCCGATGCGCTACCGATGGCGGCGAGCACGGCGGCCGGCGCCGCGGTCGCGACGACCACGGTGGTCGCCGCGCGCTGATCGTACGAGCGAAGTGTCGCGGCCGCGGCGACGGCGACCAGAGCGGCTGCGGCCGCCCAGAGCTGCGCCTCACGCGGACCAGGCAGGGCTGCCGCGGCCACGACCAACGACGATCCTCCGACGCCGACCGCGGCGCGGCCTGCCCATCGCACACCGGCGAGGCGGAGCGCAGCGATGACGAGTACGCCGAACGCGGCCAGGCCCATGGCGACGCCCAACACGCCGGCCCGGGTCGACCCACTCTCGACCGCGATGGTCGCGGCCGCGCCGGGCGCGGCGATCAGCGCCGAGGCAGCGGCGACGCCCGGCACGACAGGCGGCACAGTCACTCGTGATTGGCCGATGCCGGCGACGAGTACGCCCGCGCCGACGATCGCACCAAGCACGAGGACGGTCGATCCCGCCGTGGCGGCCGCGGCCGCTGCGGCGTACAGCCCGAGCGCCATGGCGAGGCCGAGTCGGCGCCGGGCGACATCCTCGTCGTCGTCCGGCCCGACCAGTGCCGCGCCGACGCCGGCCGCGAGCGCGAGGGATCCGGCGATCAGCATCGGGCTCCACCAGGCCCAGCCGAACGCGGCGGGCGCGGCCAGGCCAGCCAGGCACAGCGTCACGAACCCGACGTCGCCACCGACGGGCGCGGGCAGGAGCACGGCGGCAGCGATTGCGGCCAGCAGCAGGCTCGCCGGGACCTGCCAACCAAACGGCGCCCACGCGGTGACTCGGTCGTGCCATGCACCGAGATTCGCCGCCCACCACGGCGTTCCGGCGACGATCACCCGGACCGCCTCGGTCACCGCCACGGTCGCGGTGACGGCGGCGATGGCGCCGCCCACGGCGACACCGCCAAGACGTGGCCCTCGGCGCCACGCCTCCGGCAGCGCCAGGACTCCGAGCGAAACCGCCAGCACCATCGCGGTCGTCGTGACGAGTCCGGAGCCGGGCACCCCAACCGCGGTCAGACGGGCCATGGCAAGAATCAATGCCGCCGTGGCAAGCGCGGCGCTCGCCGTGATCCCGTTAAACCACGGGAGCTCGCGTCGCTGCCGCGGCGGTTCGTCCACCGTGGAGCCGCCCGTGATCGCCTGACTCAGGGCGCTGACGGCCGCCGGCACCGAGGTGGCCGCTTCGAGAACCCCACCCGGGGATACCTCGAAGGCTCTCGATGCGGCGGTCGCCGTGGCCGCGACGAGTACGAGCACGGCGACACCGATGTCGCCGAGGGTCGCGCCGGCCAAATTGACGGCGCGCCCCCGGCAACCAAAGGATGCGACAAATGCGCCACCCCCGCTGCCCGTCCCGGGAACACCCCCCCCCCCCAGTGCGA
>JAXIPB010000287.1:0-13828 GCA_045403155.1 Micromonosporaceae bacterium
TGAGTCGGAAGACAGCGCAAACTAGCAGTGTAGCCGTAAGGCTACCCGCGCGCAAGCCCTCGCCGCAGGTCGGCCAAAACGCTCCACCCAGACCCAGCCGCCTGGGGCGTTTCGACCTTCGCGGCGGCCGAGCCGACACTAGCCGCCCAGTAACGGATCTTCCCGCCGGAGAGACCCGCGCACCAGTAACAGGCTGTGTGGATTCAGCGTGCCTGCCGTCTCGCGACCCGTCAAGCCCTTGCCGTCACGTGACACCCCAATCGCGCCCAAAATTGGGGTAAACCACCCGAACGTGCCACGAGCGCCGCCGCACAGGGGCGATCTTGGTGGGTTTCGTGTGGGGCACGCCTGATCTTCCGACCATCGAACGCACCACGGCCGCCCAGCTTTTAGGCCGAGCGGCCGCGGCGGTTCTCGCGGAGCTAGTGCTTACTGCTTGTCGGTGACGACCCGGATCAGCCCGTCAACTGGAGGTAGAAGATGACGTTTACCGGTGTCCCGGTCTCGTCCTCGCAGGCCACCGTGACGTTGGTGTCGTCGCCGCCGACGGTGCCGGCAATCGTGGCACAGGTGACTTGGAGGTTGGTCCCGGCGACCGACACCTGGATGTTGCCGGTCGCGGCGATGAATGCACCGATGTTGGTCCCATTAAAGCGGATAGTGTTGTTTCCGGTGCCATTGTTCGTCTTTGTGATCGCCTGTCCGTTGTTGGAGTGCGACGCGACGAACCCTGCGGCGTCACTGGCCGCAACCCAGCCGATGTAACCGTCCGTGCCCCATGCGGTCGACTTCGAGTAGTACCCGGCCACATCTACGAGGACGTCCGTCGACCCGGCACCCGGCTTGATGGTCATCTTGCCCGAAGTGCTCAGCTTGACGGTGGAGAAGTTGGCCACCGTCTGCCCGGTGGAGTAGTTGATGTTGGACACGGTCGGCACGACGCCGCCGGTTGGGTAGATGGTCAACCATGAAGATGTGGTCGGATTAACCACCGTGACGTTGAAGGCGACCGCAGACGCTCCGGTCAGCACCCCGCCGACGCCGGTGACCTGCAGCGCGAAGGGCGAACCAGAAGTGATGTTGCCGTTGTGACCACCCAGCGAACCGCGGGTGTCCAGGATGCGCACTGGGGTGATCGGGTGGAAGACGGTCTCCGACGATGCTGGGAATGGCAACAGGGCCGCGGCTGCGGCCTGCGCCTGGGCCTGAGCCGAGATCGTGGCGAGGTTTGCGCTGCCGGCGCTGGCGCTTCCTTGAAGACCGACGGCTAGGACGGCTGCCAGCGCGGTCGCGCCGGCAACAGTCCATATGCGAAGTCTCATGGGTCCTCCCTCAGGGGACGGCCGCCTGCCTCCATGGCAGGTCGGTGTGCGCCGAGCATTGCGCTGGGGAGACCATCGCGCCGTCAGCTTTAAGAGGATCCGTAGTCCGAAACCGGCTGGTCAGGTGTCGGGTCTTACGCAGAGATTGACCAATTCATGCGTTTACCTGGGGCTGTTCACGTGACAGTTCACTTGCGACAAAGGGCGGTCGACCATTCCGGTCGACCGCCCCCTCGACGAATGAACGCCAAGCCCTACTTGAGGGTGACCTTGGCGCCCTCGGCCTCCAGCTTGGTCTTGGCCTTGTCCGCGTTCTCCTTATTGGCCTTCTCAAGAACCGCCTTCGGAGCCGCCTCCACGAGGTCCTTGGCCTCCTTCAGGCCAAGGCCGGTCAGCTCGCGCACGACCTTGATGACCTGGATCTTCTTGCCGCCGTCCGACTCGAGGATGACGTCGAACTCGTCCTGCTCCTCGACGGCCTCGGCCGGAGCTGCTCCCGGGCCTGCTGCGGCGACTCCGAGCGCGACCGGAGCGGCGGCCTTGACGTCAAATGTGTCTTCGAACTGCTTCACAAACTCTGAGAGCTCGATGAGCGTCATCTCTTTGAACGCGTCGAGCAGCTCGCCTGTGCTGAGCTTCGCCATTGTGGTTCAGCTTCCTTTCGTACGAAATTGATGACTTCTCTTGGCGGCGCTCAGGCCGCTTGGTCCGTTGCGCGCTTGTCCTGGAGTGCGGCCACTAGGCGTACCGCCTGGCTCAGCGGCGCCTGGAAGGTCGCCGCGGCCTTGCTCAGGTTGGCCTTCATCGCGCCGGCCAGCTTGGCCAGCAGCACGTCGCGGGATTCAAGGTCGGCCAGCTTTCCGACCTCGGCGGCCGACACCGGCTTGCCCTCGAACACACCGCCCTTGATGACGAGGAACGGATGAGTCTTCGCGAACTCGCGGAGACCCTTTGCCGCCTCGACGACATCGCCGGAGACGAAGGCGAGCGCGGTAGGGCCGGTGAACAAATCGTCGAGACCGGTGATGCCCGCGTCCGCCGCGGCTCGCTTGGCCAGCGTATTCTTGGCCACCGCGTAGGTGGCCCGCTCCCCCAACAAGCGCCGAAGCGCCTTGAGCTGGGAGACCGTCAGGCCGCGATACTCGGTCAGCACGGTGGCCGTCGAGGACCGGAACTGCTCGGTCAGCTCGGCGACCGCGGTGGCCTTGTCGGTCCGACCAGGTCGAGCGATGCGACCCTGCTTATCCGCCATGTACATCCTCCTTTCATTGGCCGACTTCCATTGGCCCGATCGTTGCTTTCGGGCTGGCCCAGGCGATGCCTGGCGGTGGTCCGCAATGAGAAACGCCCCGGCGCAGGCGCACGGGGCGTGGCGGCGTTTCAGACTGACGCCGATCGCTTCCGTCCATCCTGCGCGGGCCGCCTGCCGTGGCAGGACCTTCGACCGATCTGCCTTGCGGCAGACGGTGACCAGCGGTCTCTGGGTGGAACTTCGCCACCGAGCGTACGGGTTGGCGCGCGAATCGCAAAATTCGGGCGCCCATACGGTGGTGTGCGGTGGCCCGCCCCCGCATCGCGGGGGAAGCACCACGATAGAGTTCGCGCGTGTCTTCGCAGGTCGAGACGGATACGGCGGCCGACCAGGCAGCCGCCGAGTCCGCGGAGCAGCGACCGTGGCGGCGGTCGTGGCTCGTGGGTGGCACGACCTGGGCGGCCGCCGTCATCACGTACAGTCTCGTCACCGCGCTCTCATGGATGATCAACGATGAGGCCGGGCCCTCGGTGGGGCGCCTGTTCGAGGCGTGGGATCGATGGGACACCGGCCATTACATCCGAATCGCGCAGGTGGGCTACACGCCGGACCGGCCCGACACGCACGCGTTCTTTCCGCTGTTTCCGATGTTGGTCCGGGGGCTCGACGCGGTCCTTCCCGGCCCGGCGCTAGCGGCCTCGCTGGCGCTGTCCAATGTGGCCTGTATCGGCGCCCTGGTCCTGCTGCACCGGTTTTCTGCCCGCGAATTCGGCGCCGCCACGGCGGATCGAGCGTTGTTGTTCCTTATGGCCTGGCCGGCGGCGTTCTTCCTCTGCGCCGGCTACAACGCCTCGCTCTTTCTCTTGCTCAGCGTGGCGGCGCTCTACTGCATGCGCAGCGGGGCATGGTGGGCGGCCGGCGGGATCGGCGCGCTGGCCAGCGCGACTCGCCTGTCCGGGGTGCTGCTGGCGCTTGCGTTCGTCGTGGAGTACGCGCGCCAGCATGACTGGCGCGGCCGCGCGATCCGATTCGACGCCGCCGCCATCCTCCTGATGCCAACGGGCCTGGTGGCCTTCTCCGCGTACATGTGGTGGAGGGTCGGCGATCCGCTGGCGTTCTCGCACGCCCAGGATGCCTGGGGGCGCCGCTTCGGCGCGCCGTGGACCGGTGTGACCGAGGCGATCAGGGCGGTCTGGGCCCAGCCGCTGCTGGCGCAGTCGGCAGTGCACAACCTGCTTGACGTGGTCACAGTGCTCGTGACGGTGCTGCTGGTGGTGCTCTGCGCCGTCGGGCCGTGGCGCCTTCCGCGCGATCAGGCGTTCGTGCTGGTGTACGCCGCGGCGACGCTCCTGGTCGTGTTGACGGGACCCGTTGGCGGTCTTTTCCCGTTGCAGGGGGCGCCCCGCTATGCGCTCGAGCTGATTCCGGTGTTCCTGCTGCTCGGGCGGCTGGGAGCGAACCGGCACTTCGAGCGGCTGTACCTGCTGCCGGCCATCGGACTGCAGGTCGTGTTCCTGCTGACCTTCCTCAACAACGTTTGGGTGGCGTAACCCTCAATGCAGAGCCCGTCGTCAATTGACACCGCCGTCGAGCAATCCTCGACCGACGCCGTCCCCTCTCCCGAAGCTTCCGGGGACTCTCGGTGGCGGCGCGCCGTCGTGACGTCGCTGTCGGTCTGGGGGTCCGCCGCCCTCGCGTACTTCCTGATCAACATTCTGTTCTGGACGACCCGCAGCCAGGCAGGACCGCGCCTATCCGGAATGATCGCGATCTGGAGTCAGTGGGACACCGGGCATTACGTGACCATCGCGCAACGTGGATACGACTCATCAACCGCGAGCCCGGCGTTCTTCCCCCTGTATCCGATGCTCATGCGCCTTCTCGAGCCGGTGCTGCCGGGTGGGATGCTCTCCGCGGGACTGATCATCTCCCACGCGGCGTGCGTGGTCGCCCTCGTGCTGTTGTACCGCCTCACCGAGGATCTCTTCGACAGCGCGGTCGCGCATCGCGCCACCGCTTACCTAATGGCGTTCCCGTTCGCGTTCTTCCTCTGTGCCGCCTACAACGAGTCGACGTTCCTCATGTTCTCGCTTGCGGCACTCTATTGCATGCGCCGCCAGTACTGGTGGGCCGCCGGCGTGTTCGCCGGCCTGGCCAGCGCGACCCGACAGGCCGGAATCCTGCTCGCGCTCGCGTTCGTCGTCGAGTACCTCCGCCGCCGCGATTGGCGACTGCGATCGATCCGGTTCGACGCCCTCGCGGTGCTTCTCGTGCCGGCAGGCACGGCGGCGTACGCGCTGTACTGCTGGCGCGCCTTCGGCGATCCCCTGAAATTCGCGCATATCCAGTCGCTCTGGGGGCGCGAGCTGAGCTGGCCTGGGACCGGCACCCAGCGCGCCGTCGACGAGATTTTCAAAGCCGCGAGCGAGGGCAGGATCTTCCAATCGACAGTGGTCCTGAACGTCGTTGACCTAGCCGCGGTGCTCGTGACCCTGGGTCTGCTGGTGCTCAGCGTCTTCGGTCGCTGGAGTCTCGGCGCCGATTCCGTCTATCTAGTGATCTTTGCGTGGGCTGGCCTTCTGTTGGCGCTGCTCTTCCCGATGGGTGAGCACCTGGCGCTGCACTCGACCCCGCGGTTCGTGCTGGAGATGATTCCCGCCTTCTTGGTGCTGGCTCGGATCGGCGCGAACCGGCACGCGGAGAGGTTCTATCTGATGCCAGCGATCGCCGTCCAGGGCGCACTATTGCTGGCATTCTTCAGCGGCGTTTGGCTCTCGTAGCGGACGCCGCATGCCAAGATCATCGCGACTCTTCGACACTTGCCCGTTCGGCGGTGATCGGGCCGGTCGAGTGTCATACAGTCGCGACGATCTTTAGCGTCAGGCCTCTACAAGAGCCTCGCGGAGGTTGCGGGTGATACTCGGGTCGATCTGAACTCCGGGGCCCATCGTCGTGGTGACGGTGACCTTCTTGAGGTACTTGCCCTTGGCCGCGGACGGCTTGCTGCGCAGGACTTCATCGAGCACGGCAGCATAGTTGTCGAGGAGTTGATCCGCCGGGAACGACGCCTTACCGATGATCAGGTGGAGGTTGGCGTGCTTATCAACCCGGAACGTGATCTTGCCACCCTTGATGTCGGAGACGGCCTTGGCGACGTCCATGGTCACCGTGCCGGTCTTCGGGTTGGGCATCAAGCCGCGCGGGCCCAGGACCCGCGCGATCCGGCCGATCTTCGCCATCTGGTCCGGGGTAGCGATCGCGGCATCGAACTCGAGCCATCCACCCTGGATGCGAGCGACGAGGTCGTCGCTGCCGACCACGTCGGCGCCGGCGGCCTCGGCCTCGGCGGCCTTCTCGCCGGCCGCGAAGACGATCACGCGGGCGGTCTTGCCCGTACCGTGCGGCAGGTTGACCACGCCGCGGACCATCTGGTCTGCCTTGCGGGGGTCGACACCGAGCAACATCGCGACCTCAATGGTCGCGTCGAATTTCGTGGGGTTGGTCTCCCGAGCGAGCTTCATCGCCTCGGCCGGTGAATAGAGCCGGGTCCGGTCGACGAGGTCGGCCGCCTTGCGATATCCCTTGCTGCGCTGCATTTCTGGTCTCCTGTGGTCTCGAACGGGCCAGCGCGGCCCTCCCACTCCGGCGCCCCTTTGGAAGCGCCCCCTTTGGCGTCGATCATGAGCTGAGCGTCGCGAAAGGGCGTCGATCATGACCTCCAAATCATGATCGGCGGGAATTAGTCTCTTACGGTGATGCCCATGGATCGAGCGGTGCCGGCGATGATCTTTTCGGCCGCCTCGATGTCGTTGGCGTTGAGGTCCGCCATCTTTTTCTCCGCGATCTCGCGGAGCTGCCCACGACTGATAGCGCCGACCTTCGCGCTATGTGGGGTGCCGGAGCCCTTCGGAACGCCGGCGGCCTTGATCAGCAGACGCGCGGCCGGTGGCGTCTTCAACACGAAAGTGAACGAACGGTCCTCATAGACGCTGATCTCCGCGGGGACAATGTCGCCGCGCTGCGAATCCGTCTGCGCGTTGTACGCCTTGACGAACTCCATGATGTTCACGCCGTGCTGGCCGAGCGCGGGGCCCACCGGCGGCGCCGGTGTGGCCTGGCCCGCCGGCAGCTGAAGCGTGAAGGTCTTGACGAGCTTCTTCTTCTTCGGAGGCATAACTCTTCCTGATCCTGGGCTGGAAGTGTGCAGGCTGAATTCCGCGCGCACGCGTCATAGACGCCGCGCCAAAGCCGGCCAGCTCAGCGTAGCGCACACCGAGCGTGCCGCTGAAATCCGATCAGATCTTGGAGACCTGGTTGAAGTTGAGTTCGACCGGGGTCTCCCGCCCGAAGATCGAGACCAGTACCTTCAGCTTCTGCTGGTCGGCATTGATCTCGCTGATGGTGGCCGGCAACGACGCGAAAGCACCATCGATGACGGTGACCGAGTTGCCGACCTCGAAGTCGAGGACTTTAACCTCGGGCTTCGCCTTCTTGTCCACCGTTACCGCGGGCGCGAGCCACTTGAGCACCTCGTCCAGGGAGAGTGGTGCCGGGCGGTCGGCGCGGTCGGTCGAGCCGACGAAGCCGGTAACGCCGGGTGTGTTTCGCACGCAGGAGTAGGACTCGGGCGTGAGCTCCATCCGAACAAGGATGTAGCCGGGGAACACCTTGTTCTGCACCTGCATGCGCTTGCCGTTCTTGACCTCGACCTCTTCGCGCGTGGGCACCTCGACCTGGAAGATGTACTCCTCCATGTCAAGGCTCGTGATGCGGGTCTCGAGGTTGGTCTTGACCTTGTTCTCGTAACCGGCGTATGAGTGGACCACAAACCAGTCACCGGGCGCGTAGCGCAGGGTCTGGCGTAGCTCGGCCACGGGGTCGAACTCTTCCTCCGCGGCCTCGACGACCTCATCGACTGCGGCCTCGTCTACGGCGGCCTCGTTCTCGCCCGCCGCGCCGCCGTCCTGCGCCTCGGTGATCGTGTCGGCGTTCTGGCCGCTCTCGTCGTACTCTGGCACGCTTGCTCTCTTCCGTACCCTCCGCACCGTTGGCGGAGATGCTCTCGGGTGTTACCTAGGGGGTCGTCGTCGTGTCGCCGCCGAAGACGACGAACATCAACCGCGCGAAGCCGACGTCGAGCAGGGCTACGAAGGTCATCATGATCGAAACGAAGATCACGACGACGGTCGTATAGGTCAGCAGCTCCTTGCGCGTCGGCCAGATGACCTTTTGCAGCTCCGCCACGACCTCGCGGACGAAGCGGACTACCCGTCCAACCAGACCGACGCTCCGGTCTTCCCTCGTTTTCGTTCGGGCGACGGCACGGGTCCGCGCGCTCGCTGGCTGCGCCTTCACACGCGGCCTCGCCCGCCCGCTGGTGTCCTGGTCGACCGAGTCGTCCAGCTCGTCAAGATCGTCGGCGTCCGTCGCGTCGTCCGCGTCCAGCATGTCGTCGGAGTCCAACGCGTCGTTGTCGAGCGCGTCGTCGCCGTCGAACGTCTCCTCGCCGTCGAACTCGTCGTCGAACTCGTCGTCGACCGAGCGTCCGCCGCGGTTCTTATCGGCCACTTCGCCCTCTTCCGTTTAACACATTTTCGGCTTCTGTACACATTGTCGCGCACACATTCGGCTGGTGCGCCATCTCCACCTCGCGAGTGGCAGGGGCGACAGGACTCGAACCTGCAACCTGCGGTTTTGGAGACCGCTGCGCTACCAATTGCGCCACACCCCTCCGCGAGCCGAGCATCCCTCGCGGCGAGCTGTGCGCGCACACACCACGACAGGGGTCACTCACCCCACGGGCGACAAGTGTACGGGTAGCCGCATTGTTCTCCCAAGCCGCGTCGCGCCGGCGGACGCGGCTCGGTGGCGATCACGCCCTGACCGTCGCCCGGGCCTGGGCCAGGACCTTAACACCGTCGCAGGTCACCGTGAGGTCGACCTGGGCCAACCCCGGCGACGCGGACCGCACCGAACCAGCGACCACGACCTCGGCGCCGACATCGTCGTCCGCCACGACGACCGGCTTGGTGAAGCGCACTCCGTACTCGACGACGGCGCCCGGATCACCCACCCAGGTCGTCAACGCTCGGCCCGCCAAGGCCATCGTGTACATCCCGTGTGCGATGACTCCCGGCAGCCCCACGCTGACGGCCGTACGGTCATTCCAGTGGATCGGATTGAAGTCTCCCGATGCCCCTGCGTACCGCACCAGGTCGGCCCGCGTCACTCGAAAGGCCTGCGGCGGCAACTCCTGCCCCACCCGCAACACGGCTCATTCCTCCCCGCGCACGACGAGCCGCGACCACACGGTCACCACCGGCTCGCCCTCATCGGTCGCGACCTCGGTCCGGGTAGTGAGAAAGTCGTGTCCGCCCCGCGACATGATTTCTTCAACCGTGCTCAGACAGACGAGGCGGTCGCCGGCGCGCACCGGCCGCGTGTAGGCGAAGCGCTGGTCACCATGAACGACCCGGGTGAAATCGAGCCCAAGCGCCGGGTCGTCGATAAGCACCTGGTTGGCCGCCATGCTGACAACGACTGGAAACGTCGGCGGAGCGATCACCTCGGCGTGACCGAGCGCCGCCGCGGCGGCCGGATCGCGATACGCGGCATCGTCCGCGCCAATAGCGTCGGCGAACTCGCGGATCTTCTCTCGCCCGACCAGATATGGCTCGGTGGGTGGATACGTGCGCCCAACGAAGGACGGATCGAGCGCCATGCCCCGGGCGGCTAGCGAGTCTCGCGGTGGGCGGTGTGCTTTCCGCAGTTCGGGCAGAACTTCTTCAGCTCGATGCGGTCAGGGTCGTTGCGACGATTCTTCGTGGTGATGTAGTTACGGTGCTTGCAGTCCGCGCACGCCATGGTGATCTTCGGACGAATGTCGGTCGCCTTAGCCACGGCCGTGTACCTTCCTCATTGCATCGAAATCCGCGCGACGAACTGGCGCGGAATGCCTGATGAGCGCGTACCAGCGTAGACGCCCGCCTGGCAGGCGCACAAACCACCCGCCCCAAAATAACCGGGCCGGTGGTACGCGTCACGACATCGGTTGATGTCTTCGTAGCGGTGGCCGGACTTGAACCGGCGACACAGCGATTATGAGCCGCTTGCTCTGCCATCTGAGCTACACCGCCGTGACTCCGACGTTAGGCCGGAGGGAGAGCCCCCTTACGGAATCGAACCGTAGACCTTCTCCTTACCATGGAGACGCTCTGCCGACTGAGCTAAGGGGGCGCAAAAGCGCACGGGTAAGCGTACACGCCGCCGTGTCGGCCTGAGAATCGCGATCCGCCCCGCTCACTACGGCACGCTCACTGGACGGCACGCAGGCGCCGGGCCTCTCCCCCGATGTCATCGCCCGGCGCACCCGGATCGACGACCGGCTGGCCCGGAACAACCTCGACCGGTTCGGTTTGGCCGGACAACCACGCTTCGAACCGGTCGTACGGCAGCGGGCGGCTGAACAGGAAGCCCTGCCCGACGTCGCAGCCGAGCCCCTCCAGGAGACTGACGGTGCGCTCGCTCTCCACACCCTCGGCCACGACGACGAGGCCGAAGTGACGGGCAAGGTCGACCACTCCTCGCACGATGGCGAGATCGTCCGCGTCGATATCCATGCCCTGAACGAATGATCGATCGATCTTGACCTCGTCGACCGGTAGCCGCCGCAGGTACGACAGCGACGAGTAGCCGGTGCCAAAATCGTCAACCGCGAGGCGTACGCCAATCTCGCTCAGGCGTTTGAGGTTGGACATGGGTCGATCCGGCCCGCCAAGCACGCCGTCCTCGGTGATCTCCAGGGTCAGCAGCGAGGCCGGCACCCGGTACTCCGTGAGGAGTGCCGAGACTCGGGGCGGGAACGTCGGGTCGTTGAGGGTACGGGCGGAGAGGTTGACCGCGACCGGCAACGCATGCCCGGCATCCAGCCAACCTCGGGCGCGCCGCAGGCCCTCCCGCAACACGAGCTCGGTGAGCCGGCCCAACTGCCCGGTGTGTTCGGCGACGGCGACGAAGTCCGCCGGCGAGACCTGACCGTGTGCCTCGTGCTCCCAACGCGCGAGGCACTCCACGCCGACCACCCGCCGATCGGCAAGAGCAACCTTCGGCTGGAAATAGACCTCGACGTCGCCAGCCTCGAGCGCCCGCACGATGTCGGCGGCGAGTCCAATCCGGTGCGTCGAGCGCGCTTGCTGGCTCAGCTGGAAGAGGTGTACGGGCGTGGCGAGCCGCTTGGCCGACTGAGCGGCGAGGTCGGCCCGCTTGAGCAGAACCTCCGCCTCTGGGCCGTGATCGGGGTGGACCGCGACGCCGACCGCCACGCCAACGTCGAGCGTGATCGAGTCGATCTCCATTGGCTCCTCGAGCGCCGAGCGCAGCTCGGTCGCGAGGTGGGTCGCCGCGTCGGCATCGGGCAACCGGAGCGTCACCACGAACTCGTCACCGCCGGCGCGGCCGACGAGGGCCGCGGCGGGAGCGTTCTGCCGCAGGCGGGATGCGATCTCGCGAACCACCTGGTCACCCGCGTCATGTCCGAGGGAGTCATTGACGTTACGAAGGCGGTCGATGTCGAAGAGCAGGACCGCGACCACCTCGTCCGGAGCGCTGACCTTGACCGCCTCTTCGAGCAACGCGAGCACGCGCCGACGGTTCGGCAACGACGTCAGTGCGTCATGGTAGGCGTCGAACCGCAGCCGGTCGACGAGTCGGGAGTTCTCCACCGCGACCGCGGCGTGGGCGGCAAGCGTCTCAAGCAGCCGAACGTCGGCGTGACCGAAATGCGACAGGTCGCCGAGCCGACCGGTGACCTCAAGGGATCCAATCGCGACCGAACCGGAGCGCAGCGGAACGACGATCGCGTCCTTGACGCCGCTCTCCCTGGTGACCGCACGGAGATCCGCATCACCGACGCGGGGCCCCACCACGACGGTCGCGGCGTTCTCCAGCGCTCGCTGTCGCAGCGCGGGCGGTGTGTTGCTCACGTCGAGCAGGCCCGGCGCGTCCACCCGAGCACTGAGTAGCAGCTCTGGGTAACGTCCCTGGGCCGGGAGCCAGAGCGTCGCATACTCGGCCTGGAGCAACTCGCGCACGCGGACAAGGAGGACGTCGGGCAGCGTGCCGTCCCGACCGGCGTCGGCCATCGCCCGTGTCATCTCGTACAGCTCGGTGAGGCTGCGGTGTTGGACGACGAATTGCGCGTACGACCTGTAGACGAAGTACAGCATCGCGCTGAGACCGACGAGCAACAGGATCGACCACATCGACTGGGCCAGGACAAGCAGGACGACCAGGCCGACCGTGATGTTGACGGCCGCCACGACCAGAACCGACACCGATGTGCGCACGAGGCTTCGCAACGGCGGGATGCCCTGGACCAGCGAGATCACGCTGATGACGGCGGCAAGGGAGATGAGCGTCGCCGCGCCAACCGCCGCGGCCAGCACGAACCAGGTCCATGGTTCGGCGGCGACTTCGAAGCCAAGGAGGAAAGTCCGGTTGGCCCAGACAATGAGGGCCGCGACGGTAATCGCGAGGGCGGTCGAGGCCTGGTTGAAGGCGAGCTTGACGATCGAGTACTTCTGCCAGATCTGGACCGCCAGGACGCTCGCCAACCGGACCACGATGACGAGCACCGGCGCTTGCGACAGGTAGAAGAGTGCCAGCAGGAGCGGAATCTCAGCGACAGTCACAATGACTGAGTGCCGGCGTACCTCAAAATGCAGCACCGTGGCCTGGGCGAGGATGAACAGGGCGAGAAAGAGCAGTGCCAACGGGATTTGCGCGAGCGTGACCCGGGATTCGCGGATCAGCGGGATCAACAGGACGACAGTCGCCAATACGAGTGGCGCCGTGATGAGGTACGCGAACTGCTGCGGCCGACCGCTCACCGATCTCAGCCGCGACACTGTGACCCTCGTTGGTTAGGCCGTCGCGATGGACGGTGGAGGACTCTCAACGGTTAACCGAGTAGCCCCAAAAGACCTCGGCCAGACTCGCCACGTCCGTACCCGCTGCGACCCCGTAGCCGGCGATGACCGCAGCCGCAAGCGTCACCACGAGTACAACGCGAGTGGCCATTCGACCTCTCTTGCCCGGACGCATCTCGCCGCTCCCATCGACGTTCACCTGTGACCTGTGGATGGTCATTCAGGATGCTGCCACACAACGCCTACGACGCAAACCTCCAAGACCAGGTTGGGCACACCCGGCGCGAAATTATGGCCGTTCGACCCAGGCGCGATGCCCTTCCCGCGATCGACGGTGTCCTGTGGATCCAGGATCCGCGGTCGGCTCTAAACGATTGCGCCGGATTAATCCATGTTTCGCCATCCCGCAAGATCCGCTCGATCATGAACTCGCGGTCGCCAATACCCGTCGATCATGACCTCCAGGTCATGATCGACGGGAACGTGTCACCTCGACGATGAGCGCGTCATCGAGGGTGACTTCCGCTTCAAGGCGGGTGAGGCCATGCTCCGGGCATCGACGGGTGGTCTGGCGTTCGGGCCGCGTGGCACACCGCACTGCTTCCAGAACATTGGCGACGCGCCAGGGCGACTGCTGGTGATCACCACGCCATCGGGGGCTGGAGCGATTCTTCCAGCAGTTCGCCGAGCTGCTGCCCGGCCCGGTGGACCCAGAAACGCTCGCTGCCGTCGGGCACGCCAACTGGCTCGAGTTTGTCGGTCCACCGGCGGGAGTTTCCGACCCGCTCTAGGCCGCGCGCGGCCGCATGCGCAGATCGTCGCTGGGCGGGTGCCATGTCAGCCGATGACCCTGATCGGCCCGGATCCGGCCGGACAAAACCAGAACGGCCCGTGAGCCGCGTTCTCGCAGGTCAAGGGCCATCCGTGCACTTGGCGGCGGGTCGAGGATTCGAACCTCGGTAGCTTTCGCGACGGATTTACAGTGCACCCCTGTTTGTGCACATCTTAGGGTCCTGACCAGCATTTTCGTCCCTCGGATGATCGTCTGTCGCGGTCTGTTCCCGCGATGTTCCCGCGCCGCCGGCAAGGGCGGCGGTCATTCGGGCGTTGTGGTGCCCGTAGACATCGATCCCGGCCGGGCCCGGACGTATCACCCGCCCGCGGGTCTCGAAGGTAGGTCCTGAACGAGCACGCGCGCGATGGCACCGACGCAGGCGCGGTCGTGCGTGATGATCAGACGGTGATACCCGCCCGGATCCCATCGTGTGCACATCGCCGACGCGGCGTACGGACCGACGACGACCAGCGTCGTGTCCAACCCGGCGACC
>JAXIPB010000131.1:0-16662 GCA_045403155.1 Micromonosporaceae bacterium
GTCTCGACGCACGCTCACTCGTCGGTTCCGCGAGGAGACCGGGGTCGCTCCGATGGCCTGGCTCACCGATGCGCGGATCGACCGAGCACGCGTGCTGCTGGAGACGACCACCGAGCCGATCGAGAACATCGGCCGCCTCACAGGCCTGGGCGCGCCGGCATCTGTTCGAGCGGCCTTCCATCGGCGCATCGGCACCTCGCCGAAGGAATACCGGGCCGTCTTCCACCCCGCACCCACGTCGACGTGATCAACACTCAAGCACCGAGTCAGCAACGGTCAAGGACGTACGTAGGGTCGTCGCGCACGGTGGCCCAGCCGTTGGGATCGTTCGCGATACCGGATGCCTTGCTTGTACGCACACACCAGGACTCCATCACGCACCCGATAGCCGAGGAGGAACCAAGCTCGTAGCCGTGGGCCCGATCAGTGATGTTCTCGATAATGATCCAGTCGTTGGGGATGGTTGGCGTGACCTCGGCGGGCCGTGGTCGAGGTAATTGGAAGACCACGATCGAGGAGGGACCTCCGCTTTAGGAGAGCGGGCCGCCTGCACCTATGTTCGAGCCCGTTGACCTGGGCGTTTGCGCCTCGCCTAATCCGTCGCCTAGGCGCCTTCGGCGTGTATTTGGCGTGGGGCGTGATCGATGCGGTGTCTGGGTCTTCCCGTCGCGCAGGTCCTCCCCCAACCGGGCAGGGGCGGTCTGGTGGCCTTCGGTGCGCGTCGGGAGTACGGACGCCGGCACGGCTGGGGCTTCCCGGAGTGTCGGGGTCCACGGGGCGGAGCCCCTGGCCGCCGGAGGCTTGGATCCGGGTCCATGGGCCGGAGGTCCTGGCCGCCGGAGGCGAACTTGGTTTGTGTCGCCGGTGGCTTCGGCACGGCCGTCAACTCCGCGACCTACACGTTCACCTCGCCGACCAACATCGTGAACATCACGGTGCCGGCGACGACCGCCCGGATCACGATTGAGCGAACGGAGGTGGTCCGAGGATTTCGATCCCACCGTTCGTCTTGGCCGACGCGTTGATGCGGTCGAAGTCGACCGGCCCGGAGCCGTCCGCACCGGTCGGCTCGCTGGCGCCGTAGTAAAAGGCCTCGCATGAGCCTGGGGTGTGGATGGTGATCAGGCGTGCCACTTCTGACAGCACCATGAACGCATGGGGTACTCCGCGTGGGGCAAACACGAGCCCGCCTGTCCCGACTCGGTGCTCCTGTCCGTCCATGTGCATGAGGATCTCGCCTTCGAGCAGGTACATCGTCTCGTCGGCTGGGTGGGTGTGCAGCGGCGTCACCTTGCCCCGCACCATGGAGGCCTCCCACAGCGAGAAGGCGCCATTCGTCTCCGCGGAATTGGCCTTCCAGGTCAGCAGGGCTCCGCCGTAGAACCAGCGCCGCTCGCCTTCGTCCGCGCTTCGGATGATCGGTGTCTGTGTACTCGTTGTGGTCATGGCCTTACCCCTCACTCGATCTATTCATGAGACGACAGTCTCACCATGAGAGTGCGGTATCATCAACCGCGTGTCAACCCCCTACGAAGCCAGCGGTCGGACCGAGCAAAAGCGGCGCACACGCGCCGCCCTGATCGCGGCTGCTCGCGACCTCGTGGCGGCTGGTGTCACGCCAACTGTCGAACAAGCGGCGGCTTCGGCGGCCGTCTCCCGTCCCACCGCGTATCGGTACTTCCCGAATCAGCGGGCGCTGCTCGGCGCCGCCTACCCCGAGACGGTTGCCGAAACCTTGCTCCCTACGGATGCGCCCGAGGAGCCCGCGGCCCGCCTGGCTGCCGTGATCAAGGTGTTCACGCACATGATCGTCGAGACCGAATCGCAGCAGCGAACGATGCTGCGACTTTCGCTCGAAGCCGACCCTGCCGAACGCGCGGCGCTGTACTTGCGACAGGGACGCGCCATCGGCTGGATTGATGAAGCGCTGTCACCCTTGCGCGATCAGCTGCCCGAGCAGGCGGTGCACAAGCTTGTCCTCGCCATCCGCAGCGCCGTCGGCATCGAAGCTTTGAGTTGGCTCACCGACGTCGCGCAGCTGAGCCGCGCCGAAGCCGTCGACCTCATGTCATGGTCGGCTCAGGCGCTCCTCCACGCTGCCCTTTCATCGGCACCGCCGCCGACCGCGGGTGCGAACGAATCGGAGGCACCTGCGTGACCGGGCCTCGCCCACCGCGTTGATGTCACCGTGCTTCCCGCCGTCACCGCAACTGTTTGTACTCGGCGCATAGCGGCGACTCGTCGCCGGCGGTGGCGACGGTGTCTACGAGATCGTCAGCCACTTTGGGCTCCCGTCCGCATTGCCGCGGGCGGGCCAGCGCCCGCTCGACCGACCGGGGGTGTGTGGTGGGCATGTGGTTGCAGGTCGTCGGCCTGGTCGTGGCGGTCATGGCCCTGGCCGGTTGAGGCGTGCCCGGACTCGGGCCGTGACGTGCTTACGGCGGCCGACTGCTTCAGCCCGTGCGGGCGACGGCCGGGCCGCCGGGGCCGAAGGTCCAAGGCGGCCCGAGCCTGGGAGCCCGCGCACACGGCCCGCGAAGCGGGCCGCTTGAAGACGTATAGAAAGTTCTCACGAGCGCGATCACGGCAGCTTGTCCGACTCCGGTTGATGCTTTACACCGTGGCCTCGGTTGATGCTTAACGCGGGTCTCGTCCCCGGCTCGTTTCGCTTGCAGAGCAGGCGAAGGGAGTTCGGGTGGGACTTCGGGAGTTGAGCGTTGTGGAGCAGCGGTTTCACGCCGTGATGGATGTCCTGGCCGGGTCGCCGAAGACGGAGGCGGCCGAAACCGGTATGGGGTGTCGCGTCAGACGGTGCATTCATGGACGGTCCGCTACCAGCTCGATGGGTTGCGGGGACTGGAGGACAGGTCGCATCGGCCAGCGTCGTGTCCACATCGGGTCGACGCCGATGTGGAAGCCTTGGTGTGCACCATCCGCAAGGACCATCCGCGGTGGGGTCCGCGTCGGCTGCGCCATGAGCTCGGCAAGCGGGGCATCCGACCGCTTCCGGGCCGGGCCACGATCTACCGGATGCTGGTCCGTAACAACCTGATCAGTCCGGTGCACCGTCGCCGTCGCCGTGAGGACTACATCTCGTGGGAGCGGCCGGAGCCGATGGAGCTGTGGCAGCTCGACGTCGTCGGCAGCGTGATGATGACCGATGGCACCGAAGCGAAGGTCATCACCGGTGTCGACGACCAATCCCGGTTCTCCGTCATCGCGAAGGTCGTTCGGCGGGCCACCGGCCGGGCGGTGTTCGCCGCGTTCGTGACCGCGATGCAGCGCTGCGGGGTGCCCAGTGAGGTGCTTACCGACAATGGCAAACAGTTCACCGGACGCTTCACCAAGCCCCGCCCAGCTGAGGTGCTCTTCGAGCAGATCTGCCGCGAGAATGGCATCACCGCCCGTCTGACCAAGCCACGGACACCAACCACGACCGGCAAGGTTGAGCGTTTCCACCAGACACAGCAACGGGAATGCCTGGATGGCCGCGTGTTCGCCACGATCGAGGAGGCCCAGGCCGCGGTGGACGCGTTCGTCGCCGAGTACAACTTCGAGCGGCCGCACCAGGGCATCGACGACGCCTACCCGGCCGACCGGTTCCGGCCAGTATCGTCCGGTGTGGACGGTGTGTTGCCGGCGGTGCGGGTGCCGGCCGGTCTTCTGCCGTTCACGCCGACTCCGGTGTCGGCGCCGCGGGCACCGGCCGATCCGGACGCGATGGTCGTCTCTGCCGAACCCGCTGAAGCGGTCGAGGTGGACCGGGTCGTGCCGTCGGGGAACCTGATGGGCCCCGCTCGAGCCGGGCTTCAAGTGACCGTGTGGGTCGACACCGAACGGCTGCACGTGCTCGGGGTGGACGGTGGACGGATCAAGTCCACCTCATCGCGCCTGTCGCTGCGTGACCTCGCCCGGCTGCGCGCCGAGGGCGGACGACCCGCTCGTCCCTCGCCGTTGCCACTCGTGCGCCCCGAGCTGCCGCCGGCGGTGGAGGTCGACCGACTCGTCAGCGTCAACGGCTGCATCAACATCGCAGGCAAACAGATCGCCGTCGGTTCACCCCTGGCCGGGCAACGGGTCCGGATCCGGCTCGACGGGATCCTGCTCCAAGTCATCGACGACGCCGGCCATCTGCGCCGCACCATGCGATGCCCCGTCAACCCGGCCGGATGCGCCCGGCTACGCGGCGCCCGCCCCGCCGGACCCTCAGCCGGACCCAACCCCGACGGCCCGCTCGTCGACCGCGTCGTCGGCGTGCAGGGCACCATCTAAGTCGCCGGGCAGACAGTCCGCGTCGGCCGCGTCTACGCCCGCACCGTCGTCCACGTCCACATCGAAGAGACCACCCTCACCGCGTACGACGGCCAGGCCGCCATCGTCGTCGTACCTCGGCAGAGCACCACCGACGTAAACCGATTCCGAGCCAAGCATCAGGTCCGGCCCTAGAAACGGAAGCCGTTAGCGCGGATTGCGCCTTTGATGGGCGGCAGCCGCCACGGCGGATCTCAGGACTCCGTGCACCGCTCCGTGTGACGATGCGCTGCCTTCAACGCCTCCTCGGCAGACGAGTACCAGCGACCGCCAGTGTTCTCACCGCAGGAGCAGCGCCAACGCCAGAGTGGCTTAGGTGTACGTCCGCTCGAGTCGGAGGAGACAAGCTCGATCGTTCCCGGCACGTACCGGATGCTCCATCGTCCGCGCTTCCGGCGCAAGGCAGATCCAGGTACGCTCCAGCGCAATATCGATCTTGATCCGCGTCAAGGATCCTGCGAGGCCGTTCGTAAAGCATCAAGTGAGCCCAGGCAGCGATCACGGCAGCTGTCTGGGTCCGCCGGCCTCACCGTCACCGTCAACGCCTCTGGGGATACCTTCATGATCTACGACCAGGACCGCCTCCTCACGGAGGTCCCGCGACGCGCCACTAAGCCAATAGCTAGATTCAAGGCACGCAAGCCCGAGGCGCCGCGAGCAAGAACGAATAAACCAACCGTCATGCTGTAGGGCGACCTCGGTGTCAGCATCGATCGGGCGGACTGCGCCTTCGGTGGCACGACAAATCCGAGAGAAGGACCCATGCTCACCATCGATCCACATAGCGGAATCGGTGTCGACCAGCTGGTCGATGTGGATCTGGGCGTCATGCCGTCACCGTCAGGATCAGGCGAGCTGTTGCTGCACGCTGAGGGATCGGACGCCCTGGTCGTACTGATACTGTGCAACCGCGACGGCAGCCGAGCCGGCCCAGGCATCGTCACCTTTGTGGGCTGCCGTCAGTCCGTCTTCGGGTATCCGAACGACGAAGCCACATGGGGTGATGGGCGGTTACGCGGCCACGGCTACGGCTTCCTCGAGGTACGCGATTCCCCATGGCCGCTGCGGCTGGACGCCTACAATCGCATGGCGTTTCCGACTGGACCGCCGTCGCGCGCAACCCGGCACTTCGTGCTGCTGTGCCACGAAAACCTCGGCGAGTTCCTGGCCGAGGACATACGCGTCGAGGTTCTGCCAGACCCGTTCGAGGCCGCCGTAGCGGTGGCCCTGCAACGAGTGCTCGACTGAGAGCAGCCCTAGATGCACAGCCACACCGACCTACTATTCACGACAAGATCGTCTAGGCGGGGGTCACTCATCAACTGACATCGGACCGTCACGGATCAAGTGGTCCTCGGCAGCGATCACGGCACCGTTGTCTGACTCCGGTGATGCTTTACACCTTGGCCTCGGCTGATGCCTGACACCCGGTCGTGCCCGATCTCGTTTCGCCCTAGCGATCCTCGATCCCGGCCGGCTTCAATTCATTGCCGATTGGATCTCGTTCATCCCCCGCACCACGGCATCCGCGCCAGCGGCGATGAAGTGCTCAAACTTCCCGGGCTTGTTGGCGTAGGCAATGACAGGCATACCAGTGGCGTGCGCCGCATCGATGTCCGCAATTGAGTCTCCAATGTAGACACAGACCGCCGGCTCGACGTTGAGCAGCGCCATTGCGACCTGTAGGCAATTCGGGTCGGGCTTCATTGCCTCGGGTGAATACGGCTGGCGTCCCACGGTGGCGTTCACCATGCCGGCCAGGTCGTGTCGGTCAAGGTACTTGTTGATAGCGGCTCCGGAGTTGTTGCTGGCTATACCGATGGCGCGGCCTTGCGCATGCAGAGCGCGCAGGATGTCGCGGGCGAATGGTGCCGGCTGGGCACTATCCGCGGCGACGATCTCGGCGGTGACAAGCGCGTCCTCGACTGCGGCGAGAATGCTGGCGTCACCGGACCGCGAAGCCCAACGGAGGATCTCAAGCGGGTCGTCCTCTTCACCGATCGCCTCGCCCGGCATTGCGCCCAGCTTGACCGCGAGGTCACGCAGGTCGCGTGCGACATCCGCGGCTGGTGATCCGGCGAAGATGCTGCAAATTGGTCCGTCGAAGTCGAACAGCACGGGGTTAGTGCCAGCGAGAGCGGGGGTGTTCACGCCCGAGATCCTGGCATCGCCGCTCGCGGCAACTCCGTATGACCTGCGTCACGCGGCCGTGTCGACGTGGCTGAACGGGGGAGTCCCACCGGCCGATGTCGCGGCGTGGGCGGGGCACTCGGTGGAGATCCTGTTGAAGATCTACGCCAAGTGCCTGGACGGCGGCACCGAGGTGCTGCGCCAGCGAGTGCAGGCGGCCTTGGGTCATCGGCCGGGCTGACGAAACTTGGGCACGTATTCGGCACAGCTACCCGCCAAACGCCATTGTCGACCGGATTCAGCCGGACAGAAGCGGTGAGCCCCGGATGGCGTTTTGGCTGGTCGCGGTGCTCGTTTTGGCTGGTCAGAGATTGTGCCCCCGGCAGGATTCGAACCTGCGCCACCGCCTCCGGAGGGCGGTGCTCTATCCCCTGAGCTACGGGGGCTCAGTGACCCCGAAAGGGTATCAGTTACCCCTAGGCGTCCTGTTGGCTCAGGCGTCGGTTTGCAAGATGGCCGACACGTGAATCGATGCGCGCGTCGGTGCTCGCTCGGAGCGGACTTGGTGGGGAGGATGTCAAGGTCACTCCGTACCTGAGGGAGCGTGCATGACGGTTCGTTGGCCGTCTCGACTTGCCGTCAATCTCGGATCCGGCACTCTCGCCGTGGTTGCGGCGGCAGGAACCGCTTGGGCGAACTCCACCATCGACCTTATGCCGGACCAACTCCCCGCCACCGCCTCAACGGCTCACGCCTCCGGTGACTGCACCGATCTCGTGGATGCTGCCTCGTACAGCGACAATGATCTCTGGCTGTTCCGGCTCGACGGTGCGAACGCCGGCGACTTCATGAACGTGACCCTCACATTTGCCGGCCCCGACGGAGGCGCGGACGAACGAGTCATCGAGGCCGGCGATGCCGACGGCGATGACATTGTCAACGGCGTCGACATCGCGTGGATCGCCACACCGGCCGGTTGGACGCTCACGGGCGCGACAGCCGAGATCACTGGCTTTGCCGGGCACTTTGTGCTGGCTCTGACCTGTCCAGCGCCCCTGGGCGGGCAACCTGTCCCGGTCAGTCAGTCTTCGACCGGCCCGATCGTTGCGTCGGTCCTCGAACGAGGAACCAAAGGAGCTGCTCGCACCCTGCGGCCAAGCGTCACGCAGAACGGTGCCCCGGCGGGACTCGGTGTTACGGCAGCGGTGGATGAATCGCTCGCCTCAACGGGCCAGGACATCGGCGGGATGCTGATCCTGGGCACCACGCTCGTCACGAGCGGAGCGCTGCTGTTGATCGTGAGGCGCGGCCGCGCCCATCGCGGCGTCCATCGCCGGCGTCGTGGGTCCGCAATCCGGCCGACAAGCCGGCCCGACCTGGATGTCGTCGAGACCTATCCGCCGCTTGGTTCTCTGGAGATTGATCGGCGACCGGCAGTGGTGACCAGACGCACCCCATGATCTCCACGATCATGATGTGGGCGTCGTCAAAACCCGCCGATCATGACCTCCAAATCATGATCGGCGGGTCTTCTAGAGGGGGGTGGCGCCGAGTTGGGCGAGCATTCCCCGGAGTACCTGGATTTCGCCGCTCTGATTCTTGATCATTGTCTCGGCTAGCTCCTTGACCTCTGGTTCGGGGTCGAGTTTGAGCACCTCCTGAGCCATGTGAACGCCGCCGAGGTGATGGCGGAGCATGTACTGCAGGAAGAGGATGTCAAGATTCTTGCCGCTCGCACTCCGGAGCTTCGCGATCTCCTCGCGCGTCGCCATGCCGGGCATCAGGTTGCCATTGACGGCGCGCGAACCATCCGGCATCCAGGCCATGCGCGGCGACGAGCTGTTCGGTCCCAGGCCCCATTCCTTGAGCCACGTCTGCATGACGCCGATCTGACCCTGCTGGGTGAGCGCAATATCCCCGCCGAGCGTGCGTACCTCCAGCCACGACGCCTTCTGATAGGCGATCATGCCCATCTCGACCGCCTGCGCGTGATGCTCGGACATGTCCCGGGCGAAGCCCGCCTCCGGTGACCAATCGTCAGGAGCCCCGGCCGAAGAGACGAGTACACCTCCGAAGTACCCAACCAGTACGAGCAGGATCGCGCCGAGCGCCGCGCCGCCGATCTTCCAGAGCCGCGGCGTCATCAGCTGTGCCACGCGGGATCAGCCCCCGGTCTGTGGCGGAACAAGGTCCAGCGGGGTCTTGCCGGTGTCGGTGATCCCGCCGCTGCAGGTGGCCTGGGGCTCCTGCGTGGCGTTCTTGCGCAGGGCGTCGATGAACTCGTCGATGCGGCCGTCGCCCGCGTTATCGACCTTGAGCTGGTAGCCCCAGGCCTGCACCGAGATCGGCTTGTCCAGGCCGGGGTATGGGCTCATCAGCATGAACTCGCGGTCTCTGACCTTGCCGGCCAGCTCATCGACCTGGTCCTTGGGTAGGTCGGGGCGGTAGGTCACCCAGACCGCGCCGTGCTCCATGCTGTGCACTGCCTGCTCCTTGGGAATCTCCGCCGCGTAGACGTCGCCCATGCAGTTCTGCCAGTACGGGTTGTGCACACCACCGACTGGAGGAGAGCTCTGGTAGGTGAGCACGCCCTGCTTGTGGTTGCCGACGGCCTGGTCGTACACGAACCAGTCCGGGTTGGTCTGGCGGTAGTTGCTGATGCCATCGATCCCGTCGGCGCGCTCTTCCCACGTACCCTGATTGGACTGCTTGATCAGCTGGAACGCGCCGAAGCCGATGATCAGCAGCGCGACCAGGCCCGCGCCAGCGAACATCGCGATCGGACCCCAGTTGCGGCCCTGGCTGACCCGCACGGGCGTGATCGGCTTGCGGCCCTTGCCGCCGCCGCTCTTCGCAGGACCACGTCCGGGCGCCGGTCGACTACCCGGCCGGGAGCCCGTCCGTGCACTCGCGCTCTTGGCACTAGCGCTCTTGGCGGGCGCGGTCTTCTTCGGCTTGTTCGAAGGCTCGGCGGAGTCCGCCGCGGAGTCGAGCTCCTCGTCCTCCGGCTTCGGTCCATCGGCCGCGACGGCCTTGGTCGACAGCTTGTTCACGGAGGGACGGTTGACGCCGCCGGTGCTCATGCTCATGGGACCTCGTCACGGTCGGTTATCAGGTATCGGGGGCAGCCCAACTAGGGCGAGCGAACGAGCGGACCGTCCCGGATCGTGACAACCAGCATCGGACCGCCGCCAAGTCCACGAGTCTACCTCGCTAACATTGCTCAGTGACTCCCGCCGACCTCGCCGCCGCCGTGCTGGCCGCCGCGCGCTCAGTGTTCACCGAGCGTGAGCTAGATCTCGCCCTGCTGCCGGAGTCCACCAGCGTCGAGCGCCCCCGCAACCCGGAGCACGGCGATTACGCCTCGACGATCGCGCTCCAGCTCGCCAAGAGGGCCGGCGTGCCCCCGCGCGAACTGGCCGCCGGACTCGCCGAGAGCCTTAGCCACCAGCCCGGCATCAAGTCGGTCGAGATCGCCGGTCCCGGCTTCCTCAACATCCGCCTCGATGCGGCGGCTGCCGGATCGCTGGCCCGCCTCGTCGTCGACGAGGGACAGAGGTACGGGCACAGCGAGCGCCTGGACGGTCTGAAGATCAACCTTGAGTTCGTTTCGGCGAACCCAACCGGCCCGATCCACCTCGGTCACACCAGGTGGGCCGCGGTGGGCGACTCGCTCCGGCGCATCCTCGCTGCCGCCGGCGCCGAGGTGACCAGCGAGCACTACATCAACGACGCCGGGGTCCAGGTCGACCGGTTCGGGCGATCGGTGTACGCCGCGGCGAAGGGAGAGCCCACCCCGGACGAGGGGTACCCGGGCGAGTACGTCAAGGACATCGCGGCACAGGTCGTCGCGGCCCGCCCGGAAGCCCTCAACCTGCCCGAGGACGATGCTCTGGCCGTCTTCCGGGACGAGGGCTACCGGCTCATGCTCGACGAGATGCGGGCAAGCCTCGAGCGTTTCGGCGTCCACTTTGATGTGTGGTTCTCCGAGCGCAGCCTGCACGCCGGCGGCGCGGTCGAGCATGCCCTCGAGGAGCTGCGTAAGCAGGGGCACGTGTACGAGGCCGACGGCGCCGTGTGGCTGCGGACCACCGATTTCACCGACGACAAGGACCGCGTGCTCATCCGGAGCAACGGCGAGATGACGTACTTCGCGGCCGACTCCGCGTATTACATCAACAAGCGTGAGCGCGGGTTCGACAAGTGCATCTACATGCTGGGCGCCGACCACCACGGCTACGTCAACCGGCTGCGCGCGATCGCGGCGTGTGCCGGCGACAATCCCGACTTCAACATTGAGGTCCTTATTGGACAGATGGTGAGTCTGGTGCGGGGTGGCGAGCCGGTGAAGCTGTCCAAGCGCTCCGGCACCCTGATCACTCTTGATGAGATCGTGGATGCGGTCGGCGTCGACGCGGCGCGTTACTCGCTCGCGCGGTCCTCGACCGATTCACCACTCACCCTCGACCTCGACGAGATCACGAGGAGCTCGGCCGAGAACCCGGTCTACTATGTCCAGTACGCTCACGCCCGGATCGCGTCGCTGCTGCGCAACGCCGCGGACCTCGGGGTTGAGCGGGGCGACGACTTTGATCCGGGACTGCTGTCCGATGAGCGCGAGAACGACCTTCTCAAGGCGCTCGGCGAGTTCCCGGCCGTGGTGGCCACCGCCGCCGAGCTTCGGGAGCCGCATCGGATTGCCCGCTACCTGGAGGATCTGGCGGGCACCTACCACCGCTTCTACGACGCCTGCCGGGTGCTGCCGCGCGGTGACGAGGCGATGACCGAACTGACCCGGGCGAGACTCTGGCTGGTTGAGGCGGCACGGATCGTGCTAGCCAACGGCCTCGCGCTGCTGGGAGTGTCCGCCCCGGAAAGGATGTAGGCATGCAAGCGCGAGGAGCGAGCGAAGCGAGCCCCAGTCGCGAGCAAGCGCGGAATCTGTCGCGAGCGGAAGGCGAACGGTGAGAGCGCACGAGGCCGGCGCGCTCCACGGCGACCTGGGAGCGCGTGGTCCGGCGTGGCTGCGAACGCCGGCCGACATCAACGCGCTCCTGCCGGTCCTCTGGCCGACCAGCGTGGAGCGTGGCACCGACGGTGCGCTGCAGGTGGCCGGAGTCGACGTGCGAGCACTCGCCGCCGAGTTCGGCACTCCCGCGTACGTCTTCGATGAGGCCGATTTCCGCGCGCGGTGTCGCGACTTTCGCGACGCGTTCGCCGGTGCGTGGGTGTTCTACGCGGCGAAGGCGTTCTGTGCCAAGGCGGCGATCCGCGCCGTCGCGGGCGCTGGCCTGAACCTCGACGTGTGCACAGGCGGCGAACTCACGGTCGCCCTCGCGGCCGGCATGCCGGCCGAGCGGATCAAGATGCACGGCAACAACAAGTCCGTGGCTGAACTCTCCCGGGCCCTCGACGCCGGCGTGGGCTGGATCGTTGTGGACTCGATCGACGAGGTGGACCGGCTGACCGTGTTGGCAGCGGGTCGGGTAGCGAAACCGCGGGTCATGGTCAGGGTCACAGTGGGCGTCGAGGCGCACACGCACGAGTTCATAGCCACCGCGCACGAGGACCAGAAGTTTGGCTTCTCCCTGGCCAGCGGTGCGGCGTTCGACGTTGTCGCCCGTATCGTCCGCGAAGACGCGCTTGAGCTGGCTGGCCTGCACTCGCACATTGGGTCGCAGATCTTCGATACGTCTGGCTTCGAGGTGTCCGCTCGCCGGGTGCTCTCGTTGCAGGACGCCGTGCGGACCGAACTCGGGGTCGACCTGCCCGAGCTCGATCTCGGTGGTGGGTTCGGCATCGCGTACACGTCGCAGGACGATCCCGCGCCCGCCGGCGAGCTCGCGAGCCGGATGTTCAAGATCGTGGAGGAAGAGTGCGCGGGACGAGACCTTCCCGTGCCGCATCTGTCGGTTGAGCCGGGGCGCGCTCTCGTCGGGCCGGCGATGTTCACCCTGTACGAGGTGGGGACGGTGAAGGACGTCGACGGCATCCGGACGTACGTGAGCGTCGACGGCGGGATGAGCGACAACATTCGTACCGCGCTGTACGACGCCACCTACTCGGCGACGATCGCCGGCCGGGCCAGCGCGGCCGGGCCGATGCTCGCCCGCGTGGTGGGAAAGCATTGCGAGGCAGGGGACGTCCTGGTCAAGGATGAATTCCTGCCCGCCGACGTGAAGCCGGGAGACCTTCTCGCGGTGCCCGGGACGGGTGCCTACTGCCGCAGCATGGCGAGCAACTACAACCACGTGCCGCGCCCGCCGGTGATCGCGGTTGCCGATGGTGCGGCTCGGGTGATCGTGCGACGCGAGACTGAGGACGACCTTCTCGCCCTGGATGTGGGGTAGGCGGTGAGCGAACGGGTACGGGTGGCGCTGCTCGGCTGCGGCGTCGTGGGCGCCGAGGTGGTTCGCCTCCTGCATGAGCAGTCGGAAGACCTGCACGCCCGGATCGGAGCACCGCTGGACTTGGCCGGCATCGCGGTGCGCCGGCCGGGTCGCGCGCGGGCGGCGCTGCCGGTCGACGCCGCTCTATTCACCACGGACGCCTTGGGGCTGGTCAAGCGCGATGACGTCGACGTCGTGGTCGAGGTTGTCGGCGGCATCGAACCTGCCCGTACCTGGCTGGTCGAGGCCCTGCATGCCGGCAAGAGCGTGGTGACCGCGAACAAGGCCCTGCTCGCGGAGGATGGGGCGGCGCTGCACGACGCGGCCGCGCTCGGCAACGCCGACCTCTACTACGAGGCGTCCGTGGCCGGGGCGATCCCGCTGCTTCGACCCTTGCGCGAGTCCCTGCACGGCGACCGAATTACTCGGGTCACCGGCATCGTCAACGGAACGACGAACTTCATCCTGTCCAGCATGGACGCCACCGGAGCGAGCTTTCACGACGCGCTCGAGGAGGCCACCGCGTTGGGCTACGCGGAGGCCGATCCTACGGCCGACGTCGAGGGGTTCGACGCCGCCGCCAAGGCCACCATTCTCGCCTCGCTGGCGTTCCACACCCGGGTTCAGGCCTCCGATGTGTACCGGGAGGGGATCACGGAGGTCACCGCGGGCGATGTTGCCTCGGCGCGCGCGATGGGTTGCACCATCAAGCTTCTCTGCATCGCATCCTCCGTGGACGGTGCCGTCTCCGTTCGCGTGCACCCAGCCATGATTCCGCGCTCGCATCCCCTCGCCAGCGTCGGCGACGCGTTCAATGCGGTCTTCGTGGAGGCGGATGCCGCCGGACAGCTCATGTTCTACGGCCGGGGTGCCGGTGGTTCGCCGACCGCGAGCGCGGTCATCGGGGACATCGTCGCTGTCGCCCGCAACCGGCTCGCCGGCGTGCGGGCCGCCACCGAGTCGGTGTACGCGGATCTGCGGATCCAGCCCATGGGCGAGGTGGTGACCCGCTACCACGTTTCATTGGACGTGGCCGATCGTGCCGGTGTGCTCGCGGCGGTGGCGGGCGTGTTCGCCAAGCACGACGTAAGTATCCAGACCGTACGGCAGGAAGGGCGCGGCGACGACGCCTCGCTCGTGGTCGTGACCCACGCGGCGACCGATGCCTCGCTTGCGGCGACGGTCGAGGACCTTCGCAGCCTCGACGTCGTTCGCGAGGTCGCAAGCGTCATGCGGGTCGAGGGGGAGTAGCGCCGATGTGGTGGCGCGGAATCATCGAGGCGTACCGCGATCGGCTGCCGGTGACCGACGCGACTCCGATCGTCACGCTGTACGAGGGCAACACGCCGCTCGTGCCGGCCCCCGCGATATCGGAACGCACCGGCTGCGACGTCTATCTGAAGGTAGAGGGCGCCAATCCCACCGGATCCTTTAAGGACAGAGGCATGACGATGGCCGTCTCGAAGGCCATGGAGGCCGGCGCGAAGGCGATCATATGCGCCTCCACGGGCAACACCTCCGCCTCGGCGGCGGCGTACGCGGCCCGGGCCGGCCTCACCTGTGCTGTGCTCATCCCCGCCGGGAAGATCGCGACCGGAAAGATGGCCCAGGCCCTGGTGCACGGCGCGCGGCCGTTGCAGGTGTCGGGCAACTTCGACGACTGTCTCTCTCTCGCCTCGAAGATCGCGCTTGACTTCCCGGTGGCCCTGGTCAACTCGGTCAACCCGGACCGGTTGCAGGGTCAGAAGACGGCGGCATTCGAGATCGTTTCGGCGCTCGGCGACGCGCCAGATTTTCACTGCTTGCCGGTCGGCAATGCCGGCAACATCACGGCGTACTGGATGGGCTACGTCGAGGACCACGAGGCGGGCAACGCCTCGAAGCGTCCTCGGATGCTCGGCTTCCAGTCCAGCGGTGCGGCGCCGATCGTTCTCGGCGAGGTCGTTCGGGAGCCGTCCACCATCGCGACCGCGATAAGGATCGGCAACCCGGCCTCGTGGACGAAGGCGCTCGACGCGCGGGACGCGTCCGGCGGGGCGATCCTCGCCGTCACCGATCGGGAGATCCTCACGACGTATCGGCTGCTGGCCCGACAGGTCGGCGTCTTCGTCGAGCTGGCGAGCGCGGCGAGCGTGGCCGGGCTGCTCGCGGCGGCCGCCGATGGGATGGTGACGCGCGGCTCCACCGTCGTCTGTACCGTCACGGGTCATGGCCTGAAGGACCCGGAGTGGGCCATCTCCACCGCACCGCCACCGGTGAGCATCCCCAACGACGTGATGGCCGCCGCCCGGGCCCTCGACCTCCTCTGACCGTCGGACGCCGGGGACGGCCACGGATGGTCGGGGACGGCCACGGAAGGGCGGGTAACGTACCCGTACGTGGCGCCCGTTCTGTCGGTCCTTACCCGCAACCGCGACTTCCGCTACCTGTTCCTGGCCGAGCTGGTGATCTTTGGCGGTGACTGGTTCGCGCTGATTCCGTTGGTCACCTTGCTACAGGAACTGACCGGCAGCGGGCTCCCCGGCGCGCTGGCGCTGGCCGCCGACACGTTGGTCATCGCCCTGGTGTTGCCGTTCGCTGGCACCGTGGCGGACCGGCGCGATCGCCGCAAGATACTGATTGTCGCCAATCTCGCCGCGATCGCCGCGGTGAGCCTGCTCTTCGCGGTGCGCACACCCGCCGTCGCATGGCTCGGTCCGGTCGCTATCGGCCTCGCGGCCGCCGCCAAGGCGTTTTATACCCCCGCCGCCAGCGCGGCGCTTCCCAACGTGGTCGACCCGGACGACCTTCCGGCCGCTAACGCACTCGGGGGCAGCGCATGGGGCACGATGCTGGTCATCGGTGCCTCACTCGGCGGCATCGTGACCGCCATCTTCAACCCGTACGTCTGTTTCGGCATCACGATCGTCTGCCTGATCGTGGCCGCGGCTCTGGTGTGGCGCGTCCGCCGCCCGATGCAGGTCGAACGGGTCGGCGCTGCCCCTCCCGCCCATCCGCTGCGGTCGATCGTCGAGGCTCTCGTCTACATTCGCCGTCATCCGCGGGTGCTTTCGCTTGTCACGGTGAAGTCGGCCGTGGGGCTGGGCAACGGCGTCCTGGCCGTCTTCCCGATTCTGGCCACGGTCGTCTTCTCGATCGGGTCGATCGGCACCGGGTTGCTGTTCGCCGCTCGGGGGCTCGGCGCGCTCATCGGGCCACTGCTGTTCCGGCGCGTCCTCAGCCATCGATCCTGGCTCATGTCCGGACTCGCGATCTCGATGGTGATGTACGGCTTGGCGTATCTGGGTGTGGCCGCGAGTCCGTGGTACTGGATGGCGCTGGTTCTCGTGGCAGTCGCCCACGTCGCCGGCGGGGGCAACTGGGTGATGTCGAACTATGCCCTGCAGATCGAGGTACCCGACTCGCTGCGCGGGCGGGTCTTCGCCACCGACATGATGATTGTGACCTTGGCCATTTCGGTGAGTCTGTTGTTCGTCGGAGCGCTCGTGGACATCGTCGATACCCGGCTGCTGTTCGCGGCATGCGGCGCCACAACGCTTGTGTACGGGGTGGCGTGGCGCCTGGCGACCCGGCGGCTCATGCGGGGCGTCGATGAGGAGGTCACCGCGGACAGGTCGGGGCCTTGGGCGTCCGACCGCGCCGAAACACCCTTCTGAGCCTGCGGCGCTGGGCCGCCTCAAGATCATCGCATCTGTTCGACAGTAGATAGTCCATCAGGACGCCACGTGGGCGTGAAAACTGGGGCCGTCGCCGTGGCCGGGGGTTGCGGCGGGCGTCCGTCGCTGTGGGTGGGTGGTCGGGCCACCCCGCTGGCCGTGACCTTGGTTGCCGT
>JAXIPB010000314.1:0-15265 GCA_045403155.1 Micromonosporaceae bacterium
CGAAGCAGAAGTCCGCCCTGGCCACTCGCGCTCACCGCCATGTTGCCATGTATCAGGAACGCGAGCCCTCCAAACATCCGCATCTCGGTGATGCCTTCCTCAGCCTGAACAAGCTCACGCACTCTGTTCGCGAGTTCCACGAACGCCACGATGGCAGTGTCGCACGCACAGGCTTTCAGCTTTCGCGCCCAGCCGAGAACATCCGGCACCAAGTCTCGTCGGCCCGCCGAATCCCGATGCCAAACGGCCCGTCAGCGTCACGCGGGCTCGGAGGATGCTGGACCGCATGCAGATTCGCGAGGCTACCGGCGAGGACTGGCCAGCGATCTGGCCGATCTTGCAGCGACTCGGCGCTGCTGGCGACACCCTGACCTGGGATCCGAACACGTCGCAGACCCGGGCGAGAACGGGTTGGATGCGGGAACCACCGGGGCGCACCGTCGTCGCGCATCGACGACTCTAGAACTCACCTCCGGCCGGTCGCGTGCTGGCCCCGACGCCGCCAGCGCCGTCCATCCCGGCTACAGGGTCAGGCCGTGGCGGGCGATGATCGGGCCGGTTGCGTCGAAGTCGAGGTCGCATCGGTAAGCCGCCGCCATCGGCGCGAGCGTGTCGGGCTCGGGAAACTCGGTGAAGCTTGCGAACGACCGGAACAACTCCTCCAGCCCGGCCGGCGAGATGATTTCGAGTACTGCGGCGGGCTCGTCACCCGCGTTCCAGAATGTGTGCCACTGGTCACGCGGCTTGAAGATGAGGTCGCCGGCCTCACCGAAGATCTCCTCGTCGCCAAGGACCGCACCGATGCGTCCACTGAGGACGTAGGTGAACTCGTCCTCATCGTGATGGCGGTGCATCGGCGCCGCCAGCGCCCGTGGCGCGAAGAGATGCTGCACGAGCGCAAAGCGACCGCCTGCGACCGGGCCGTCAATCATGAACCGATCCGTTACGCCACCCATTGTGACGGATTCGCCATCGTGTGACTTCAACACTCGCGCCGACGCAGTGACGTCCTGCTGGCTCATGGCGACCTCCTTTGGTCTTGGCTACCTCGGCTCGACGGTAGGTGGCCGCAGGGCAGCAGGGGTATTCCAGAAAGGTGGTATTCGGTGCGGGCTCCAGCGGTAACCGTGCGACGCTATTGCCCTAACTCCGCGCTGTGTCCCGATATGGTACGAGATTCGGCCGCCACGGATCCCCACGCGAGGACTCGGGCGGCTGGGGAGCGGGCCATCCCCATGGCCTCGCGAGGACGATTTCGCGGCTTGACGCGGGTCGGTAGCCCGTCAATCGTCACCATCTGCGTCGTCTGTAGGAGCGCGATGGCCGCGAAATCTTCATCGCCGGGAGGCCTCGGGCAAGCACTGATCGGCGCGGCCGCGGTTGTGCTGGCGGCACTGATCGGTGCGGCGGCCATCGTCTGGCAGACCAGCAAGTCGACCGGCGAGCCCTCCTCCTCCGCATCCGGGACAACCCAGGTGGCCAATTCGCCAACGCTCGGCTGTCAATCGCGTGGCCCAGCGTCGGAGATCAGCGTCACTCCCAGCTCCGCGAGGACCGGCGACACGGTCACCATCAGCGGCAACGGGTTCCCCGACGCCGCCAAGGTCTACCTGGCCGTATCGGGCAACGCGCCCAACTACGACGTCGACCTCGGACACATTGCGACACGAACCCTGGATGCCTGTGCTCGATTCGAATACCCCTGGACTGTCCCCCCGTACTTGGCGCAGAGCGGCCACAGGAGGTTTCGGATCGACGCGACCGGCCAGGACCCCCGTGGCAACGACATCAGCGACAGCGCCAACTCATCGAACACCGAGTTCACATTGATGCAGTGACATGCGGCTTCGGGTTCCGCGACGGTGAGCCCATGCGCGTGAGATTTCGGCGTTGCGGCTAGGCTCGCGGGGTGCGGATTCGTGAGGCAGGACGGTCATGAGCCCGAAGGGCGGCCGCCGACGTCAACCACGACGGTCCCGACAGCCAGATAAGCGGTCGCCCCACCCGGATCAGTCGCCTCTATCCGGCGTCGATAAAGCCATCGAGCAAGAACTCTGCCGCGCGATCTTCGACGCTCTGCAAGGTCTAGACGACGTACCCGACCCAATGTCGGTCGAGATCACGATGTCGCAGCTCCTCGGGCAGTGGTGGGCGATGCCAACCGTGGGTGACGTCGGTCCGGACGGGGTCTTCGGCAATATGGTTGTCCGGTACGCGAAGGAGCAGCGCTCACCGCTCGGGCTGCTCGTACTGAGTACGCTCGCCGTGATCGCTCCGTTGCCCGACGTCCGCGCGGCGGCAGCGGCGGCGGCCCAGTCCCTCACGGATCGCGGAGTGCGTCAACCGGCGGCCACGGGGATCGGCGAGGTGACGGTCGGACGGTGCTGGGTCGCGGCCGACGTCTACGGTGATCAGGCCGACGTGGTCGCTGAGTTCGCCTACGGCGATGAGCGTCACGCGCTCGTCGTACTCGTAGATCACAACCTGGGCGGGATCGCTAAGGACGCCTTCTCCGTCGACGATGTCGACGCTACTTTGACGGAATTGCAGAATGCGGCCGCGGCAGACGAACTGCTCGCCTCGCCCCGCCAGATTGAGCCTTCGTTGGGCCGGGCGCTGGTGGAGTCAGCCGGCGCGGCCTCCGATTTGGTACGCGGGGAGCCGGTGAGCGACGACTATGCCAAGTCGCGGGCGCTGCTCCTCGCTCGGCTACGCGCAATGCCTGAGGGAACACAGCCAACAGCCGAGGAACCGACCCCCGAGCTGCAAGCGGCGCTCGTCGCGGACTTCTTCGCCAGCCCGGAGGCGGCCGACCTGGACCCAGAGACCGCCGGGCATCTCGTCCGGTTGTTTGTCGAGTACGGCTGTGCCCGTGAGCCCTCCCGTCCGATCCGAATCAGTCCGCTCAAACTCGAGGAATTCCTGCACAGATGGCTGCCGCGACGCGCACCGCTCGATGGAGGGGAGAGGGCTGCGTTGCCCGCGACCGTGCGCGCTCTGGTGGCATGGGCGCGGAGTCGGATGGATCTGCCGGGACCTGCGGTGCGGGACCTTGATGAGGCGACCGAGGATATCCTCGGCGCCTTCGCCGGCGAGTACGACGATCCGAACAACTTCGGCTTGGCCCGGCAACTCCTGCAGGCGATGGGCGGGCCCGGCAGACGGGCGCAGCGGGCACCTACCGCGAAGAAGGCAACGCCGGCGCCCGCGGCGCGAGCGCCGTCGAGCAAGCGCGCGCCGACCGGTTCGTACCAGATCAAGGTGACCCTGCACGGCGCCAAGCCGCCGATATGGCGGAGGCTGATGGTGCCGGCCTCGGTCACGCTGGCCGACCTGCACCTGATCATCCAGTATGCGATGGGCTGGGACAACTACCACCTGCATCTCTTCGATGTTGGTGGTGTCAGGTACGGCGAGCCAGACCCCGAGCTCGAGCTCGAGCTTCGCGACGAGGGACGGGTCCGGTTGCGCGACGTGGCACCGGCCGAACGAGCCAAGATCCGGTACGAGTACGACTTCGGGGACGGGTGGGAGCACGATATCGTCGTGGAGAAGATCGTCGATGAGCCGGTTCAGCAGGTGGTACTTCTCGCCGGGCGGCGCGCATGCCCGCCGGAGGACTGCGGCGGGATCCCGGGGTACTACCACCTTCTGGACGTGCTCTCGGATCCGACGCATGACGAGTTCGAGCACCTGTCTACTTGGGTCGGTGGCGATTTCGCGCCCGACGAGCTCGACATAGACGGCATCAACGATCTGCTCGGCGCCATGGTTCTCGGGCCACAGCGTCGCAGCCGGTGATCTTGTGTCGCTGCATTGGACAGGTACCGGGGCTGAAAGGCCAATTCTGCGCGGCTCCGCGTCCAATGCCTGCGCGACCACAGCTCACGCGAGACCGCGCAGAGTGTCCTCCAGGAGCCTGAGTTCGGCCTTCTCTGTCGCGTCCACCCCGCCGAACATGTAGCCGCCGAACTTGACCGGCGGCCCCGAGCGTTCCGTCGCGACGACGGCCCGGCCCAGGTCGGCGACGGCCGCCTCGACGTCGGCCAGAGTCACGTCCGTGTTGCGCGCGATGTAGAGCTCGGTCAGCCGGCGATTGGGCAGCAGCTCACCATGCAGAGCACGAACCGCGGGTGCGTCGTTGAACAGCTCCCAGTACATTCGCGAGCCGGGAATGATGGCCGGGGCGGCCACCGACACGGTCGTTATGATCTCCTGGTAACTCGCCGTCAATTCGAGCCAGCTGTCCACTTCGGACTTCAGCAGATCAAGGGTGGTGCCGGGAAGTCCGAGGATGCCCGATATGTAGAGCCGATAATCGAGCTCCCGGGCTAGATCGAGTGCCTCCATCGTCTGCTCGTGGCCCCGGTTGATGCCCTTTGAATCGGCCCGCAGCAGCCGGGGATTGAACGCCTCGATGCCGACGTTCCACGTCCGCACGAAGCCCTTGCACAGCCGAGCCGCGCTGAGAAACTCGGGCACCAGGCCGTACGCGAGCATGAACCGATGCTCGCGCAGCACCGGGGAGCGTTCACAGGCCTCCGCGAGTTCGTCGAGGAAGGAGAAGCCGCCGCCCCACTGCTCGCGCGAGAAACCGAGTGTGGAGTCACCCGCGGCGTAGACGTTCGCGCCTAGCACTCCGACCGCCGACTCCAGCGCCGCCACCACCGAGTCGACGTTGGCGACCTTCGGAGTAAGGCCCTGGATTGAGCAGTGCTTGCAGCGCCGACTCGGGCGGCTGCCCCAGTGGCAGCCTCCGTCAATGGGCAGCGTAATCATCCGCGGGAGCGAGTAGTGGCGTTGATACCAGAGCGCGAACGCGCCGTCGTACTCCTCCTCGAGTGTCTTCTCGATCAGCGTGTAGTCGGGCAGCATCCGGCGTTCGAGGGGGAACGTCGGGGCCATTTGACGAACGATGCCGCCTCCCGTTCGGCGGTACGCCACGGACGGCACGTCGGTCAACTCAAACCGACCCTGCAGGGCGTAGAGCAGGCCCATCATGGTGAACGGGCCGTTGTTGCCGATGCTGACGAAGTCGACGAGGCGCGAGCCGTACGCTCCGGTCAGTACCTCCTCGTGCAACACGCCGGGGTGGTCGTTGCCGAAGACCACGACGGCATTCGGGTTCGCCTGCTTTATCGCCGCGGCCACGATGTACGCCCACGGCGCGGTTGCCGTGTAGACGGAGAAGGCGGCGACGTCGGGCGGGTCCTCCGCGATCTCCGCCGCGATGTTGGCCCAGGCGTGGTGGCTCAGGTCGAGGTAGCGCCAGTCGACGAGCGGGAAGCACACGTGGTGGTAGGTGATCATCTCGACGAGTGACGCGTGCGGATACACGGTCGCCTCGTTGAGGTAGCGTTCCTGCCCCTCCACTCCCGGGATGAGTGCGCCGCCACCGGAGTGACTGCCCCGGTGGGCCGATGTGAGCGGGAGCCCGATGTACCACACGGAGCGGAGCCGGCGAGCACCCTGGGCGGGCTCGCCACCGCCGGGAAGCGGCAATCGCCACCGATACTCCCGGCCGGAGTCGACAACCTCCTGGTACGGCTCGAGTCGCATCATGTCGGCGCCCGTCTCGTCGCGAGTGGACGGATCGGGGCGAAGTACCGACCCGCGCGCTCGGATTCACGTCCGTCGCTTCTGCCCCTAGTATGAGCGATGCGCCCACCCCTACGCCCGAGGACCCTCACGTGTCGCGTCGACCTTCCATAGTCTTTCTGCAGGTGGCCGTCCTTCTCTTCGGCACGCTGCTCGCTGTCGCTACCAACATCATGCCCGGGCCTAGCAACCTCCCCGAGGCGCAGGTCGAGCTGGTGAGACGCTGGTCTCTTCCGGCCATCTGCGCGATCGTGGTCCTGCTCGCCGTCTTTCAGTGGATCATCTACCGTCTCGAGCACTCCCCGCGCACACCGCGATGGAGTCCGGGCCGCTCGCCGTACCCGGGGCTAGAGGCCTTCGGCGAGAAGGACGCCGGTGTCTTCTTCGGTCGTCGCGACGACGTTGACCTGCTGTACGACCGGCTCAATCCGGCCATACCGGGCAAGGCCCTGAGGTTCGTCACGGTTGCCGGTCCATCGGGCGCGGGCAAGTCCTCGCTCGTCCGGGCAGGCCTGCTGCCGCGCCTCGCGCAGTTCGGTCGCTGGGTCGTGCTACCCGTCGTGACTCCCGAGGACCAGCCCTTCGTCAATCTTGCGAACAGCCTCAGTTCCGTCCTCAAGCGACGGCGCAAGAGCGACCTGGCGCGGCGGCTCACCGAGGATCCGTCGTGCCTGCCCGACCTCATCGAGGCCGTGTACACGGTGCATCGGGGCCGACCGAGCAGGGTACTCGTCGTGGTGGACCAGGCCGAGCAGCTGCTCGCTACCCGCGACCCGGAGCGCGGGCTCGCATTCCTCGGTGCGCTGGACTCGGCCGTACGCGCGGACGACAAACTCTGGGTGCTGTTCGTGCTTCGGTCGGAATTTCTTACCAGGCTGCTCGCCACGCCCTACGCGCACCTGTTCTCCCGGTCCGTCAACGTCGGCGTGCTGGGGCGGGAGGCGATGTTCGAAATCATCAAGGGCCCGGCCGAACGGGACGGCGTCACATTCGACCCACCCGGATTGGTCAACACGATCGTGGACGACACCGCCGGCGGTGACGCCCTGCCGCTGCTGGCCTTCACGCTTCGGGAGCTGTACGTTGCGGCCGGGCGCAGCCGCCGGATCACGGCCGAGATCTATCGCAGGCTCGGCGGGGTAACCGGGACACTGCGCCGGCAGGCCGACAAAGTCGATGCCGAGCTGAGGAGCGGCGACCCGGACGCCCCGGTGGTTGGCACACTGCTGAAGTTCGTCACGGTGACGGATCTAGGTCCGACGAAGCGATCGGTACGCCGCAGCGGCCTCACCGAGGCGGAGCGGGCCGTCGTGGACGCGTTCGTGTCGGCCCGGCTGCTCACCAGCGACCACAGCGAGGACGACAGCATCTACCAGGTGGTGCATGAGGCCCTCTTCCGGCTCTGGAACCCGTTGCGCCTGGCCATCGAAGAGCAGACGGAGGCGCTGCGCTGGCGGGCCGACCTGGAACGCTGGTCGATCGAGTGGGAACGATCCGGGCACCATGACAGTTATCTGCTCCGTGACGCACGTCTGGAGTTGGCGCTGCGCTGGTCCACAGTAGACGGTTCGGTGGTTGAGGAGAACTCGCTCGTCGCCCAGCTGCTCGACCGCTCGCGCCGAGCCGACCAGGCAGCGATGCAACGCCTGGCCGACGCGTGCTCGGAGCGGGCGTTTGCCTACCTCGACCGGGACCCGGAGTTCAGCCTGCTGTTGGCCTGCACCGCGCTGGAGGAGTGCGTGGAGACGCCGCAGAGCCGCTGGGCGCTGGCGGCCGCCCTCGCCGCGGCCAGGGTACGCCGCGTCTTTCGCGGTCACACGGACGAGGTCTGGTGCGTGGCGGCCTCATCGGACGGTCGGCGCATCGCGACCGGATCGCAGGACCGCACGGCCCGCATCGTCGACATCTACGGCGACGAGGACGACCTCGTGCTTTCCGGACACGACGGATGGATTCGCAAGGTTGCCTGGTCGCCCGACGATCGCTTGATTGCCACGGCGTCCGAGGACAACACCGCGCGGGTCTGGCGCGCGGACGACGGGGGCGAACAGTACGCCCTGGCCGGTCATCGCGACTGGGTCCGCTCGGTCGCGTGGTCGCCCGATGGACGCCGGCTCGCCACCGCATCGAACGACATGACAGCCCGGATCTGGGACGCGCACACCGGGCAGGAGCTGTTTGTCCTTACGGAACACCGGGCACCGGTGTGGGACGTCGCCTGGTCACCAGACGGCCGAACCTTGGCTACCACCTCGCAGGACCGCACCATCCGACTCTGGGACGCCGAGCGCGGAACTCCGCGGCGGGTTCTCCATGGACACGACGACTGGGTCCGCGTCGTGGCATGGTCGCCCGACGGCTCGCTGCTGGCGACCGGGTCCAACGACCGCACGGCCCGGATCTGGTCCGCCGCCGACGGTGCGCAACGTCATGTATTGCGAGGGCACGAGGACTGGGTCAGGGCCATCGCCTGGTCCGGGGACGGCCGGCGGATCGCCAGTGCCTCGAACGACCGGACGGTACGCATCTGGGACCCGGCCGCCGGCGAGACCAGACTCGTGCTCATGGGGCACGCGGACGCGGTGGCGAGCGTCTCCTGGCTGCCCGAGCGCCGGATCGTGACGGCCTCGCGCGACCTCACGGTTCGCCTTTGGGACACCCGGCACCGGATCGAGCATCGCGTGCTGCGCGGCCATAACGATGCGGTCGGGTACATCGCCTGGGCACCGGACAGTCGCCGGCTCGCCTCCGCATCCAGCGACCGCACGGCCTTCGTCTGGGACATCGCCCACAAGATCGAGCCGCTCGTCTGCCAGGGGCACGACGGCGAGGTGCGCTCGGTTGCCTGGTCACCGGACGGACAGCGGTTGGCGACTTCCTCCAGCGATCACACCGTGCGGCTGTGGTCCGCCGCGGACGGCGCGGAACTGCGTGTCCTACGTGGACATACTGACGCCGTCGGCCTGGTGGCGTGGTCACCCGTCGGTGGCCTGATCGCCTCCGCGTCCCAGGACCGCACCGTCCGCCTCTGGGATACCAACGGTGACGACAGTGAGGGCCGGTTGCACGCACACCATGACGACGCGATCTGGAGCGTGGCCTGGTCGCCGGACGGCACACGGCTCGCGACCGCGTCGAGTGACCGTACCGCCCGGGTGTGGTCGACCGACACCGGTGCGCAGATCAGCGAGCTACGCGGCCACGAGGACACGGTGTGGGGAGCCGCCTTCTCGCCCGATGGCCTGCGACTGGCGACCGTCTCCCACGACCGCACCATCAGGATCTGGACGCTCGACAACGAGGCCGACCCGTTGGTACTGAGCGGCCACAAGGACACGGTCTGGAGCGTGTCCTGGGCCCCGGATGGCCGCCGGCTCGCGACGGTGTCGCAGGACCGCACGGTCCGAATCTGGGCAGCGACGAGCGGCGACGAACTGCTCGTGCTCGGCGTGCATGCCGGCCAGGCCGAGGGCGTCGCATGGTCGCCCGATGGGCGGTACGTGGCAACATCGGCCCGGGACCGCACCGTACGGTTGTGGTCATCCGCGGTGGACCTCCCGGCTCAACTTGCCCTGGCTCGCCGGTACGTCTTCCGCGAGTTGAGCGTTGATGAGCGCCATAGCCTGGGTCTGCCCGCCTGAATCTTCTGCCATCAGGGCTACGTTGTCAGCGTGAGCGACTTCGTGATCAGGCGATGGGACCTGGAACCGTACCCAGGTGATCAGGCGCCACTCCATGTGCACCACCGATCCGATGAGGCGTTCTGCGTACTCAATGGTCGCCTTGAGGTACTCGTCGGCAGTACGAGGCGTGTTCTCGAGCAAGGCGATTTCGTGACGGTCCCCGCCGGAACCACGCATACATTCGCGACCGTCGACGCGGCGGGCGCCCAGGTGCTCGTCGTGATGACAGCCGAAGTAGATCAGCTGATCCAGGAGCTGCATGTCGCTTCGACGGTTGAGGAGCGAGCGAATGTCTGGGCCCGTTACAACTCCGAGCTCGTCCGATAAGCCTCTTGCTCGGCCGCGTCAGCTGCGGCGCGATGCGAGGCGATGTTCCGGGCGATGAGCCCAGCGTCCCTGGCCACGCCGCCGATCAGCGACGAGGCCAGCGTGGACAGGAAGAAGAGGCCGATGAAGTAGAGCCCCGGCTCAGAGCGGACGACTCCGCGGTCGTGCCTCGGCTGGCCGTCGTTATCGAAGACGGGCAGATCGATCCAGCCGAAGTCGTGCCCGAACCCGGTGCACCAGATCACATTCGCTACGTCGAGGACTTGCCCGTCCGCGAGCATCGGCAGTCCGTCGCGTACGCCGGTCACGCGCGGCACCCGCTCGACCCCCGCTCGGATGAGATCCTTCCGTCTGACCCTAGCGAGTGGGAGCCCCGTGTTGGATAGCTGGGCCCGAACCTTCCGACCCATCGGATTCCTCACGGTGAATACGTGGGAGAGCAGGAACCAGAACGGCGGCGTGAACACCCGATCCGGCAGGCTCCCGGCGCGGACCGGCTCTTGACCCGTGTCCCTGCCGGATAGCCACGTCTGGTGATCTTTTGACGATTCGAGTGCGATCTCGCCTCCAGAGTTGCCAGCGCCGACCACCAGGACGCCGCCGGTACGGAGCTGCGATTGGTTTCGGTACTGGCTCGAATGGAGCTGCACGATGTTCGGATCGAGCTCAGAAGCAGACACTGGGATCCGTGGGGCTGGGTAGCCGCCCGTTGCCACCACCACGTTGCGCGCCTCGAACCGGCTCAGCCCGGACGTGACCACATACCCGCCGTCCTCCCGGGAGAGCCCGTCAACGCGGATCCCTGTCCGGACCGGAAGCCGGAATCGAGCTGCGTACGACTCAAAGTAGTCGGCCACCTCATCCTTCGTGGGGTATGACCACCCCGGCGCCGGGAAGGACCAACCGGGCAGCCCGTCGTAGCGAGCGGGCGTGAACACCCGGAGCGAGTCCCATCGATTGCGCCAGGAGTCGCCGATGCGGTCGTTGGCATCCAAGATCACAACGGACCGCCCCCGCCTGGCGAGGTGGTATCCCACCGCTAGGCCGGCCTGACCGCCGCCGATGATCACGGTCTCGAACCGCTCGGAGCCGCCGGTGCTCGCCATGTCTGTCCCTCCACCCGATCGGCCCTGGGTCGGTCGTTGCTCGGAGAACCTCCTACAGCTTCAAGCTATGCGTGATGCGGCGCCCTCACATCGGGCGGACCACCCAAGTCAACTCCGGTGGTGGCATGGTTAATTTCACCCACGGCGGGTCACAAAATCCTGTTCTGGCGGCCGAACGCGGTGGCCTCGTCGGAGCCGCACGCGACCGCGTACGCAGCAGGGGAGCCGCGTTGAACTGCTGGTCGGCGGAACTCGTCCGCGATGGAGTCTGCGATGGAGTCTGCGATGGAGTAGGAATCGTGTATGGCCCTGGTTGTGGAGCGCATGACAGATCGACTGCGGCCGGATGACCAGATGGAGCGCCTGTTCTCAGACGGATGGCCGGCATTCATCACCGCTGACCAACAGGTCAAGCGATACATCGGCGCGGTTCGTGATCTCTTCGCCGACTTGGAGTTAGTGCTGCTCGATCCCAACGGTGTGATCGCGGCTGCGGGATGGTCGGTGCCTATTCGCTGGAACGGCGAGCTGGCTGACCTTCCCGACGGATACAGCGATTCGCTGGCCCGCGCTGTCGATGGCCATCGCTCGGGCGCGCCACCCGATACGTTGGTCATCGCCGCCGCTCAGGTACATCCCGATCGGCGTGGCCGCGGCATCGCCGCCGAACTGCTCAACGCGTTGGCCGCTCTGGCGGAGGAACGAGGCTGGGCGCGGGTGATCGCACCCGTGCGGCCGACGCTGAAGGCCCGTTATCCGCTTACTCCCATCGGGGTGTTCGCCGCTTGGACCCGTGCAGACGGTGCGCCGCTCGATCCCTGGCTTCGCACCCATTGGCGCCTCGGCGCCAGGATCATCGCGACCGCGCCTCGATCGCAGGCGATGACTGGCACAGTGGCCGAATGGGAGGCGTGGTGCGACATGGTCTTCCCCACCTCGGGTGAGTACGTCATACCCGACGGCCTTGCCACCCTTCACATAGACCGCGACGCCGACCGAGGAACCTACGTCGAGCCGAACGTGTGGGTCCAACACCGGTAGCCCGGCGCCCGCTCGTCCGCTCGCGCGCGGCGCGACCACAACGCGCGATATCTGGTGGGATCCTCCGTGCCAGGGAACGGAAAACCCACCAGATCATGGCGTCGCGGCTCGGAGGAGGTCGGCGCGAGTTTGCTTAATGCTCGGAATCGGCTCGGTGTCCCAACACGAAGGTTTGGATGTTTCGACTCTTGAGCAGTGCGCGCTGCCATCGTGGAAAGGCCGGAAGTGCCCGGGCGGGAGGAATGATCTCCGGCCGCTCGAGGGGATAGTCGCGGTTCTTGGTGCGAAGCATGAACCGGCCCACCGCCATGACGTTGCGGACCCATTGCGACTCGATGCCATAGAGAACGGGGATGACGAACCCGTCACCGAGTTGGTATGCGGAGACCGGGTTCCGGTACTCGACGCCGGACGTACGGCCCGTGTGCAGCACGATGGAGTACGCCCGCAGCGGCCCTCCCGAGATCTTGAGAAAGATCCGGTTCGAGACCCGCTTGATGGTGTCGCGGTTGATGTCCTGTGGCATGTCGGTGGTCTCCTATTCGTCACGCAGTCACGGTTCGGCGGACTCGAGATCGGCATTCTCGGCTTCGCGGAGTTGGGTGAGCAGGTCGATAACTCGGCTCGCAAGAGACCTCTGCGCTCGCCGGGATAGTGTTCGACCGCTTTCGAAGGCCCGCTGGACGGTCCGGGCGAGCAGGTCCGCTCGTTGAGTGAGGCTGGCCGAGGCGTCGTCCGCGGTCGCTGCCACCGCGTTCTCCGCCTCGGCGCGCACAAAGCCCTCGAATGTCGCCAGAAATGCATAGGCGATCGCATCGCCGTCCATATCGGCGCGTAGCACGCCGTTGTCGGCGAGTAATTGAAAGTAGGAGCGGGATACAAGCCGATGCCTGTCATCGCTAACACCGGCGCGCGGCTTGGCGAGTTTTCCCAGCAGGTCGGCGTCGGCGACAATGAACCCCCGCAGCAGTGGTCGGTTCATGATCGCAAGGAAGTAGGCGCGGGCAAACCGGTGGAGCAGGACCACCTCTGGGTCGGCTCGTAACGCCCGCACCAGATCTTCGATCGCTCGGAGAATCTCCCGGCCGAAGACCGCCGTAAACAGATCCTCCCGGCTCCTCCAGTGCAGGTAGATCGTGCCCTTGCCGATGCCGGCGGCACTGGCCACGTCATCGACGGTCACCCGCCGATAGCCGTGTCGCAGCAGCAGGGAGGCCGCGACATCAAGAATCTGCGCGGCGCGTTCCGCCCGCTGCCTAGGGTCTCGTAGCCGATCGGTAGTCGAGCCCACTCAGTCATCGTATGACCAAATTCGAGATTTGGTCAATTGGAAGTTGCCAGGATCATGTTTGACGTTGTCGTGCAACCCTCAGCGGCCGTCGGCGTGTCTAGTCTGAGGCAGTCACGCCGGGGCCGGAGGGTTCATAGTGATCGCTATGCCTGACGCGACGCGGGCCGCGCCGACCGACTCGGCCGGAGGGTTCGACGCGTTCTACGCTGCCCACCACACCCGCGTGGTTGTGGCGATGTACGCGTACCTCGGTGACATGGCTCAGGCGCAGGACATCGCACAGGAGGCGTTCGCTCGGGCCTTGACCCGGTGGAACCGCCTCGCCGACTATGACGACCCGCTCGCATGGGTACGCAGGGTCGCGTGGAACCTGGCGACGAGCCGCTGGCGGCAGCGTCGTCGGTTCGATCTGTTCGCGGCCAAGCAGCGCGTCGAGCACGTACCCGCCCCCTCGACCGATCGAATCGCCCTCAGCGTTGCCCTGGCCACGCTGTCGATCAAGCTGCGTCGGGCCATCGTCATGCACTACCTCGCCGACATGACCCTCGCGGAGATAGCCGAGCGCGAGGGTGTGCCGGTGGGTACGGTCAAGTCCTGGCTCCATCGTGGTCGGTCGGCACTCGCAGCCGCGCTGGCGGATCGGGGGGATGGAGAGAGTCATGACTGAGGTCCACGAGCCCGAGCTTGTTCGGCTCTTCGACGACTACGCCGCCGCCGTGGGTGCGACTGCGCCCGGGGCGGACCTCGCGGCGGTACGGGCCCGCGCGCGGCGACGGCGCCGGAGAAGCGCCATCGCGGTCGCGGCGGTGCTCGCTCTCGCCGTGCCGATTGCGGTGTATGCCCTGGTCGGGGGGTCGATTCCCCGCTCCCAGCCGGGGGTCGGCCCGGGCAGCGCCCTCTCATCGACGACGACGCCCTCGGCGAGTCCGCCGATAGGTAGGATCGAAGACACTGACTGGGCGAATGTCACCGTGGCGATCCCGGCAAACGACACCGGCTGCGCCGCCGGCACGGCGCGTTTCGCCGCCGGGGCCGCCTGGGTCGCCGACAGCCGCTACCGGATCGGCGTCGGCTACGACCCGGAAACGGCACCCATCGTGGCGTACGGCGACGTGGACGGCGGCGGCGTGGCCGAGGCCCTGCTGGTTGTCTCCTGCCTGACGCCGGGCGGCCGTCGGAATCCACCCTCGGTCGTGCTGCTGATCGGTGCGGAGCCCGGCCTACGTACCCTCGGCGTGGCTTTCTCGTCCAGCCCGCGCGAGCCGGATGCGGAGGGACAGAACTTCGTGACCGCGCTCGAGGTACGACCCGATGGCACCGTGATCATTGGTGTGCGGACCTTTGAGGGCTTGAGTCAATGCGAGTATCGGCTGCAGTGGACCGGCGCGATGTTCATTGGCACCTGCGAGCCATAGCCTCGCCCACGGTAGGTGAAGGCCGTGGAGCGCAGGACCCGACGGCCGCCACCAGACGATCTCGGCCATCGAGCAGTTGAGCCCGAGCCGACCCCCTCGAGCCACGCGACGTTCGTTGAATGTCGGCGTGGCATCGATCGTCCTGTACGAGGCGGCACGGCAAGGGACGGCGTCCACGGTCTGGTGCGCCGACAGCTGTCTACTGTAGACGGTGTGTGTGAAGAATCTTGGTTCAGTTACTTGTGTGTCTGCGTCGATGGGATATGATTAACACATGTGTACGAGCGGCGAGGCGGACCCGTTGCAGCTGCTGCGGGCCGGCCTATCCGGTTTGGCCGAGGCGGACGTGGTCGGCCTGTCCGACGAGCAGGTCCGCGCCGCCCTGCCCCAGCTGCTGGCCGCGGTCAACCAGCTCACGGCAATCACCTCGGAGATGGTCGGCACATTCGACACCCGTGACCTGTCCGACCTGGACGGCTACGGCAGCACCCGCAGCTGGCTGACCGCGCTCGGGCGGATGTCGCAGGGCGCGGCCACCGGCTGGCTCAATCGGGCCCGGCTACAGCGGGAACTGCCCGCGCTGGCCGCGGCCGCCGCCGCCGGGGCCGCCTCGGCCGAGCATGTGGCGAAGGTCAAGGAACTGGCCGACCGGGTCGGCGTGGCCGAGGTGAAGGCGTTCGACCAGATCCGGGCCGACCTGGCCGCCGCCGCCACGCCCGCGGATGTGGCCAAGGCCTGCGAACGCATCGCCGCCCCCCTCGACCCGGACGGCAAACCCCCCGACCCGGACGGCGACTTCGCCAA
>JAXIPB010000239.1:0-5639 GCA_045403155.1 Micromonosporaceae bacterium
TCCGCGACCGGGGTGGTTCGGGGGATTCACTTCGCCGACGTGCCGCCCGGCCAGGCCAAGTACCTGACCTGCGTGCGCGGTGCCCTGCTGGACGTCGTCGTGGACATCCGAGTGGGCTCGCCGACATACGGGCGATGGGAGAGCATTCTGCTCGACGACGTCGACCGCCGCGCGGTGTACCTGGCGGAGGGACTGGGCCATGCCTTCTGCGCGCTCAGTGACGACGCCACGCTGACCTACCTGTGCTCCGAGACGTACGCGCCGGAGCGCGAACACACCATCCATCCGCTCGACCCGGACCTGAAGATCGCGTGGCCGGTTCCGAATCCGCTGCTCTCGCCCCGCGACGTCGAAGCGCCCACGTTGGCCGAGGCACTTGCGGCCGGCCGTCTGCCCGATTACGCCATTTGCCGCGAGTACACCGGGTCGCGTCGTATCGGTTGATGGGCGTACCGGTTGATCGCGACGGCGGCTACTGTTCTGGTCATGGACCGGCGCATCTTCGGACTCGAGACCGAGTACGGCGTCACGTGCACGTACCGGGGGCAGCGGCGCTTGAGCCCGGATGAGGTCGCCCGGTACCTGTTCCGCCGCGTCGTCTCGTGGGGCCGTTCGTCCAATGTTTTCCTGCGCAACGGAGCCCGGCTCTATCTGGACGTCGGCTCGCACCCGGAGTACGCCACGCCGGAGTGCGACTCCGTCGCCGATGTCGTCGTGCACGACCGGGCCGGCGAGCGGATCCTGGAGGGCCTGCTTGTTGACGCGGAGAAGCGCCTGCACGACGAGGGCATCGCCGGCGAGATCTACCTGTTCAAGAACAACACAGATTCGGCCGGCAACTCCTACGGCTGCCATGAGAACTACCTGGTCTCGCGACACGGCGAGTTCGGTCGACTGGCAGACATCCTGATCCCGTTCCTGGTCACCCGGCAGCTCATCTGCGGGGCGGGCAAGGTGCTGCAGACGCCGCGTGGGGCTGTCTTCTGCCTCTCCCAGCGGGCCGAGCACATCTGGGAGGGCGTCTCCTCCGCCACCACCCGCTCGCGACCCATCATCAACACCCGCGACGAGCCACACGCCGACGCCGAGCGCTACCGGCGCCTGCACGTGATCGTCGGCGACTCGAACATGAACGAGGTCACCACTCTGCTGAAGGTCGGCAGCGCCGACATCGTGCTGCGCATGATCGAAGCCGGGGTGGCGATGCGGGATCTCACGCTGGAGAACCCGATCCGGGCCATCCGCGAGGTGTCACACGACGTGACCGGCCGGCGCAAGGTGCGGCTGGTCAACGGCAAGGAGTGCAGCGCGCTAGAGATCCAGCAGGAGTACTTCGCGAAGGCGAGCGAGTTCCTGGAGCGCCGGGGTGCGGACTCCACCGCCAAGCGGGTCATCGACCTGTGGGGCCGGGTGCTCGCCGGGGTGGAGGCCGGCGACATGTCCGGGGTCGAGCGTGAGATCGACTGGGTGACCAAGCAGCGCCTCATCGAGCGCTACCAGGCCCGCCACGACCTGGCCCTGTCCCACCCCCGGGTGGCGCAGATGGACCTAGCCTACCACGACCTGCGGCGCAACCGCGGTCTATACGCGCTGCTGGAGCGCAAGAAAGCGGTCGACCGGGTTGCCTCCGACATAGAGATCTTCGAGGCGAAGGAGACACCTCCGCAGACCACTCGGGCCCGGCTGCGCGGAGAGTTCATCCGCCACGCCCAGGAGAAGCGCCGCGACTTCACCGTCGATTGGGTGCACCTCAAGCTCAACGACCAGGCGCAGCGCACCGTGCTCTGCAAGGACCCGTTCCGGGCGTACGACGAACGCGTCGAGCGCCTGATCGCGAGCATGTAGCGGTCTCCGAGGGTAGGCTCGACGGGCCATGACCACGCCCCCCAAGAAGCCCGAACCCCCCAAGCCCGATTCGTCGACGGAACCCGAAGCATTCGAATCGCTCGCGGAAATCCGCCAGGGCTGGGTGAACCGTCGCCGCGACAAGATCATCGCCGAGATCGAGCGTAACCGGCGGGGCGAGTACACCGTGCCGACCTGGGCGCTCGCGGCCGTTTTGATCCTGCTGGTGGGCGGCTGGCTCGCCCTAATCATCTTCGGCTAGAGCCATCTTCGGCTAGAGCAGCGCGGCGGCGTGCCGGCCGGCGGCGGCCGCGGCGAGGAAATATTCATGATCGGCGTCGAGGCCTCGGCCCATGGTCGAGAGCTCCAGTGGCAGCTGCCGCAGCGCGGCATCGAGGCCGCCCGTGTCCACGCGAACCAGCCGGTGTGGCGGGCAGAGTTCACCCAACGCGGCGCCCACGGCGCTGGCGAGCGCGGCCGGTAACCCCTCGGGAATGACAAGATCCGCGGGGGCGAGCGCGACCCGGCCGTACGCCGTGAGCGAGTGGTGTGACACCCCCGCATGCCGCTCCCGCGCGTCGGCGACCGAGATCCGTACCGCGCCGACCGCGCGGCCGCCCAGGGCCGCCGCCGCGTTGACGGCCTCCCCGACCGACGTACCGGAAAATCCCCATGCCGTCCCGGTGCCGAGGCCGCCTGGGCCCTGCGCCACGATCACCACATCGGCCGACAACGCGTGCCTCGCCGCGATGAGTCCACCGTGGATGTTTGTCGCCTCGAGGTCGCCCCCATAGGCCTGCCCGACGGAGACGACGCCGCACAGCCGGTCGGCGAGCGCGGCGACCGTCCGCGAGAACCAGGCCGGCAGGGCGCCGCCGTCGGTCATCACGTACGCGACACGGGCGCCCGGGCGTGACGCGTGTACACCGGCGAGGATGGCCGGCAGCGACGAGTGCAGATCGGCGGTGACCACCGGCGCCCCGTCCAGTCCGTTTGCCGCGGCGAGAAGATCACGGTACGGCGATGACGGCTCGTCGGCACCTTGGACCACGACCTGCAACGGGGTGTATCGCGTCTTGATCAGATGGCCTGGGCCGCCGGTGTCGTGTGGAGGGGGGTCCGGCGGCAGCCGATCCGGCATCGCCACGACGAGTGCGTAACCACCGGTGCCCAACCCGAGCGCAAGCGCATTGACGTTGAGCAGCACGCGATCGCCGGGCGCCGGGTCGCCGACGAGGCCCGGGTACGCGATCGCCCGTACCGTCGTCGGCTCATCTGCGCCCCGGGGCTCCACGACGACGTCGACCTCGACCGCCCCTCGCCACCGCTGCCCGAGGCCGGTGACGACGCCCGCGCGCCAGCGCACCATGCGATGACGTTAATCCACAGCCCTCCGGGTCGTGGCGAGCCGATGCGCTCCAGCACTGCTAAATTCGTACACGTGTCTCGTACCCGGACCGAGCGCCTCGTCAATCTCGTGATCTGCCTGCTGTCGACGCGGCGGTTCCTGACCGCGTCGCAAATCGCGTCGACCGTTCCGGGCTACGAACATGACGAAGAGGATCCGCGCGAGCACGAGGCGTTCCAGCGCAAGTTCGAGCGGGACAAGGCCGAGCTGCGTGACCTCGGTGTGCCCCTCGAGACCGGGACGACGAGCGTCTTCGACGCCGAGCCCGGCTATCGCATCGCGCGCCGTGACTACGCCCTGCCCGACGTGCACCTGGAGCCGGATGAGACGGCGGCGGTCGGCATCGCGGCCCGGCTCTGGCAACACGCCGGCCTGGCCGCCGCGGCCACGTGGTGTCTGCTTAAACTCCGTGCGGGGGGGGTGGCCGTCGACGCCCACGCCACGCTCGGGGTGGAGCCGGTGGTCACCGTCGACCCCGCCTTCACGCCGCTGCAGACGGCCGCACGGGAGCGCCAGGAGGTGCGCTTCGACTACCGCACCCCGGAGAACGACGCCGCCCAGACCCGGCGGCTGCAGCCCTGGGGCGCGGTCTCCTGGCGGGGCCGCTGGTACGTCGTGGGACACGACCTTGACCGGGACGCGACCCGTGCGTTCCGGCTCTCTCGGGTGGTCGGCGCGGTCAAGACCGTCGGCGAACCGGGGGCCTATACACCGCCGCCCGACACCGACCTGATCAGTCACATGGCGCGATGGTCGGGCCCGGTCGAGCATCCGAATCGGGCCACGCTGCTGGTCAGGCCGGGTCGCGCGGCCGGAGTACGGCGGTGGGCGGAGTCGGTGGATCCGGGCCCGGATGGCGACCGGGTGGTGGTGAGCTACTCCGACCCGGACGGGTTCGCCCGTTGGATCGTCGGGTACGGCGCGGATGTCGTGGTTGTCGACCCCGACGAGGTGCGCAAGGCCACGATCGTCCGCTTGCGCGACCTCGTCGACTCCCTCGAGGCCGAGCCGGCGCCGGTGACCATCGGGTCGCAGCCATGACCGGGTCGCGGCCATGACCGCGCCGCGCGCGGAGAACCGCGCCGGTGATCGACTGGCCCGTCTTCTCAACCTCGTCCCGTATCTGCTGGCCCGGCCCGGCATCCTCGTGACCGAGGCCGCCGACGACCTCGGGGTCTCCGACAGGCAGTTGCGGGAGGACCTTGAGCTGCTGTGGGTCTGTGGTCTGCCCGGCTACGGGCCGGGTGATCTCATCGACATGGCTTTCGACGGCGACCGGGTGACGATCACCTACGACGCCGGCATTGACCGGCCACTGCGATTGACCCAGGACGAGGCGCTGGCCCTGGTCGTGGCCCTACGGATGCTCGCCCAAGTGCCGGGCGTGCAGAACGGCGAGGCGGTGGAGGGGGCGCTCGCGAAGATCGAATCGGCGGCCGGCGACGCGGCCGCCGGCCTCCCCGTCGCGGTGGGCATGCCCGGCGCGGGTGCCGAGCGCCTCGCCGAACTGCAGGGCGCTGTGCAGCGACGCCACGCGCTGCAGCTCACGTACTACACGGCGACGCGGGACGAGGTCACCGAGCGGATAGTCGACCCGATGCGGGTGGTCGTCGTCGGGGGGTTCGCCTACCTGGAGGCGTGGTGTCGAAAGGCGGAGTCGGTGCGCCTGTTCCGGCTCGATCGCATCGACTCGTGCGTCGAGCTCGAGGAGCCGGCCGAGCCACCACCGGAGGCGCAACAGCACGACGTCAGTGAGGGCATCTTCAAGCCCAGCGAGGAACTGCCGCTGGTGACCCTTCGCATCGGCCGATGGGCGAGGTGGATCACCGAGTACTACCCCTGTGAACGGGTGGTGGAGGAGAGTCCGGAGCGCTGGCTGGTGTCGCTGCGCGCGTCCGACCTGGCCTGGGCGAAGCGGCTGGTGCTGGGGCTGGGGCCGGAGGTCACCGCGCTCGCGCCGCCCGAACTGGTCGATTCGGTACGCGAGGAGGCGCGGGCAGCGCTCGCCGCGTACGGCTTGAACGCAGCGCCTTCCTGAAACGCTATCTCCGAGCTTGATCGAAGCGACGATATGGTCGTCCCCCGGCAGCCAATCTGCCGCTTCGATCAAGGCGGACCGGGCTGCTGTGACGCGACGCGTGGTGATACGGCGGGCCGATCATGATTTGCGAGGCATGATTAGCGAGGAGGGGCGCCTGTGGGGCGTCGACCATGCGGGAGATAGCAAGTTCTGGTAGCAAAGCAACGTTCCGCGTCACATCCTCACCGCCAATGGAGATCTTGGCCATCTGCACGCAGCCCTTCGCCGTCAAGATCTCCGTGATCATGAGGTCAGCGTCCTCCAGAAGCGCCGATCATGATGCGATGAAGGAGCGGGGCCTCCGCT
>JAXIPB010000127.1:0-9771 GCA_045403155.1 Micromonosporaceae bacterium
CGACTTGCGGGCAGAACGCGGTGCCTTAACTTGGTGTACGTGGCCGACGAACCCTTGGTCGGGCGGGAGCGGGAGCTGGCGGTCCTGGAGCGTCGGTTCGAGGCCGCCCGGTCGGGCGCGGGCTCATCGGTGCTGATCGAGGGCGAGGCCGGCGCCGGCAAGACCGCGCTGGCGCATGAGCTAGTTCAGCGGGTACGGCGCGCGGGCATGCGGGCGGTGTGGGGTGCCTGCCTGGAAGGCGAGGGTGCGTCGCCGTATTGGCCATGGCTTCAAATCCTGCGCGAGCTGGGTGAGTCGGGCGATGCGCTCCTTCATCCCAGCGGCGGGGAAGGCGGCAGCCGGTACCACATCTTCGATGACATCGTTGACGTCCTGCGTGGCCACTCGAGCGAGCACGGCCTCCTCATCGTGGTGGACGATTTGCACTGGGCCGATGTGCCGTCGATGCGGCTGGCGCAGGCGGTCGCAGCCACGGCGCCCGACTCGAGTCTGCTCGTTGTCGGCCTGTACCGCGGCCGTGAGGTGTACCCCTGCCCAGAGTTGGCGGACGGGTTACGGTCGATCAGGCGGGAACGGGCGACCACCATGATGACCTTGGGTGGGTTGACACCCGACGAGGTTGCCGAACTCGCCGTTCGCCGGTTGGGGCATCGGGCGGATGAGGACTCGGTGCGATGGATGCTGGACCGGGCCGAGGGCAACCCGCTGTTCGTTTTGGAGTTGGTGCGGCTGGTTGAGGCAACGGGACGGGCCGAGCCTCGACTGCCGGAGAGCGTTGGCGAGGTGATCGGGCATCGGCTCCGCCGGCTCCCGCCGACGACTCGCGAGGCGCTGCGCCTGGCCGCAGTGCTCGGGCGCGAGTTCACACCGGCCCTGCTCGGCGCCCTCATGGGCGAGCCGCCCGCCGCGGTGACCGACGTCTTGGACGATGCGGCTGCCGCCGAAATCGTCGCTCCCGTGGAGCCGCATGCGTATCGGTTCAACCATGTGCTGATCCAGGAGGTACTCTACGCCGAGCTGCCGACGGCAAAGCGCCAGCAGTTGCACGCCCTGGCCGCGCAGGCCTTGCAGACCGACCGTGCACAGCGTTCGGTCGAGGTGCTTGCCCACCACCTGCGCCAGGCCGCACCGATCGGGTGGGCACCGGAAGCGCTCAAGGCCACCAAGGCGTCAGCGGGTCGCGCGCGCAGTCAGCTGGCCTAGGAGCACGCCGCATTCCAGTACGGCGAAGCGCTCAAGCTGCTCGCGCTGATCCCGGGTGGTGACGCCAGCCGGGCAGACCTGCTTCTGGAGCTTGCCCGGTGCCAGTTCCGCTCCGGTGCCGTGGAGGCCGCGTGGCGGTCGTGTCAGGCGGCCGCCGACGTCGGCCGGGCCGCCGCCGATGCCGCGGTGGTAGCGGACGCCGCGACCGTTCTGCGCGGCGTCATGCACTCGCCTGTCACGCCGCAGATTCACGGGATGTGCCGGGACGCGCTCGCCATGCTCGGCGATGCCGATCGATTGCGCGAGGCAAAGGTACTGGCCCAGCTCGCGATCACGGCGGATCCCTTCGCCAGCTCCGACGCTGGCGCGGCGAGCCAACGCGCATTGCAGCTCGCCGAGGCGAGCGGAGATCCGGACGCGCGGTTCCTGGCGTTGGCGGCCCGGCACACCGTTCTCCTCAACGTCCAGCACGTGCTCGAGCGACTCTCGATCGGAGAGCGTGCGGTTCGCCTCGGCGCGGAGACCGGCCGGGGCGAGTACACGGCTTGGGGTCGCTCCTGGCGCCTGGACTGCTTCGGCGAACTCGGGCGGCGTTCCCAGTTCGACGCCGAGCTGGCCGCCTTCGCGGCAGTGGTCGCTCAGCTGAAGGAGCCACTGTGGATGTGGCGGCTGACGATAGTGCAGGCGATGGTTGCGCAATTCGAGGGGCGGTTCGAGGCGGCCCGGTCGCTGGCCGATCAAGCCTTGCAGATCGGCCAGCGGGGCGGGCACCACACCGCCGAGCACTTCGACCTGATTGTCTCGTCCGCCGTCGCCGGGAAGACCGGGGATGGCCTCGAGGAGGTCGAGGGGGAAGTGAGGGCCTTCGTGACAACCGCGCCGCGCCATTCGCGCGGCTGGCTCGCCGCGATTCTCGTATTCATGGGACGCCGCGACGAGGCGGCGGCCCTGTGGGAGGCGATCGTGCCGGACGTAATATCCTTCCCGCGGCACGCGCTGGAGTGGTTGCCCGCCACAACTGAGTACGCGAAACTCTGCGTGCTGTTCGACGACCGCGCCACCGCGGCAACACTCTACGACGCTCTGCTGCCATACGCCGACCGGCATCTCCTGTACGGCGGTCCGGTCGCGCTCCCGGTCGGCATGCTCGCCACCCTGCTCGAGGATTGGGGCGCGGCGGAGGACCATCTGCGAACGGCCCTGTCGGCGTGCCGAGCCACCGGATCGCCACCATACGAGGCCATGACCCACCTTGCCCTGGCCCGGTTCCGGAGCCGGTGCCGGAAGGCCGATCCGGCCATCGAGGCGCACCTCGACCAGGCCATGAGCATCGCGCGCCGGCTCGGGATGGCGCCCCTGCTCGCGGAGGCGACCGCGATGCGAGAGGAACTGCGGCGCAGCCTCCCCCCCGCCCTGTCGACCCGCGAGGAACAGGTCGCCGCGCTCGTCGCGCATGGGCTCACGAACCGACAGATCGCGACCCGACTGCACCTCTCCGAGCGGACGGTCGAGAACCACGTCACCCATATCCTCACCAAGCTGGGCTTCGAATCCCGCGCCCGGATCGCCGCGTGGCACGCCGCTCGCGCGGCGAGGGGCTGAGTACCGCGCTGAGTGTTTCCCCGGATGGCACCACGATCGCTAGTGGATACCGTCGAGAATGACGTTCGGCTCCAGGTAGCCGATCCGACGCTGCTCGGCGACGCAGTTTGGAGATAGCCATGAGGATCCTGTTCGCATCCATGCCGGCCGACGGGCACTTCAAACCGCTCACGGGCATCGCCGCGCACTTGGCCCGGCGCGGTCACGACGTCCGCTGGTACGCCGGGCCCGAGTACGCCAAGAAGCTCGACGCGCTGGGCATGATCTACTTTCTGTACCGTCGTGCCACGGAAGTCACGGGCGAGAACATCCACTCCCTCTTCCCTGATCGGGCGAGCCTGAAGGGCCCAAAGTTGATCTCGTTCGACCTGGAAAAGTTCTTCGTCGCCAACGTGGACAACCACTTCCGGGACATCGTCGAGATCCGTAGCGAGTTTCCGTTCGACGTCCTAGTCTGCGACGGGGCGCTGTACGCGGAGAAGCTGGTCGCCGAGGTCCTCGGCGTCCCCGTGTTCGCCGTCGGGCTGAGCATGATCATGCCCGACGACCAGAGTCCGCCGCCCTTCTTCGGTCTGCGCCCGGCCAGGACCGTCGTGGGCAGGACCGTGCATCGCGTCGTGAGGCGCATGCTCGCGAGCACCATGAGGGCGGGGGTGCTCGCGTACAACGAGATCCTCGCCCGCCACGGCGTCGCGCCGATCCCGCCCGACGGGTTCCCCCACGTGCCTCTGGCCAGCGCGCGCCGGGTGTTCCTCAACGGGTCACCGGGTCTGGAGTTTCCCGGTTACCGACCGCTTGACAACGCGGAGTACGTCGGAGCCCTCGTGCCCGCACGCGTCGCGCTGGGACCCGACACCCCGCCGCCGGCCGTGGTCCACGCGTCGGGCGGGAAGAAAGTGGTTGCCGTGTCGCAGGGAACGGTCGACAACTCCGACCCGGACAAGCTCATCGTGTCCACGCTGGAGGCCCTCAAGGACGGGCCATACGTCGTCGTAGCGACCACAGCGGGCGCCAAGACCGAACAGCTGCGCGAGCGCTTCGCCGCGCCGAACGTCGTGATCGAGGACTTCATCAACTACGACGACCTGTTCCCGCACGTAGACGTCTTCGTCACGAACGGCGGGTTCGGCAGCGTACTGGCAGCGATGCGACACGGTGTGCCGGTCGTGGGGGCAGGGAAACGCGAGGGCAAGAACGACATCAACGTGCGCGTCGGGTGGAACCGCCTCGGCGTCGACATGCGAAGCGAGCGGCCGAGTCCGGCCAGAATCCGAGCCGCCGTGCGCCGCGTGCTCGACGACCCGACGTACGCCGCCAACGTAGCGAAGGTGCGTGCCGAGCTCGAGTCATACGACCCGATGGCGCGAATCGAGGCCACACTCCAGGCCAAGTCGATCACCGCGCACACCTGACCACGATCGACGCAGCCTGCGCACACAAACCGCACGGCGTGGGCTGAGTACCGCGCTGAGTGTTTCCTCGGATGGCACCACGATCGAACGTGCATAACGTGACGAGTGATGGTTCGGCTCGATGAAGCCAATCAATCGGCGATGAGAGGCGCAGCCCGTGCACGCACTGGTAGGCATCTGGACGATGGACGACGCGTTCGGCAACGAGCAGGAACGTCTCATCCACGGCGCGCTAATGCCACTTGCCCGGGCACAGCCTGGCTTCCGATCGGGCTACTGGATGCACGATCCGGAGAGCGGCAAGGGTCACACCGCAATGATCTTCGACAGTCTCGAGTCGGTCAGTCGCTTCAGGACGCTCGTCGAGAGCAGGACCCGGCAGGCGGCACAGGCTGGCGTCACTACCGACATCCTGACCACGGTCGAGGTCGTGGCCGAGGCCAGCGCGGCGTCTTCCCCATGTTGACGCATGCCACAGCGTCACACGATCGAAGGGAGCATCGGCAATGAGATCCGTCTACAAGGTACTCGCCTACGTCGTGGCGGCGGAGGTCGTCATACAGGCGATGGCGATCGTCTACGCGGTCGCGGGTGAGGGCAGATGGGTGATGGAGGGCGGCGTGCTCGACAAGGCCGTCATCGAGAGTCGCGCGTTCGTCTTTCCCGAGGTCCTCGGCTTCGCGATTCACGGCATCAACGGGACAATGATCATCCCGCTGCTGGCGCTGCTGTTGCTGATTTTCTCCTTCTTTACGAAGGTTCCCCGGGGGCGTGAAGTGGGCGGCCATTGTGCTCCTGCTCGTGGTCCTACAGGCGACGCTCGGCATCGCGGGCCACTCCATTCCGGTCCTGGGTGCGTTGCATGGACTGAACGCACTGCTGCTGTTCAGCGCGGCCGGCTATACCGGACTTCGGGTGCGCCGTGCAACCGCCGCCACGGCCACCGGGTCGCCCGAGCGCATCGCGGCGCCGGTCTAGACGAGGCACCCATGCGCCGTTACCGTCTCGCCGTGCACATCGGAGGGCCGACCGGCGTCGTGCTCGGATCACGGTCGTACCAGGCCCCCGCCGCCCCGCGACCGGCCGCAACGTTGGACCTGCTCACGTACGGCACCGCGACGCCGCTGGGATTCGATCCGAACCGGCCCGACCGGCGATTCCGATACGACATCGGTCGGCGACCCGGCTTCATTGACGGCCGGCCGGGCCTATTTTGGACCGTACACGGCCGCCTCTACCCGGACGTACCGATGTTCGTGGTTGCCGAAGGAGACGTCGTACGGGTAGGCATCTCCAACCACAGCGGCGATGTCCATCCCATGCACCTACACGGTCACCACGCCGTTGTGCTCAGCCGCAACGGCGTATCGGCCTCGGGGAGCCCTTGGTGGGTGGACTCCCTCAACGTCGCCGACGGCGAGTCATACGACATCGCCTTCGTCGCCGACCACCCCGGCATCTGGATGGACCACTGCCACAACCTGACCCACGCCGCCGACGGGCTCGTCGCCCACCTCATGTACCAAGGCATCACCACCCCGTACCTCGTCGGCGGCGCCGCCGCCAACACACCGGAGTGAAGGAGGCCGGGTCGTACCCGCGCCTGGCACAACGCCGCCGGCGCTCGGATGAGTCCGCTGCCCGGGGTCGCCGCTCGCGAAAAGTCGGTGGCGAAGCCCGACTCGAGCGGCGACGATGGTCCCATGTCTTCTGGCGTCTCCACTGACGTGAACGTCGATCCGTGATCACACATTGACGTATCCGTTGGAGCGCCAGGAAAGACAGTGGACATTACACAGACATCAAACGAGCATGCCCTCGAGATCGCGTGCGACGAGTCGGGCTGGGAAGGTAGCAACCTCGCGTCCGGAAACTCCGACGTTATCGCGCACGCCAGCGTCCGGCTGGACATCGACGTGGCGGCGGAGTCTATCCGCTCACTCCGTGGCCGATCCGGGCAGCACAGCTCCGAATACAAAGCCTCCCACCTGCTCCGGACCAAGCGCGGATCGGACCTCGCCGGGTTTCTCGGCCCGTCCGGTCCCGTGCACGGCCGCGCCAGGGTCCATCTGACCCACAAGTCCTGTTTCGTGCTCGGAAGAGTTCTCGACCTGTTCATCGGGGGCTCCGTGGACGCTGCGAGCCTGGGCCTGCGCCCGGACCAGCGACTGGCGAGCCTGGCGGCCGGGCTCTGCCGCGCCGGCCCGGACACATTCGGTCGGGAACCTTGGCAGGCATTCCTGGCAGCGACCAACCTGGTTCTGCGCGCAGACCGTCGCCGCCTAGTGCGCGCCCCTGTCGACGCGTTCTTCGGTCAGGTCGAGGTGCTACGGACCCTGGACGGTGGCAGTCGGGTCGGAAGAATCCTTGACGAGCTGCGCGTCGGACGGCAGGAAGCTTATTCCGCTCGCGCCCGGCTGCTCGAGGATCGGGTCCTGCAGCCCGTCCTGGAACCGTTGATTCCCGCCCTGGCTCGCACCGTGCTCCATTGGAGTCGTGGACTGCATCCGATCGCGGTCGTCCACGACGAGCAGTCCGCGCTGACCGAGCGGCGGATGCGACGACTCGAGCAGATCCTGGCCTCGCCGCCACTCGAGATGATCCGCGTCCCGACTCGAGGTCGCTTCGTCCAATTCCGTCAGGTGGATTCGCGTACGGACCCACGGGTCCAGGTCGCCGACCTGCTCGCTGGCGTGGCCCGTAAGGTGGCGGCCGACGAACTCCTCGGCCGAAGCGATCCGGATCTGACCGCGTTGCTCCGACCGTACGTTGACCCGGCCTCGCGCTGGTGTGAGCAGCTCACCGATCCGAGTGACGCCCAGGCTGGTTAGATCGCGCACCCTGGCGTCGCGGGGTCGCCGCGTCTATCGGCCGTGTTGTCCAGATCGAGGGTGGCACCGCGCTCGATCTGATCACCTCGGAAACGTCATCAGGCACTATTGAGCAATGTCCGGCGTCGTGTGCATACGCGCGTAGACTGTGCCTTGATGAGGTGGGTGCGCCAGCCTCGACCCGGCGCGAAACTCACCGCCCGGGCCTGCGCCAGGTCCAAATGATGCCTCACCTTTGAACGTGGCGGCCGGCGCTCCTGGCGACCCAATCATTGAGCAGAAGGAGCCATATCATGGCGATTGGACCAGTTCAGCTCGTAGTCCTGGGGTTCAACCGACCGGATTTTCACGGCGAGATCATCAACGAACTGGAGCGGCTGCGCGAGAGCGACACGGTACGGGTGATCGACTCGCTGGCCGTCTACAAGGACGCCGACGGAAACGTTGAGGTTGAGCACCTGAGCAACCTGACCCAGGACGAGGCCATCGAACTCGGCAGCAAGGTCGGTGCCCTCATTGGCCTGGGCATCGAGGGCGAGGAGGGTGAGGAGGCCGGCGCCGCGGCCGGTGCTGAGGCGGCCGCCGCAGGTGCGTCCGCGCTCCCGGAGGAGGATGCGTGGGACGTCGTCGAGGACATCCCCAACGACTCAGCAGCGGCGCTGCTCCTGCTGGAGCATCACTGGGCCGTACCGCTGCGCGACGCGATCGTGCGGGCCGGCGGCTTCCGCATCAGCGACGGGTTCATCAGTCCGCTTGACCTCGTCGAGATCGGGGTGGTCTCGGCTGAGGAAGCCAAGCAACTTCACGACCTGGAGACTGCGTCGACCGCCCGATAGGAGAAAGACCCCGCTTCCGCTGGGAGGACAAGATGTTCGGATCTCGAAGGGTTGCGCGACGGACCGGCCGGCGCACGGCCCGGCGCGTCTCGCGCCGCCGCTTCTAGCTGTCGGAAGTTCCAGCCGGGACGCTGGATCGCTCGGCAGTCCATAACCGGTCCCGTGCCGGCCGCCGTCAGGCTGTCAGGCCGTCATGCTGCCTTAGCTCGGCGAAGCCGAGGGCGATCCCGCGCAGCAGATCCGTAGCCTCGATCAACCGGCTCACCGATGGCTGTTCCAGGGTCGTCCGCCCATCCTCGGCCACATACCCTGCCGCCGCGCCCACCAACTCCTCGTAGGCCGTCACGCCCTGCACGAACTGCGCGACCAGCTCGCTGTGCGCCTGGCCGAGGGATCCTTGCAACGCCCCGTACTGCATCCCGCGTTCGACGCCGGCCGCTCGCTCTGCCAGCTCCCGCAGCCCCCGCTCGGCCGCCGCCGCCTCGAGCACGGCCGCCTCACCAGGCCCGCCCAGCCGCGGCGCGAGGCTGTCGAGCGCGGCGGCGGCCTTGTCGAGCCGGCGCCAACCGGGCGCGACGGCTGAGCCGCGCAGCCGTATCCGGGCGCCGTGGCGGTACAGCTCACCGATCGCCTCTTGCCCCCCAGGGAACCCTGCCACAAGCGCCTCCAGCCGTCGGCGGGTCCGTTCCGCAGCGACCGCGGGGACGAGCGACGGGGGCACGGGCTGGGCGGCCAGCGCGCGGTAGTCCGCCCAGCGCCAGCCGGCCAGCACCACCGAACCGCCGGCTGCGGCGGCCCAGAAAGCATCGATCAACCCCAGTCCTGCGTACGGCGTGAGCACAACCGCGACGCCGCCCAGCGCGCCAGCCAGGACGCTCCATCTCCGGGCGGCACGCCGTAGCCGTCTCAGTCGCCTGTCGTACCGTGCGCGCTCGCCTGCCATGGCGACCTCCCTCTTCCCGGCATCCCCCGGCCTGGTCCGGCCTTACCCGGCCCAGCTAGATTCTCGCTCATCGCGTCCGACAAGGAGTTCGACGGCCATACGAGCGACGGTACGCAGCCCATACAACCCAAGGTAAGACCGGCCAGAACGAATGAGCACCTTGCCGGAAGAGCACGACCGGTCGTGTGCTGGCTAGCCATCGCGGTTGTCGTGCCCGCCGGGCACGGCCGAATCCCATGCATCAGCGGCGGCGGCCACCAGCCTCATCAGCATCCGTGCGACCACATGCACCCGATTGGCCTCGTGGGTTAGTGCCAGCTCCATACCTCCTGCAGGAGCAGGCCGGGCACATGAGGCCGATGAAGTCGACGGTGTCGGCCATGGCTGTGAGGCGAGGCAGCCAGGCCTCCCCGGCCGCCCGGACAAGCGTCCGAGTGCGTGGGAAGGGTCCGCGGAATCGGACAGCGAGGGTGATCTCGGTGCCACGTCCACGGGAACGCGGCGGGAGGACGCTAACACCGCGAAACCGCCGCGCATCGCTTCGTTGGCTGTAACCATGAGGTGTGGCCATGAGCGACTCCGATACCCCGCCCACGGAACAGCCGGACGCGTTGCCTGACCGGCCGAGCGCAAGCACCGTCCGGCAGAACGGATCCGATGCTCAACCACCTCGGTCCCGGCATGCTGGGTGGCGGTGGACCGGCGCCATCGTGCTGCTGCTCGTGGCCGGACTGCTCGCCACCGCGTCGGTGGCCGCGCGGTACGCCCGCAACGAGATCCTCAACACCGACACGTACGTTGACACCGTCGCTCCGCTCGCATCGGACCCGGCAGTACAGAACGCGGTCGCCACCAGGATCACGAGTGAGGTCGTCAAGCAGATCGACGTACCCAAGCTCATCAACGAGCTCGCCGATGCCACCGGACGGCCTAACGCCGACGCC
>JAXIPB010000272.1:0-9049 GCA_045403155.1 Micromonosporaceae bacterium
CGGTCAACGCACCCCACCTCGTCGCACTCGTACGCGCCGGCGCCACGTTCAAGCGGGGCAAGCTAGTCGAACGCAACACCCGCCATCTCACCAAGGCGGCCTAATCAAGATTTCCCATCCACAGGTCTTGACGATTGCTCCGAGTCGACGTCGAGGCCCTCAAGGGGCAAGTCGTACCGGAACTGAGTTGCGGATAGATCGTCGTCAGCTGGGCACCATGACTTGAAGATCCGAAGGATGCCGCCGCCAGTGACATACTGACCATCTTCCGTCCTACGCCACGCGATCTGATCAACGTCGATTTGACCCACGAACGGATCAAACGCCGGTCACACAGCGGTTGATGTATTGATCAATGGCGTGGCGGGCGGCGAGCAGGCTGGCGTCGCTCCACGGTTGGTGCGAAATGAGGGCGCGTCTGATGATGAGTTTCCGCAGAGAGGAGTTGGGATGGACGGCAACCATTTTCACGTCATCGTCCGCGATCTAGCTGGCGCCTTGGCCTGGTTCGCCCGGATCTGGGCCGCAGAGCCGGTGTATCGGGGGGAAGGCATGGCTGTGCTCCAGTTTGGTCCGATCCTTCTGATCCTTGATCAAGATGAGGAAGAAAGCATTACGACGATTGGATACGCCACCACTGACTGCGATGCCGATTTCCGAACAGTGGTTGGTCGCGGCGCCCAAGCGATCGAGGAGCCGGCGGATCGGAGCTGGGGGGTGCGGGCGGCGTATCTCAAGGGACCAGGCCGCATCACCTTAGAACTGGAACAAGCGCTGGACGCCAATGCGCGGAGCAGCGACTCCGCCACCTGACAAGGCGGCGGCTCGAAGCTCGATGATCTCGCCCTATGCCATAGCATGATCCTGTGGGCCTTCACGCACAGCGACGCCCGCTCGCCGAGCGGCGCGACCGCCTCGCGGCACGGTCGCCCCACGCGCCACGACCGCCGCGGGGCGTCCGGTGACGGTCTGGCTCCGATCGGCTGCCCCTGGCTAACTCGGGTGTGCCCGGTGGCGTGCGTCCTCGAGTTGCCGGCGGGCGGCGATGGCCGCCAGCCGTGCCGTGGGGTCGTCCGGGTCGGCGGCCGCAATCTGCTCGAGCAGGGTGGCCTTGCGCTCGTAGAAGGCGAACCGCTCGCCGGAGGAGGCACCGCGGGCGGTGAGCTCGCGGCCCTCGTTGAGGAGGTCGCCGGAGGCCTCCAGCAGGCTCTGGGGCCGCTGTTGGCCGGACACCGGATGCTCGCCGGTGTCGACGTCGGTGCGCTCCCGGTGTTGGATCACCCATGTGTCGAGTTGCCTGCTCCACCGCTCGGGGTCCTCCGCGCCTTCCGGAAGCCGCAACGCTTGCCGGCCGCCGGGGCCGGCCTCGGCCCAGGGCCGGCGCAGCGCGTCCTTCCAACGCTCCTCGACCTCGGCGAACCGCTCATGGGCGGTCTGTCGGCTGATGCCGAGCGCGGCGCCGATGTCTTGCCACGACGCGCCCTGCTCCCGCTCGAAGACCACTGCGCGCTCGAGCACGTCACGCGTGTGGTCGACCAGCTGCACCACCCGTTCCACGATCTCGCCGACGCCGCTGCCGCGGTCGTCGGCCGGGACGAGGCCGCGGGCCTCGTCGCTGACCTCCCGGGCGGCGACGGACAGCGCGATCCGCGCCTGCGACTTCCGGCTGTACCGAGCAGCCATGGTGTCAGGCTAGACCTGACATCCCGAGTCGGGGAAGGCGCGACGCGGGGCGGACGGCGGTGTTTCACACGCCGGCGGTGCCGGGCGCAACGGTGCTGGACGAGTCGCGGAGGCGCCGCCAGTCGGCGCCGCGCATGTGGCCGGGTCGATCTCGCAATGCGTGCGCGCGTTGAATTCGCGGTGCAGCTCCTCGCTGATGCGAAGCCATTCGCCCGCGCCGTTGTCCCCCGGAACCTGCTCGATCCTCAGGTCGAGGGACACGTTCATCGAATATGCGAAGCGGCCCATCATCTCCTCTTCCTCATAGTGATTGCGCTCTGCAACTACTATATTGAGGACGAAACACCGCACCGCGGAAACCTCCGACGCGCGGACGACGATCCTCGCCGAGCACTACCGGGTCTACCTCCCGGAGCGTCGCGGCCACGGCCGCACGACGTGCCCGGGCCCGCTCACCTTCGAAATCATGGCCGCCTGCACCATCGCCTTCCTTGAGGCGCTCAATCTCGCCGGTTCCAGCCTGGTCGGCTGGAGCGACGCGCCGCGGTCGGTCTGCTCGTTGCGTGGCGGCGACCCGACCTAGTACGCAAGCTCGTCTACATCGGACAGAACGTGACCACCGACGGCCTCAGGCCCGCCTACAAGGCCATGCTCGGCGGTCTCAGCGTCGAGCACCTGCCGCCGATGCTGGCAGAGATGTACGCCACGGTTTCGCCCGACGGCCCCGAGCACTTCGTCGACGTGTTCGAACGGCTGAGCCCGTCCTGGGTCGTCGACAGCCCGCTACCTCTGTCACGACTCGGCGAGGTCACAGCACCGACCCTGGTAATGGCCGGCGACAACGACACCCTCACCCTGGCACATGTCGGCGACATTCAGGACCAACTAGCGAACGCGTAGGTCGCAATCGTGCCTGCCAATGGAGAAGCCGGACCTGGTCAACCGACTCATTCTCGACTTCCTCGCCGAGCCGCCCGGCCCGACACCGGTGCCTGGTCAGACCCAGCTGGGAACTGCCGGTCATATGGACATGGCAGTGCCGCTGTAGCCACGTCTTGGACGCGAGCGATGAGCAAGTACGTCGCCAGTAGACCAGGGTGAGCAGCTTGCGGGCCGGCAGTCACGGGCAGCTCGCGTCGCCGATTCCTTCCGGGTGCCAGTTCACCTTCATGCTGCCCTTGAGGTGGAGTACGGCTCCGTCCGTGGCGCCGGTGAGGTCGGTGTCCACTGTGAACGCACACACGAACCGGTTGGTGTGGTCCATCGTCACCTGGGCGCCGGAGCCCTTGTAGGACCCGTTCGACGAGAGTTCCGGGGCGCCGCTGCCGAACAAGACGCTGCCATCGGGTTGCACACCGACATAGCCGAACGTCTGGTGGTCCGACGTGAGGTTGACGTGGTTGGAACTGTTGAAGACGTCGGCCTCGGCGTCCGGACTCGCGGTCCAGTTGGCTGCGTACTTGCCCGACGTAGCCAGGCTTCCTTCGAATCCGTCCTCGCCGCCGCCCGCCGAGCCTGCTTGGTTCGAGTTCCCAGCGGACTGGCCGCCGCTCTTGGAGCAGCCGGTCAGTGCCAGCGCCAGAGCGAGCGCCACAACCGCGAGATCGCGCGTACGCATGATATTCCTCCCTGTCGGTTTGTACATGGAATGGCTGTTGAAAGCACGCCCTAAGGCTCGAGGGCGAATCCGCACGTGGCCGCCCCATACGCGTTGACCGTGTTTAGTGCCTCATTGAGGCCGGCCGGCGCTGGCGTCGAGCTGGAGAAGTCGCTGTCCTTGAGCGCCTGGAAGTACTGCAGCTCCACCATCAGCGCGGATCTGACATTGCCCGGCAGGCCGGCTACCGGCTGATCTTTTGCCGCCAGCGTCAGGTTGACCACGGCCTTGCAGTCCGGTCCGCGCACCCGCACAGCCGACCATGATCAAATATCCGTAAACCACCCGACCACCAAACCGATCGGTGGATCAAGGCTTAGCGGCCGCGGCTCGCGCCGCGCCCCGCGCTACTGGTCGAAGACGATGCCGCACCGAGCGGTCTCATACGCGTTCACCGTGTTGCTGGCCGCCACGAGCCCGGCCGGAATTGGTGTGTCCTGGGAGTAGTTGTTATCTTTCAATGCTTGAAAATATTGCAGTGTCACCTCGAGTGCGGCCTTGATATTCGCCGGGACGCCGGTGAGCAACTGATCCCGCAACGCCAGCGCCACGGGAGCGTAGGCCTTTAACATGTCGAAGGTGATCTTGTCCGGCGGTAGGACGTGCTTGTTCACCATGTAGCCCACGTCGGTGGCGGCCTTGATCAAAACGGCGCACCAGTCGTCGGAGCCACCAGTGACCGGGACGGTGGACGGAATAGACCCAAGCGACGCGGATGCGTTGCTGGACGGTGTACCACCGGGGCCCGGCCCGTCATCCGCGGCCTTCGAACATCCGACCAGCCCGGTTGCGGCCAGGGCGACAAGGACAACGGTTAGGGTGCGGGGTCGACCCATGTCAGTTCCTCTCATGTGTGCCTACGCATTTCGGTGTGCCATTGGTCGTCGACGATTCGGGTCGAGAGGCAACCTTGCCCGATCGTTCATCGCCGCTACGGCCTGAGCGCCCATGTCGAGCGTTCTCCTCCACCGGCGTGCAGCCGGCCGCGCCGGTCACGGCCAGGCCCACCAAAGAGGGCGAAGATGGGACGCAAGCGTGGCACACCCATGATGTGGCTCCCTTCCTTGTAGCGACTCAGGTGGGCGATCCCGGAAACCATTCGGCTTCGACGATGCGGTCCAGCGGCAGCCCGGCCGCCTCGTTGACGGCGGCCACCGAACGCGCGTCCTTCGCCTCAAATATGGACAGGCACGTCTCGTCGCCGGCGATGACGACGGTGCCGACATGTCGCGTTCCATCGCCCGATTCGGCTGGCCGCCAGATGGTCGCGGCGACCGCCCGAGCGTCGGCATCGGGTATATACCGCTCGACGAGAAAGAACCGGCGAATGGTCACAGTGGACGAGGTTAGGCGGCCGTGCGCCCGCCCGCATCAGTGGAAACACGGCTATTTACTCGCCAGCCACGACCTGATCGCGCAGCGCCGCCGCCACCTGTAGGCGCGAGCGCACGTGCAACTTCCGGTAGACCGCCGACAGCTGGCTCTCCACGGTGCGGGTGGAAATCATGAGCTCGGCCGCGATCTGTTGGTTCGACCGGCCGGAGGCGGCCAGATCGGCCACCCGACGCTCCGATGTGGTCAGTGCCGAGGGAGCCGCCGGGCGCCCGCCGATCCGGCCCATCTCGCGGGTGGCCAGCTCGAGCCAGGCCAGGGCGCCCAGGCCGGCGAAGATCTGGCTGGCGTCGTCGAGGTCCGTTCGGGCGGCTCGCCGGTGTCCCGCCCGCCGATGGGCCTGGCCGCGCACGTACAGGGTCCTGCCTCGCTCGAACGGCATGGGCAGCGACGTATCGTATACCGTCAGTGCTCTGTCGATGCACGCCAGCGCCTCGGTCAGGTCTCCCCTGGCCGTCAATAGCAGCCCGCGCCCCCGATGCGCCATGGCCGCCGTCCAGGGCAGCGGTTGGCGCCGGGCCGCGGCCTCGAGGTGATCCACGAGCACCTGCTCAGCGAGCTCGAGGTCGCCGACGAGCACGGCGGCCTCGACGAGGTCGCCCAGGAACAGAAACTGGGTGGGCAGCCGAACCCCGATCGCGTCGGCGTGGTCGAGTGCCCGCGTCAGGTACGCCAATGCCGCCGGCGCGTCGGGCGCTGACAGCTCCACGAAGCCCAGCAGCGCGCAGAAGATGACCGCCTCCCACCGATCCCCGGCGGCCTCCTGTAACGCCAACGCCGGCACGGCGGTCGCCCGGGCGGCCGCCAGATCACCCTCCCACGCGTCGACCAAACCGATCGCGAGCATCGCGCGTTCGCGCCAGCTCTCAGCGCCCTGGGCCACCAGCTCCACGCACTCGTTCGCGTAACGGCGGGCCGCAGGCCAGTCCCCCGCGAGTAGCATCTGGACCGACAGCGTCTGCGCCATCGGTGGCAACAGGCCGAACTCGCCCCTGTCGGTCAATCGGCGGTACTCCGCCTCATCCAGTTCCCGGACCTCGGCGAGCCGGCCGTAGTGGAACAGGCAGCGCTCAGCGACCTCCTGGGCCCGGCGCGCGACAAATGTGGAGCCCGCGCCGGTCCGCAACCACAGACCGCGATCCAGGTCATCGGCCGCCGCCGGCTCCCCCCGCAGGAGGCAGTGAAAGGCCCGATCCAGCAGGGCACAGGCCAGATGATCCGGGTCCGGCCGCAGGTCTGGGCGTTCCAGGAGTTCCGCAGCGAGCTCCGCGCTGTGGTTGGCCTGGTCCGGGTCCATGTCGGCCATGCCGGCGATGTATGAGTGGGCGGTGGCCTCGAGGATGGGATCCCCGTCGGTGTGGTCGAGCGCGGACACCAGCAGTGGCAGCGCCTCGGTGGGCCGCTGCACGTACACCATTTCGCCCAGGGCCAGCAACGCCCGCGCCCGTACTTCGCCCAGGTGGACAAGGTCCAGTGCTGCTCGCAGGTTGGCCGCGCCTCGGTCCGGATCGCCGGCCGCCGCGGCCGCCTCGCCGGCCTCGACGAGCAGGCCGGCCTCCTGCTCGGGCCCCTCCGCGGAGCGGGCGGCGCGGTCCATCAGATCCGCGGCGACCGCGGGTGCGCCCCGGGCCAGCGCGAGCCTTCCGGCGTCGGCCAGCGCCGCCGCGACTGTGGAGTCCCGGCCGGTGACCGTGGCGGCGAGATGGATGGCCCGCTCGACCGGATCGTCGACCAGTCCGGCCAGAACCCGGCGCAGCGTGCGCCGCTCGCCGGGCGGCGCATCGCCGTACGCGGTCGAGCCGAACAACGGATGGGCGGGGCGCAGCCGTCCGCCCTCGGCGACCAGGATCCCCTTCCGACAGGCCTCATCGACGGCCCGTTCACCGCGCGGGCCGACCGCCCGCGCGATGAGGTCGAGGCGTGGATCCGGTGACATCGCGACCAGTACGACACCGCGCCGCGCCGCCGCGGTGAGCGTGGCTAGATGGTCACGTACGAGTGGATCGGCCTGAGGCGGTACGGGAAACGGCTCGCCCGGGTTGGGCTCTGCGGTCCGGGCCAGCAACGACCGGCTTACCTCCAGAGCGAGGAACGGATTGCCGCCACAGGCCTCGTGGACTCGCATCAGTAGCGGTCGGGGAAACGCGACGTCAAGCCGCTTTTGGAGCAGGCGTCCCAGCGCGCCCACCGTCAGGGGTCCGACATCGATGCGTACCTGTCGATCCAGCGCCGACGCCACCGACGCTCCAGACTCGCGGCCGTCCTCTAGCGAGCGAACCGGATCGGCGGTGAGCTCGGTCCGCCGGGCCAGCACCAGCCCGACCGGCTCGGCGGACAACCGGCGAAGGGCGAAGGCGAGCGCATCGTTGCTTGCACTGTCTATCCACTGTAGATCGTCGATAGCGACCATCAGCGGACCATTCGCGGCCAACAGCCGTAGCACATCGGCGACGCCCAGACCGACCAGGCTCGACTCCGGGGCCCGCTGCGCCGGATCGGCCCGCCCCAGCGCGACCTCGACGGCGCGCCGCCGCGGATCGGCCAGACCGGGGAGTACGGCGGTCACCATCGGTACATCGAACAGCGCCGTCAGCACCGCGAAGGCGATGTCTCGCTCCGCGATGCTGGCCCGCCACGCCAGCACCCGGTCGCCGCGGGCCGCCGCCGCCTCCGCCGCGAACGACCACAGCGTGCTCTTGCCGATCCCGGCTACGCCCTCGAGCTGGAGCGCCGCCGGCCGACCCCCGCCCAGCCACAACCCGATCGCCTCGCGCTCGACCTCCCGACCGATCAGCGGTACCGCTGCCATCGCACACCCTCCCGACCGGGATGCTAACGCCGGGTGATGTCTCGCATGGTCGCCCGCATAGTCACACTCGCTCGGATCGGCTGCGCTGACGCCGACCTTGATGCCCAGGCTGCGGGCGATCGCCGCAACCTCGGCGAGCAGGCGACTCTTGCCCATGCCGGCGGCGCCCTCGACCACGACCACCACTTCCGCGTCGCGCCCTTGGAACTCCCACGCTGGAAGCGTCGACATCCGTCCCTCCCGGCGAGAGTACTCCAGACCTCTCGAGCAGCTTTCACATCGCGGAGTCGTGCGGTGCGCAATGGCACGGACCCAACAACCGCCACCGGACTCGTCACATCGTTGCCTTCGGCTTCGATCAGGGCGCGTCCGCGACGATGGTTTGGCGGGCCTGGCGTGCGGCATCCGCTACGGTGCTTGGGCGGCCGCGATCTCGGCGCGCGCTGCGGCGACCAGTTCCTCGTTGGTGTTCGCGTGGCCCTTGAGTCCCCAGCCTCCGGGTACCGCTTCAGTGAGCATCACCCAGGTCCGGTCGACCAACGCCGGGTCCCCGCCGGCGGCGGCCACGATATCGGTCAGCTGCCGCACGACCGCGAGCTGCTTGTCACGGTCTAGCGCGCCGGCGTTCGTGAGCACCTGGACGCGCACGTAGTTGCCCTCGCCGTCGACATTGGACACCGCGCCGAATGGCAGCTCATGCACGAACGCCGCCGTGTTCTTGCGAAATATCCCGATGTCGGGCACCTGCTCGATGGTCATCACCGCGGTTGCGAGGTCGACGGCCAAGCGGTGTGGATCAGCGAACGTACCAGCCTGCGCGAAAACATCGATCATCGGCATGTCCTGTCTCCTTCAGCTCGATTATGACGGTCATCATAGTAGCCCGAGTATGCTGATCGTCATAGTCGAACGGGGAGGACAACGTGGCCAGCGATGCCCGGGACCGGATGATCGCCGGCGCGGCACGCCTGCTCGCCCAGCGAGGGCTTCAGGCGACATCGTTCTCGACGGTGCTGGCCGAAACCTGCGCCCCGCGCGGGTCGATCTACCACCATTTCCCAGGCGGCAAGGACGAGATGGTCGCCGCCGCCATCGGCGCGACCGAACAGAACGTCGTCGCGCTACTCGACTTCCCGCCCGGCACGACAGTGCGACAGGTCGTCGAAAGCTTCCTTAGTGCATGGCGGGTGCTGCTCACTGCGGCCGACTTCCACGCCGGATGCGCTCTCGTGGCGGTGACCGTCGCAGCCGACACCGACCAAGTCCGGGAACGCGCCGCGCAGGCGTTCGGCACCTGGCTGACCGCGCTGGCCGCGGCTTTGCGCAAGGCCGGGATGGACACGCCGGTGGCGAAGTCGACCGCGGCACTGCTGTTGTCGGCATGCGAGGGCGCGGTAGTGATGAGCCGGGCCGAGCGTGATCTCGGCCCGTTCGACACGGTGGCGGAGACTCTGCTCACCTACGTTGATCAGCTCGCCTGATCCACGTGTACGGATCTGTCGCGCCGG
>JAXIPB010000221.1:0-11737 GCA_045403155.1 Micromonosporaceae bacterium
CTGGCCCGACTCGGCCGCGACCCTGACCGACCTCGCCCGAGCGCTGCGCCCGAGTGGACGGCTGGTCCTCGCATTCCGCGCCGACGAACACCCGCTGCCCGCCCGCTTCGACCCGGCCGTCTACCACGTACCCACCACCACTCAAGTCAGCACGTGGCTCCACGGGGCCGGTTTTACCGACGTCATGGTCGAGCGTCGCCCGCACCTGGCCTTCATCGTCTGGGTGACAGCCAAGGCCACCTGACACCCGCAAGTACCGCCGTCACCAGCGAGCCGGCCGGTGTTCGCGGCCATCGCCACAGCACCAGTCGAGGCGCTTCGCGCTGTCCGAAACCTGCTGCCATCGCACCAAAGGGGAGAGTCATGTTTATCCAATGGGGACAGTTGATGGTCCGGGCGCGATGGAGCGTCCTGGCGACAACGGTCGTGTTCGTCGGCCTCGGCGCGACGTGGGGCACCGGAGTGTTCGGCGGGCTGTCCGGTGGCGGGTTTGACGATCCGACCAGCGCGTCGGCGATGACGCGCCAGGAGGTCATCGACGTGTTCGGTCCGCAGGACGTGGACATCGTCGTTCTGTACTCCAGCCCCAGCCGCACCGCCGACGACCCGGCGTTCGCGACGCCGGTTACCCAGGTACTGGACGCTGCTGCCGCCCGCCCGCAGGTGGCCCGGGTGCAGTCCTTCTACGCCACCCGAGCAACCGCTTTGGTCTCCAACGATCGGCACGCCACCTATGCGGCGATCACGTTGCGGGCCGGTGATGCGGACCAGAAGCTCGGCGATTACCAGGCCATCAAGGAATCGCTACGGGCCGGTGGCGACATCCGCACCGAGTTCGGTGGCTGGCAAGCGTTCAGCGTCGACGCGAACACGGTCAGCGCGTCGGATATCGCGCGGGCCGAGACCTTCTCCCTGCCGGTGTTGCTGATCCTGCTCATCGTGATCTTCGGCAGTGTCGTTGCTGCCGTGTCCCCGCTGATCATCGGCATTGTGTCCATACTTGGCGCGTTCGTGGTGACTCGGCTGCTGACCAGCGTGACCGACGTGTCGACGTTCGCGGTCAACATCATCACGCTGATCGGCCTCGGACTGTCCATCGACTACGCCCTGTTCGTGGTCAGCCGGTTCCGCGACGAGCTGGCCGCCGGCCATGATATCCGCCGCGCGATCGCCACTACCATGGCCACCGCCGGCCGCACTGTCGCGGTGTCCGGACTTATCCTGACGTTGGCGTTGGCGAGCCTGCTGCTGTTCCCGCAAGGCTTTCTGCGGTCGATGGCGTACGGCGGTATGGCCGCGGTCGCGATCGCGGTGGCCGCCTCGCTCACCGTCCTACCGGCCTGGCTGGCCGTGCTCGGTCCCAGGATCAACGCATGGTCGATTCTCCGGCGGCGCCGTTCGGTGACGCCCATAGCGGGCGCGACCGAGCAGGCCGGCTGGTGGTCGAGGCTTGCCCACAGTGTGATGCGCCGGCCATGGCTGTACCTGCTCGGCGTGCTGCTCATCCTCGCCGTGCTCGCCGCGCCGGTGACCCGGATCCAGTTCGGCGGCGCCGACATCCGCATCATGCCGGCCAGCAGCGAGAGCCGGATCGTCGCCGACCGGATCGCCGCCGACTTCCTGTCCGACGACACCGGCCGCATCGACGTGTACGCCACCGGCGTCGACCCGACCCGCACCGCGGCGCTGCTCGGCCGACTGACTAGCGTGCCCGAGGTGTCCGGCGCGACGGTCGCCGCAACGGCCAACGGCGCGGCGCTCATCGCCGTGACCCATCGCGGCGACCCGACCGGCGAACCCGCCACCGGCATCGTGCGCGCCATCCGGGAGCTTCCGCTTCCGACCGGCGTCCATATTGGAGTGACTGGTGCGGCGGCCGACCTGGTTGACCAGCTCGACGGCTTGGGCGCCCGGCTGCCGTGGATGGCGCTGTTGGTCATCGCGGTGGCCTTCGTGGTGATGTTCGCCGCGTTCGGGTCGCTCGTCCTGCCGGTCAAGGCGATCCTAATGAACGTGGTCTCCCTCGGTGCGGCGTTCGGAGTGGTCGTGTTGGTGTTCCAGGAGGGCCATCTGGCGTCCTGGCTGGGCTACTCGGCGACCGGCAGTATCGAACCCACCAACCCGATCTTCATGATCGCCGTACTGTTCGGGTTGGCCACCGACTACGAGGTGTTCTTGCTCTCCCGAATCCGCGAGGAGTGGCAGGCCGGTGCCGACAACACCACCGCCGTCGCCCGTGGCCTGCAACAGACCGGTGGGATCATCACGTCGGCCGCATTGCTGGTGGTGGTCGTGGTCGCCGGGTTCGCCACCGGTCAGATCGGCACGATCAAGCTCATCGGTGTCGGCATGATCGTCGCCGTTGTCGTGGACGCCACGCTGGTGCGGGCGTTGCTCGTTCCGGCGACCATGCGGCTGCTTGGCCGATGGAACTGGTGGGCTCCCGCGGCCCTCATGTCCCTCGGTGGAGGGTCCAAAGCCTCTGGTCATCTATCGGCGGCGCGACGCACGGTGGAGGAGGCAGACGCCGTGACGCAGGGAGATGGCAGCCATGATGTACGGACAGTGGGGCGGCTGGGGCTGGATGATGCTGATGCCAGTGGTGTCGATCGCCCTGATCGGCGTGGTCGTGTGGGCGGTGGTAACGGTCGTCCAACGGGGCGACCGGGCGATCGTGCCGCCGCGGGAGACTCCGCAGGAGATCCTGGACCGACGGCTCGCCTCCGGTGAGATTGATCCCGACGCCTACACACAGGCCCGGGCCGTCCTGGCCGGCAAGCAACGCCCGCCGTGACCTCCAGGCGGGAGAACATCGTGGGCGACAAGGTGTTGCTCATCCTCAACGATCCGCCCTACGGAACCGAACGGGTCTTCAACGGGCTGCGGCTGGCGGGCGCGCTGGCCAAACGAGATGGCGTGGAGGTGCGGGTGTTTCTGATGGGCGATGCGGTCGCCGCTGCGATGGCCAACCAGAAACTCCCCGACGGCTACTACCACCTCGACCGGATGATCGGCGCCTGCGCCAGCCACGGCGCCGACATCGGTTGCTGCGGCACGTGCATGGACGCCCGCGGCATCACCGAGGACATGCTGACCAAGGGCACCCGTCGGTCCACACTGGACGAACTGGCCGACTGGACCCTGTGGGCCGAGAAGGTTGTCAGCTTCTGACTCCGGGGCTGGCCCGTGTCCAGGTCTTGCCTCAGGCGCCCCGCGGCCACGATTAGCAGCTCGGCGGCGCGATCGATGTCGGGCCCGGTGGTCCACCGTCCCAGGCTCAGACGCACCGCGGAGAGTGCCCGGTCGAGGTCGATGCCCATTGCGGTGGGCACCGGCGACGGATCGGTGGTGCCGGCGTGGCAGGCGGAGCCGGTCGAGGCCGCCAGTTCGGGTACGGACCACCCCGCAAGGTCGAGCCCGGCCCTGACGTGTTGGTGTTGTGCACAGCTACCACCGCCCCAGCCTCGGTTCGCGATCATCTGCGCATCGCGGTCGCCCCCGGCGCCAGCGGCCGTCGTTGGCCGGGCGGATCGCGTTGATGCGCCTGCAGATAGTCCGTCCTCGCGCTGAAGTCGCGTGAATTCAGGAGCTTCACGGGTCGTATCTGACGTCAGGACATCTGAACATTGACGCGAGAGTCGTTGACAAGTTGATGATGTGACCGGCAACCCAACCGCAGTGTTACCGATTGGCAGCGACCACTCGTTGAGCCTTCGCTACTTGGTCTGACCTCTCATATTGCGGGCACACGGCGGGAGGATCCGTACCGTTATTCCGGCTCGTTCGTCAGGTCTCGTCCCAGCCCTCAGGCTAGACAACGATGACCCGGCCTCATACGGTCCACACTGGCCGAAGCGACCTCGTGCCGCTCTCCCGTCTACGGCACGCCGCTCGTGCCTTCGCAGGCGACAGCGCTGTCGGTACCGAGTCCGCCGACACATGCGTCGAGACCAGGGCCACCGTCGAGCGTATCGGCGCCGAGCCCGCCGTTGATCGAGTCGTCTCCGTCCTCGCCGAGCAGCCGGTCGTCCCCTTTGCTTGGCGTTACGCGGTCATTTCCGGGGCCGCCGAAGACAATGTCGTCGCCATCTAGGGCGTTGATGACGTCGTCGCCGCCGAACCCACATATGACGTCGTCGCCGTCGGTGCCGTTGAGGGTGTCATCGTCACTCGTTCCCGAGACGGTGCAGTTGCGCATCTCGAACACGCGTGTGGCCGGCGTTGGATCGGTGTTGCCCGCCTGGTCGGTTGCGCGTACGCGGAAGGTGTACGAGCCGTCGACCAGCGGTGCGGCCGGAGTGTGGCTATCCCCCGGCCCCGAGCAGGCGGTGAACGTCGGCGTACCGGTGTCCAGCGAGCATTCGAACGTCGAGTCGGCCTCGTCCGAGGAGAAGGTGAACGTCGGTGTGGGGTCGTTGGTGAGCCCGCTCGGGCCGGAGTCGATGGTGGTCTCGGGCGGGTCCGCCTCGAGTGTCAACATGTACAGCTCCTGCTCGCGGAAGCCGGGGCCGTTTGCGGTGCGGTTGTCGATCCACGTCGCGTAATACGCACCCTCGCTCGCGCCGGGTAGCGCCCCGGAGTCGGCGCCCAGGTAGTGGTCGAAGTAGGTGCCTACGGGGCGGAAGTCCGAAGCCTCGGTGCTGATCTGCTGCATCGGCGAGTAGGAGAGCCCGCCGTCGGTCGAGCGGACGTAGAAGACGTTCAGCGTTCCGCGCGTCGCGTCGCCGGAGGTGGAGTAGAAGTGGGACTCCACCTCGCCGGTCATGGGATTGACGGCCAGCGTGGCGAAGAAGTGGTCGTTCTTGGCTGGGCTGTCGTTGCTCAGGCTGACCGTGGCTTGGACGTTGGGAAACGCTTGCGCGGTCGGGGCGAGGACAGTGATGAAGCTGTCGAGTGTGTCGTCGGTGGACGAGCCGGTGCAGGTAGTCGTGCCGTTGTCTCGCAGGTTGCCGAAGACGACGTAGACGCGGCCATCGGGGCCTGCCTCCACAAACGGGGCCGGGCTGGGCACCGAGTCGTTCGCTTCGGCCGGAATGGGGCAGGCCTGCTGCTTGGCACCCGATGGGTTCGCGGGGTCCGCGGGAGGGAAGGCGAGATTCGCCACGACCGCGTCCCCGATCCAGGCGGCGGATGTGGTGCAGTCCTCGGCGGCCGTCCAACGGTCGATCTCGATCGTGTTGCCGATCTCGTCTTTCCAGGCCACATAGACCTCTCCGTTGGGCGCCGCGGTCACCGAGGCGAAGAAGGGCTGTGAGCCGCCACCCGACGTGGCGACATCGACCGGCTGAGACCAGTTGTCGGGGTCGTCGCAGTGGGCCGGGTCGTAGCTTCCCGCCGGTCGGGTCTCGCACCGCGAGATGACGACTCGGGAGGATCCGCCGCTACCGCCGACCGGGAGCGGCGACCAGACTGCGTACAGCGTTCCCCGCCGGGGACTGGTGGGCCAGTCGTCGATGCCGAGCTGGACCTTGTCTTGGAAGGCCGCGGTCGTCGGGTCGGCTGCCGGTATCGCCGTAGTGGTGGGTTGGAACTCCGTGGTTCCCGCGGCGATGCGATTGATCACCACGTGACACCTCAGTGGATCCCCGGCCGGGACACACTCTCGAAGTGTGGGGGAGTTGGTCGTGAGCGCTCCGTACCAGAACGTCCCCTGGCGATCCGCGACGACCGTCGGGTCGGCGATCACGTGGTGCAGTTGGGTAACGCCATCGCTGCCGGTCTCGCTCTGCGGTAGTACGACCGACTCCGGCATGAGCCGTAGAACGACGCTGCCCTGTTTCATGTGGTCGTTGGAAATCCATGCCGGCATCGAGTCGAAGCCGATCGGATTGGTGACGGCGACGACGCGCGCGGGATTGTTTGGTTGCACCGCGACGAACGGCTCGGTTTGGAACTGGTTGTCATCGCTGACGTTATGGTTGACCTCGTTGCTTGTGAGCGCGGCCTCGGCTACGCCGGACCCTGCGACGATGGCCAGGGCGGTGGTGGCGATGCCCAGCGCGGCGATCCCGAGAAGCGCGCCGATTCTCCTCATCATGGACCCCTTCCCGCTCCGAGACGGATCCACCAGTGTCATATCAACGCCTTGATGAACATAAGTGCATGGTCGTTGATTTGACACCGGGCATCCACAGGGGCCAATCGTCCAACAGATCTTGGAGAGTTCGCATCGCTCATGGGCGTCGGTTAGCAGCGGCTGGGGGCGACTCGCGGCGGTTGATTCTAGGCAAGCGGCCGGGTGGCTTGGCCCGCGCCTTGCAAGTTTGGGCCAGTCATCGGTGGTTGTTGCCCTATGTCGCTGACCTGGATCTTCTGTCGGCGCTCGGGGCTGCCCGTGGCCCGGCGCCGACGGGCTTGGCTGTACGGATCGCTCTACTGCCGGCCCATCTGTCGGCGACGTCAAGACCGACACCGTCTGACGCGAGCTGCTCTTCAACGGTCAAAGCGCGCGGTCGTCTCGTGGGGCTAAGTCGTCGCCACGCTCGATCGGTCGACTACCCTCTCGGCGATTCGGGCGATTTCCGCCGGCTGGCTCCCCCCGTGGCTAGCCGGCGGACCTTTGTCGCGACGGAGGGTGACGAATGGGGTCGTCAGGAGGCTCGCCGCCCTCAATCAGATCGGCGCCACGCCTGTTTTGCCCCGGCGCCTCCGTAGTGGAAGCGGAATGCCGCCGGTCGTCCAAGCGGATCCGAGTTGGTCCGTGCCCGTTGCTGTCGCATTGATGTAAGCGACGACCGCCGCGGCCCGACGCCCAGCCGACGTCGGCCGAAATCCCGGCTCAAGCCCAGGACTCCGATCATTGCCACCAGTCGACTACGTCCGGAGGCGACGATGACCACCAAGGCCGCACCCACGAACACCCGGATCCAGCGCGCCACGGCAGCAGCACAGACCCGCCGCCGTCGGATGTCGTCTCGGCGGTCGGACAGGGGTCGACCCTCCCCGCGTCGTTGCTGCCGAGGTCGATAACCCGACGTCCTTCGCGTCGACTGAGTGTGTCAGGGCGAGAGTCGCTAGAAGCGCCAGAAGTCGTGCTCGATGGGGAGAACCTCTACCCGGCCGAAGCCGGCCTCGGCGGCGTATGCGCGTACGGTGCTGCGGCGGATCACCGTTCCGGTGCCGCCGGAGTCCTTATCGAGCATGCCGACGGGCAGGCAATGCAGGATGCTCCAGCCGTAATTGAAACGTTCGATCTCGTCGCCGGGCGCGGTGAACTGCTCCGCCACCCGCTCGTCGGCGATCAGGACGCTGGCACCCTCGGCCAGGCTGGTGCGCGCCGCGCGTAGCGCCTCCACCGGGCGATTCATGTCGTGAAGGGCCTCGAAGATGGTGACCAGGTCGTAGCGGCCACCCGGGTCGTGTTCACTCGCGTCGCGGACGGCGGGACGCACCCGGTCAGCTAGGCCGGCGGCGGCGACGTTGGCATGTGCGGTGTCAATCGAGGCGGTTTCGACATCGATGGCATCGACGCTCACCTCTGGATAAGCGCGGGATCGCGATGCTCGACTGGGCCGTGCCACAGCCGACATCAGCGACGCGGGCAGGCGGTGTGGCGCGCAGGCGGGCATCAACGCCTGGGATCGAGGCTAGCCAGCCGGCGACCAGGTGGAAGAACTGCGGCCGGTTGATCGCGCCGACCGAGCGGGCAGGTCCGACCCACAGTCCTCGAACGGCACTCCACCGGCTGTGCGGTAGGCCTGAAGCAGCGCCTCCATCGGGCTGAGCACACCGATCGCAAGTGTGGCGAGCGGGGTCAGGTAGCTCAGATCCTCTCCGAAGACCGCGCGGTGGGCGGTGGGCAGCCGGTAGCGGCGCTCGTTGGCTGCGGCATTGGACGCGTCGACCGTCAGGAACCCGGCGACGGCCTGCTGTTCGAGCCACTCGCGTGCGTACCGTTCGGCGGTTCGCGTACGGGCGGCCAGTTCGCCAGGAGTGGCATCTCAGCCGGCCGCGAGCGCGCGGTAGAAGCCGAGCTGGCCCCCGAGGTGGACGGATGCGATATCAAGCGTGTCGATCGTCGCCTTGGACAGTCGCTCGCGAGCGCTTCGGTTGCGCTGGCCGGCGTGGCCTCGGCGATCTCAGTCATGATGGTTCTCCTGTCACCTCGACCTGCAGGGAGCTAAGCCAACCAAGGCGGTCGAAGGGGCACGGGAGTTCGATCGGCACGTGGTCTTTGGTCAGTAGCTGAAGGTCGTGGCACCTTCGTCGCCGATCCATTGCCACATCGGCACCGTGCCGCCGAGTTCGGCGTTGGAAAGCAGTTGGCCGTCGTCGAGCTTTCTGGCGTTGAAGCAGATTGGGCAGACCAGGTAGCGCCCACCGGCCTTGTCGTAACGGTTAAGAAGATCGGGCAGCGGCGGGCAGCCCTCGCAGGCCACCCCGACGGCGACACCGCCGAGAGCGAGGCGGACCGCGTCCTTGGTCAAGAACATGAGAGTTGGTCTGCTCTGTTCTGCGGCCCCAACCGGCAACGAGGAATGCGACAGTGACCCGCTCCGGGCCCTCCATGCCAGTGATGAGACTGATGACGGCCTTCCGTGCCATGCTTTCTCCTTCGGGTAGGCGACCTGCTCACACCCTCCTCGATGCGCGTTCTTGAGCGAGGGTTGCGATGAGTGTCCCTTTCGGACGGTGATGCGTTCGGGCGGACAGCTCAGCGGCCAGGTTTGACGGCGAGCAGGGAGATGCTCTTCACGCCGTACGTGCCGCTTGCGTCGCGCGCCTGCTCGGAGATGAACTGGTACGGGTTTAGGCGGCTCTGCTCGATGCGCAGGCCGGCGGTCTCGATCGCCTGGCGGTATGCATCCTCTTGGGCGGCACCGCCGATGCACGACGCCCACAGGTCGGCGTCGCCGACGATCGCGTCCTTCAGCTGCCGCTCGCTGACGATGTCTGCGATTGCCAACCGCCCGCCCGGCCGCAGCACGCGGGCCGCCTCGGCGAATACCTGCCCCTTCTCCGGCGAGAGGTTGATAACACCGTTGGAAATCACGCAGTCGAAGCTCTCGTCCTGCGCGGGCGGACTCTCGATCCGCCCCTCGCGGAAATCGACCTGATCGACGCCGGTGTCGGCGGCCAGCCGGCGAGCCTTGCCGAGTTGCTCGGGTGTGAAGTCGATGCCGATGACGCGTCCCGAGGCCCCGACCAGCTGGGCGGCGTAGAAGACGTCCATCCCCGAGCCGCTGCCCAGGTCGAGCACTCGTTCACCCTCGCGCAGGTCGGCGAGGTCGAAGAAGTACCCAACCCCGGCGAACGACTCGACGGCCCCGGCGGGGATCCGGTCGAGGACGTCGGGGGCGTAGCCGAGGCGGTCGGCCAGCGGTCGTCCCATCTCGAAGTGGTAGGTCCCGTGCGGCTCCTCGGCCACGTGGCGGTACATGTCCCTCACCTTGGCCTGCAGCTCTCGGGTATCAACAACAGTCATTGCCACACTTCCTTCGGTTTCCGTCCTCGCGGGAGAATGCGTCCATGGTTAGGAAGACGTCCGGCAGGCTTGTGTTAGTGCCTCCTCGCGACCGCAATAACATGCCCTCGGGAGACGTCTTAGACACTGTGTCGTGCTATCCCTCACCACGGTGGTCGCCCTGACGACGTCGCCGGCGAGCGCTGTGCGTGCGCTGATCGCTTACTACTCCTCGACCGCGGAGGCGTACGAGGACTGGTGGGCATCCGCTTTGCATCCCGCCAGCGTGCAGTTGCTCGACCGGTTGCCGCTCGGTTCCTCCCGCCGCGTGCTTGATCTCGGTGCCGGTGTTGGGACGTTGCTGCCGGCGCTTCGGCGGGCCGCGCCGTCCGCGTTGATCGTCGCCGCTGACCGGGCCGAGGGCATGTTGCGCCGTTCCCGAGTGGGATGCCCGCGTGTGGTGGCGGACGCCGCGCAGCTTCCCTTCGCTCCGGGCTCCTATGACGTGGTCGTGATGGCGTTCGTCCTGTTCCACCTGCCCGAGCCCGCAGCGTCGCTGCGAGAGGTGCGTCGGGTCCTGCGCTCCGGCGGGCTCGTGGGCCTGACCGTGTGGGGGAAGGGCTCCGTCGTCCCGGCCACGGAGGTCTGGAAGGAGGTGCTCGACCGGCACAGTGCTCCGTCCGGAGTACCCATCGTCGCCCGACATGACCTCATGGACACGCCGGATAAGGTGCGGGCGTTGCTTGACATGGCCGGGTTCCACGAGGCACGGGTGGAGTTCCTCCGTTGGTCGCACGAACCCAGCCTGGAGGAGTTCGTACGACGGAACGCGGCACTCGGCGCGGCCGGCCGGCGTATCGCCGACCTGTCACCGCTGGCTCGGGCTACCTTCCTGCGTGACGTGCGGGCGCGGCTCGAGCGGCTCCCTTCGGACGACTTCGTCGACCGTAGCGAGGTCATCGCCGCAACCGCGATCGCAGGCTGACGTTGATCTACCTGCATCACCAGGCTGCATTCCAACGGCGCGCACCCTCCTCCCACCGATACCGGCGGGGAGGGTTGGAATCCGAACGCGGTACGGTGTCGTCCCACTCGTCCAGAGGTTCGCAGTGCCAGGCCCAGTCGGGTCCGGGTCGCTGGGGCTGGCCCGGGATATCGACACGGCCGTTCGCCCACAACAGGGCTTGCCACGGCGGCGCGTCGAGTTGAGCCCAGGGAAATAGCCTGCGAAGTACCCAGTCGGCGAGTTCTTCCGGGGGAGAAAAGGCCACGCCCAGCGTCGTGATAGGCCCGAGCGCTAGGCGGCGCTGCCGTTGCTACCTGCGCTAGCATCGCCGCGGCCGCCGCGAGCACATCAAGCAGCTCCGCCTTGGACGCGTCGTTGTGCGCGAGGAAGTCGACCCGGAGCCGAGCGGGACTATGGACGGCGAGGTGTTCCGCGTAGAACCCGACGGCATCGATGACGTGCGTGACCGTCTTCCGGACGTCCCACGTGAGGTCGCCCGCCGGGACGGCCCAGTCCTGCTGGACGAACGGTTCGAGCACGCTGCGGCTGGCGGATGCGGCCTCGAGAAGGTGATTCGGGCTCACGTCCTCGAGTTTCCGTGGATCGCGCTCCATGGTTGGAGAGACGTTTAGGCGGGCCGCGTTGTTGCCTCCGCGCGAGAATGCAATAGGAGAGTCTGAGGAAGCGTCCCAAGGATGTGGCAATGGTTGGCCTCAGGGTTGGAGTGACGTTGGAGAGCTCCCGAACCGACCGGCGGGAGAGCTTCACCAATCTTGCGCGAGATCAGCTTCCGCGCCTGTACTCCATCGCCAGACGCCTCGTCGGCGCTGACGCCGAGGACGCGCTGCAGGACTGCCTACTCAAGGCCTTCCAGCGATTCGACCAACTGAACGAGGCGGCGGCCGGACCGGCGTGGCTGACGAGCATCCTGGTCAACTGCTGCCGGGACCGCGGCCGCGCGAAGGCAAGGCGACCGGTTGAGATCGACTTCGACGAGGTCGAGGAATTCTCCCTCTATCGCAAGATCGCGTACGAGGATCCCTTCCCGTACTCGGACTCGCTCCACCTCGACTTTCTCGGTGAGTTCGGGCCGGAAGACGTGAGGGCCGTGCTGCTCCGGCTACCCGAGCTGTACCGCGTCCCGCTCGTGCTCGTCTATATGGACGGCTTTCTCGCGAGGGAAGTGGCCGGCATGCTCGATGTGCCGCTCGGAACCGTGTTGGCGCGGCTGCACCGGGGGCGCAAGTTGTTCGAGAAGCAGATGTGGGACTACGCGGAGCAGAGCGGTCTGCTGGCGGGAGGCGCGCGATGATCAGCTGCTCGGAGGC
>JAXIPB010000243.1:0-9148 GCA_045403155.1 Micromonosporaceae bacterium
AAGGGCCCCAAGCGCACGGTCGCTGGCAAGAAGAAGCCCGGCAAGAAGTAACGAGACCTCAGGAATCAGGGAGCGCACACAGATATGCCAGCGAAGGCACGCACCGGCCCCGCCGCCGCCAAGAAGGTGCGGCGCAAGGAGCGAAAGAACGTCGCTCACGGTCAGGCGCACATCAAGAGCACGTTCAACAACACGATCGTGTCCATCACCGATCCGACCGGGGCCGTGATTTCTTGGGCGTCTGCCGGCCAGGTGGGTTTCAAGGGCTCGCGCAAGTCGACTCCGTTCGCGGCGCAGTTGGCCGCGGAGGCGGCCGCACGTCGTGCCATGGAGCACGGGATGCGCAAGGTCGACGTATTCGTCAAGGGCCCGGGTTCGGGCCGCGAGACCGCCATCCGTTCGTTGACCGCCGCGGGTCTTGAGGTCGGAACCATCTCCGACGTCACGCCGCAGCCGCACAACGGATGCCGTCCGCCGAAGCGCCGCCGGGTCTGAGGCAGGGGAGAGGTAACCAACAATGGCTCGTTACACCGGTGCTGACTGCCGTCGTTGCCGCCGCGAGAAGATGAAGCTGTTCCTCAAGGGTACGAAGTGCGATGGGCCGAAGTGCCCGTTCGAGTCGCGCCCGTTCCCACCTGGGCAGCACGGCCGGGGCCGAACCAAGGAGAGCGAGTACCTCCTGCAGCTTCGTGAGAAGCAGAAGGCCCGTCGGATCTATGGCGTACTGGAAAAGCAGTTCCGTACGTATTACGAGGAGGCGCATGGTCGCCCCGGCAAGACCGGCGAGGAGCTGCTCAAGATCCTCGAATCGCGACTGGACAATGTGGTCTACCGGGCCGGCTACGCCAAGTCGCGCGACATGGCGCGCCAACTGGTCAAGCACGGCCACTTCATGGTGAACGGCAAGAAGGTCGACATTCCCTCGTACCGCGTCACCGACCACGACATCGTGCAGGTGCGGGAGAAGTCGGCCGAGCTGACGCCGTTCGTGATCGCGCGCGCCGAGGCGGGCACGCGCATCGTCCCGGCCTGGCTAGAGGCGATCCCGACCCAGATGAAGATCCTTATCCATTCGCTCCCCGCCCGCGCGTCCATCGACACGCAGGTGCAGGAGCAACTGATCGTCGAGCTCTACTCCAAGTAGGAGCCCTTCGCGTACAGCCCTTCGCGTACAGCCCTTTGCGTACAGCCCTTCGCGTCGATCATGAGCTGAACGTCGCGAAGACCCGTCGATCATGACCTCCAAATCATGATCGGCGCCAGAGATGTGGCGTCATATAGCGGGCGCCCGAACAATGGAGGAAGCAAGTGCTCATTTCCCAGCGACCGTCTCTGACCGAAGAGTCGATCAACGAAACCCGATCACGGTTCACGATCGAGCCCCTGGAGCCGGGCTTCGGCTACACCCTCGGCAACTCGATTCGTCGCACACTGCTCAGCTCGATCCCCGGCGCCGCCGTCACGAGCATCAAGGTCGACGGCGTGCTGCACGAGTTCACCACGATCCCCGGAGTCAAGGAGGACGTGGTCGAGCTGGTCATGAACATCAAGGACCTGTGCGTCAGCTCCGAGCACGACGAGCCGGTCTCGATGTACCTGCGCAAGCAGGGACCCGGCGACGTGACCGCGGGCGACATCCAGCCCCCGGCCGGTGTGACCGTCCACAATGCCGACCTCAAGCTGGCAACGCTCAATGGCAAGGGCCGACTCGACATGGAGCTTACGGTCGAGCGCGGCCGTGGCTACGTGAGCGCGGCCCAGAACAAGCAGACCGGCCAGGAGATCGGGCGGATCCCAGTCGACTCGATCTACTCGCCAGTGCTCAAGGTCACCTACCGGGTCGAAGCGACCCGCGTCGAGCAGCGCACCGACTTCGACCGGCTCATCATCGACGTCGAGGCGAAGCCCTCGATCACGCCGCGGACCGCGCTCGCCTCGGCGGGCTCGACCCTGGTCGAGCTCTTCGGTCTGGCTCGCGAACTGGACGAGTCGGCGGAGGGCATCGACATCGGACCGTCCCCACAGGACGCTCAGCTCGCGGCCGACCTGGCCCTGCCGATCGAGGAGCTGGACCTCACCGTCCGGTCCTACAACTGCCTCAAGCGCGAGGGCATCAACTCCGTCGGCGAGCTCATCGCGCGGACCGAGGCAGACCTGCTGGATATCCGCAACTTCGGGCAGAAGTCCATCGACGAGGTCAAGATGAAGCTCGCCGGGATGGGACTGGGGCTCAAGGACTCGGCGCCGGTATTCGACCCCGCGCACGTCGTGGATACCTTCGCGGACGTCGACTACGACACCGAGGACTACCGCGAGACCGAGCAGCTGTAAAGCTCTAGCCAGACCAGACCGATAAGGAGCACCAACGATGCCAACGCCGACCAAGGGCCCTCGCCTCGGCGGCAGCCCGGCGCATGAGCGGCTGATGCTGGGGAACCTCGCCACGTCGTTGTTCAAGCACGGCAAGATCACCACAACCGAGACGAAGGCCAAGCGGCTGCGGCCACTGGCCGAGCGGCTTGTCACCTTTGCCAAGCGCGGCGACCTGCACTCGCGTCGCCGTGTGCTCACGGTGATCCGTGACAAGGACGTGGTCTTCTCGCTCTTCGACGAGATTGCACCGCGCTACGGCAACCGCGCCGGCGGCTACACCCGGATCGTGAAGGCCGGCACCCGCAAGGGCGACGCCGCGCCGATGGCGATCATCGAACTGGTCGAGGAACTCGCTGTGGCGGCGCCGACAAAGACGGCCAAGTCGACCGCGCGCAGGGCCGCCAAGGCCGAGGCGGTCGCTGCGCTGGCCGGCGAGGATGGCGAGGCCGCCGAGGCACCCGCCAAGTCAACGAAGGCCACGAGGTCCAGCGAGGCCGCCAAGGCAGCCTCGGATGAGCAGGCGGCCGACGACGATACCCCTGCCGACGAGGCCTGACAGTTCTAAAGATCGCCGTTTGCGGTACGAATGTGACGTGGAAGCACACGTCGGCACCGCAAACGGCGATCTTGCTCATTCGGCGCCACTGACTCGGCTTCGGCTCGATCTTGGGTACGACGGCACGAGGTTCTCCGGGTGGGCGGTGCAACCCGGTCAACGGACCGTCGCGGGCGTGCTCGTCGAGGCCCTCGCCCCTCTCGTCGGAGTCGATGGCACCTCCGGCTTGACCGTGGCCGGGCGAACCGACGCCGGCGTGCATGCCACCGGACAGGTCTGTCACGTCGACGTTCTTACCGCGCGGTGGATCGCTCTGGGCGACTCCCTCGTGCGCCGCATCGCCGGATTGCTGCCAGCTGACATTCGCGTCTACCGCGTCTCGGAGGCACAGCCGGGCTTTGATGCCCGTTTCTCCGCATGCTTCCGCCGGTACGGCTACCGCGTCGCCGACTCGCCCTGGGGTGCCCCTCCGCTGCGCCACCGCGATACTTGCGCCTGGCCACGCAGCGTCGACCTGAACCTGCTCAATGCCGCCTCGGCGCCGCTCGTCGGTGAGCATGACTTCGCCGCGTACTGCCGCCGCAAGGAACACGCGACCACGATCCGAACCGTCTCCGAGCTGCGATGGCACCGCGACGCCGATGGCATCATCGTCGGGACGGTCGCCGCGGACGCTTTCTGCCAGGCAATGGTGCGGAGCCTCGTTGGCGCACTGCTTCCGGTCGGCGACGGGCGCCGGCCTGCGACCTGGCCGGCGTCGCTGCTCGTCCGGCGGGAGCGTGCGAACGAGGTCGTCGTCGCGCCGGCACACGGGCTCACGCTGATCGAGGTCGGCTATCCCGACGACCCGGCCGCGTACGGCCAGCAGGCCGAGCGGACCCGCAGGCGCCGCGTTTAGCTTGAGGTCGTGCGTACCGTCGCCGAGATCGACCGGGACGGGCCTGGCGTGCTTCTGTCGATCGACCATTCGACGATGACGTGATCGCGGAGATACTTCTCCACGACGTCGTACACGATGACCTTCACATTGGGATCATCCGGCGGGAAGTCCTTGGCATCGGCCCGCGCGATCACGCTGTAGATCAAGAAGTGGCCCTGTGAGTCCCAGGCGAGATTCGTCGGGGCTCGACCGAGCACCTTGGCCGACGAGTGCGATACCAACCCGGAGAAACGACCCTTCGATGCGTCCACGAGTTGCTTGATGTCCGTGTGCGCCTGCGCGGCCGAGGTGTTGTCCTTCAGATTGAAGATTCCCGCGGTGAGGAAGTACGCGCCGTCGGGTGAGCGGAACGTGGCCCGGACGACCTGGTTGCACCCGAGCTCGATGAGCAACTTGCCGAGGTCGGACGTGGCGGCGACCCGACAGTCCTTGGCGATCTGTGCGTTTCCCACTCGCTTGTAGGGCGGGACACTGGGATCGGCAGCCATGATCTCGGCCGTGGGAAAGACGTCCCTCAGGGTCAGCGGGGCCGGGTCCGTGGCACGGCTGGAGATGTCACGCTTGGGCACGACGTCGGATGGCGCCGGTGCGGCGCCCACGATCTTGCTGTCATCCCTGACCAGCAGGTACGAGCCCAGCCCACATGTCGTGATGATCACCGCGACGGCGATCAGGCTCAGAGCGACCATCCAAGGTCGGTGGTGGGGCAGGTGGCGGATCAGGCTCGGGACCGCCTGCGCGAACCTGGCCGAGCGGGGTCGACCCGGTGTCGCCGGGGCAGGCCGCCGCGGTGTCGCCGGTGCCCGGCGGCCGGGACTCATGGGAGCTTGGCGGCCGGGACTGACTGGGGCCTGCCGACCAGGGCTGGTCGGGGCGCGGCGGGTCGGCCCGGCCGGATGTGGCGGCGCCTGCGGTGGGATCCGTGGGAGGGTGGGCGACGTCGGCACCGTGGGCGGGAAGGGCGGGTAGCCGGTCGGCTGCGGCGACAGGCTCGGTGGTCCGCCGCGCCGATGCGGGGGAGCCGAGGCGGGCCGGGCCGGCGCGGCCGACATCGGTGGTCCCGCCGTCGGGTGGAGGAGGTGACGCGCCGGCGGCGGTGGTTGCGGATATCGACGGGACACCGGCGCTCCGGTCATGGGCGAACCGGTCATGGGGGCGCCGGACATCGGGGTTCCGGTCACGGGAGGGCTCGCCCATGCGCCGGTGGCCGGGGCGCTTTGCCAGCTTCCGGTGTGTGCCTGTCGCGTCTGGCCGGCCTGGTGCCCGTACGGCTGCGGCGGCGGAGCGCCCAACGGCGGCGTACCCGTCGGTCGATAGCCTGACTGCGGTTGGCCGTGTTGCGGTTGGCCGTGTTGCGGGCGGCCTGACTGCGGGGGACTGGGCTGCGGGTGTCCGGGCTGCGGTTTGCCGAGCGGCGGATGGCCGGGCGGTGATCCAGCCGCCGCTTGACCTGTGGGCGGGTCAGAGCTGAACCGGCCGTATGGGGAGATGGGCTGCGTGGGTCGGCGCGGGTCAGCGGGCGGTGGCGGGCCGCGCCGGCGGCGTCGTGACGCGTCCGGGTCTTCCTCGGAGCCGCCCGACGGCTGCCACTCCCGTGGCGGCGGCCCGTACCCGTACGTCATGGCCCACAGGCTACCGAAGGTAAACGACGATCCGTACGGCCGTGCGTTCCGAAGTTTGCGGGCGAGAATGATGGTCGTGAACGCCGACCACTACTTCTCGGCCGAGCCGCAAGCGGAGGCCAGGCCAACCGACGTCGTGTTCGACGCGGCCGGCCGGACATTTCGCCTCAGCGCGGCGGCGGGCGTTTTCTCGGCCGGTCGGCTGGATCCAGGCACGGCGGTGCTCCTTCGCAAGGCGATTCTGCCGACGCCGGACACGCGTGGTGACCTGCTCGACCTCGGATGCGGCTACGGGCCGATCGCCTGCGTGCTGGCCACCGTCGCACCGGACACCACGGTCTACGCTGTCGACGTCAATGCCCGAGCCCTCGAACTCACCCGAGCCAACACCGAGGCAGTGGGTGTCGCCGGGCGCGTGATCGCGGCAACTCCCAACGAGGTGCCGGACGGTGTTCGCTTTCGTCAGATCTGGTCAAATCCGCCCATTCGCGTGGGGAAGGACGAGCTGCACGCGATCCTCCGCCGCTGGTTGCCGCTGCTCGAGCCGGACGGCACGGCCTGGCTCGTTGTCGCCCGCCACCTCGGCGGGGATTCTCTCGCGCGGTGGCTCTCCGAACAGGGCTGGAACGTCGAACGCCACGCCAGCCAGCAGGGGTTTCGGGTGCTTCGCGTGACGAGACCCGCGGGCCGCCAGGCAAATTCGGGCGACGCCGTGGCGCCCGGTGCGGAGAATGCTTGATCCGTGGGGTACATCGACCTAGCCGGACTCTCGCACACCCTCGCGGATGGCAGGGTGCTCTTCTCCGACGTCTCGTTCCGGGTCGGCGAGGGCGCAAAGGTCGCCCTCGTCGGGCCGAACGGAGCCGGCAAGACGACGCTGCTCCGCATGATCTCGGGGGATCTGCCCACGCACGTCGGCACGATCGCCCGCGCCGGGGGTCTCGGCGTGATGCGCCAGTTCATCGGCATGATCGCCGACGAGACCACACTGAATGATCTTGCTTTGGCGCTGGCCTCCCCGTCGGTTCGCGCGGCGGGCGAGCGGGTTTCCGCGGCCGAGAAGGCGCTGCACGATGCCGAGGTGCGGGGCCGGTTCAGCTCGTCCGCGCAGAAGGCGCAGATGCGGTACGCGGAGGCGCTGGCCCACTGGGGTGAGGTCGGTGGGTACGACGCCGAGGTGCTCTTCGACACCGCAAGCGTGTCCGCTCTCGACCTGCCGTGGGAGGCGTCGAGGACCCGGCCGGTTCGGACCCTCTCCGGCGGTCAGCAGAAGCGGTTCGCGCTCGAATTGTTGATGCGAGGCTCGGACGAGGTTCTTCTGCTCGACGAGCCCGACAACTTCCTTGACGTGCCGGCCAAGCGGTGGCTCGAGGCCCGGCTCCGGGAATCGGACAAGTCCGTCCTCTACGTCTCCCACGACCGTGAGCTGCTGGCTCAGACCGCAAGCCGTGTGGTGACCGTGGAGGGCGGCTCGGCGTGGACACACCCGGGCGGATTCGCCTCGTGGCATGACGCGCGGGAGGCCCGGTACGAACGCCTCGACGAGCTGCGCCGGCGATGGGACGAGGAGCGCCAAAAGCTCAAGGAACTGGTCCTCATGTACAAGCAAAAGGCCTCCTACAACTCGGACATGGCGTCGCGGTTGCAGGCGGCCAAGACGAGGCTGGAGCGGTTTGAGGAGGCCGGCCCGCCCGAGCTGCGACCCAAGGATCAGGACATTCGCATGAGGCTCGAGGGTGGGCGCACCGGAAAGCGTGCGGTGATCTGCGAGCAACTCGAGCTCGAGAATCTGACCTTCCCATTCGACCTCGAGATCTGGTACGGGGACCGGGTGGCCGTGCTCGGAGCCAACGGCACTGGGAAGTCCCATTTCTTGCGCCTTCTTGCCCGCGGTGGCTCGGACCCGGGCGGCGAACACGCGCCGGTCGATGGCGCGCCGCTGGCCAAGGTGGCCCACGGCGGGGTGGCTCGGCTGGGTGCCCGGGTGCGGCCCGGGCACTTCTCACAGACCCATGATCGTCCGGATCTGATCGGCAAGACGCTGGTCGAGATCCTCTGGCGCGGCGACGATCACCGCACCGGGCTGCCGCGTCACGACGCCATGCGGGTGTTGTCGCGGTATGAGCTCGCGGCCCAGGGCGACCAACGCTTCGGCACCCTCTCAGGTGGTCAGCAGGCGCGATTCCTGGTCCTGCTGCTGGAGCTATCCGGAGCGACCCTGCTCCTCCTTGACGAGCCGACAGACAACCTGGACCTGGCTTCGGCCGAGGCGCTGGAGGATGGCTTGAAGGGCTTCGCCGGTACGGTGGTCGCGGTGACCCATGACCGATGGTTCACGCGATCGTTCGATCGATTCGTGCACTTTCGCATCGACGGTGAGGTCGTCGAGACCGACGAGCCAGTGTGGGACGTTCGCTAGTCGTCGGTGCGCTGGCCGGGGACGCGGCCAAGGTCCCGGATCCAGTCCGAGTAGTCCTCCTCGTGTGATCTCCGCGGACCGGCGGTCCCCCCCGGTCCTGCGTTTGCCCGCTGGGGTGAAGTGGGTGCGTCGATGATTTCGCCGATGATCGGCTCGTCGTCGGCTGGATACGGTACGCGGCCGTCGATGGGTCGGCTCGCCCTGTCTCGGCCACCCGAGGCGGGGTCGCCGCGACCCGATGATGTGCCGACGCCACGGCGGGAGGGGGCGGCGGCGCCGCTACCCGACGGAAGGGCGACCACGACCGAGGCGAGCAGCCCCACCCCCGCTGCGATCAGGGCGGCGGTGTAGGGCTCGGCTTGATACGACCGGTCCGGCCCGGGGCCGGCGATAAGGTAGGCGGCCGCGACAACGGCGGGACCGACGAGGCCGCAGACCGCGATCCCGAGGCGCCGCGCGCCGCGCCGTCGCGCCAGCGCCGCCACGGTGATGCCGAGCGCTCCCGCAACGGCGATCATGAGGTTCGGACCGGACCACCAGGTGGTGGGCATAACTGATGGCGCATCGACGACCGCGAGCCGCGGCGGGTCGTAGGGCTTTCCGGTTTCGATGCCCGCCACCGCCGAACCAATGCCGACAAGCCAGATCCAGGCCACTGCCGCGAGTATCCCGCGGGTGACAGATCTCGAGTACAGCGCCGCGAACGCGACCACGAGTCCGACGATGATCCCGGCTCCGGCCGTGATGCTGATGACGAGTTCCGGGTCGACGTTGACGGGCGGCCTGGCATCGCGCGCCGGCAACCAAGCGATCGCGACCGCGAGTCCCGCGCCGACCGCGGTCGAGATCGTGGCGGTGAGGTTGGCTCCCGTTCTGTCGATGCGGGTGCGACCGGGTACCGCGCGTCGGCCGACGGCCGCACCGCCCACAACGGACGTCGCGTAGATGAAGCCGATCCAGCTCAGCTGCGCGTTCCAAGCGCCGGGGCCGCCGGACGCAAACGAGTCACCCCATCGGACGATGCCGAGAGCCTCCGCGACGCCCACCTGGGCAGCGGCCGCGATGGCGGCGCCACCGACCGAGTTCCAGATCAACTTAACCCACGAACGAACCACGGCCGAAGCCTACGGTGAGCCCTTCAAGATCGTCGGCTGGATCGCCCGCAACATCCCGCCGCCACATCCCGCCCCACCAACCCGCCCCACCAAACCCGCCCCAACTAGCCGGGCGGGAAAGCA